>CAYYHY010000339.1:0-2684 GCA_964471855.1 uncultured Oscillospiraceae bacterium | reverse complement strand
AGCGGCTGTCAACGATATTCCTTCAGGACCCCCAGGGGAGCCGGAGGCCGGCAGGGAATGCAGCCGGAGGCACCGGCTCTGCCGCTCCCCGTCTTCCCTCTCCGGAGGGCAAAAAGAAACCACCGGAAATCACAAGGATCTCCGGTGGGATACTGGTGGACGATAACAGATTCGAACTGCTGACCTCCCGCACGTCAAGCGGATGCTCTACCAGCTGAGCTAATCGTCCGGCCCGTTTGAAGTCCGGTTCCCCGGACAGCATGGTACAGTATAGGGGACAGCCCCCGGTTTGTCAACACCTTTTTTCCCGAAGCGGGGAGAATTTTGGGCGCCCGGTCCCCCGGGACCTCCTGGGGCGGAAGGGCTGCAGAGGGAAGACGGCAGATACGCCGTCACTTGAGTAAAGCGGGAGGCGCCTGTCCTCCCGCTTTATTATCATCCTGATCCTGCAGGAGACCGGACCGGTCTCAGACCTCCGCTGCGCTCTGGGTGCCCTGGGGCCTGCGCATGGTCAGGGAGATGCGCTTCTTCTTCTCGTCCACCTCCAGGACCCAGACCGTAACCACGTCTCCCACGGAGAGGATCTCGGAGGGGTGGCGGACCCGGTTCTTCCCGGTGCGGGGCAGCTTGGAGATGTGGACCAGGCCGTCCGTGTGCACGCCGATATCCACAAAGACGCCGAAGTCCACCACGTTGCGGACGGTGCCCTTCAGCTCCATCCCCGGCTTCAGGTCCTTCTCCTCCATCACGTCCGTGCGGAGAATGGGGGGCGGAAGCTCGTCCCTGGGATCCCGGCCCGGCTTCATCAGCTCCTTGACGATATCCTCCAGGGTGGGGGCGCCGGCACCGCAGATCTCGGAGAGCTTCTCATAGCCGATCTGCTCAGCCGCCTCCTTCAGGCCGGACAGCTGTCCGGTGCTCACGTCCTCCAGTGCATAGCCGCAGGCCTCCAGCAGCTTCACAGCCGCCTCGTAGCTCTCCGGGTGCACGCCGGTGTTGTCCAGCACGTAGGGGCTCTCGGGGACCCGCAGGAAGCCGGCGCACTGCTCGAAGGCCTTGGGACCCAGCTTGGGGACCTTCCTGAACTGGCTGCGGGCCGTGAAGGGGCCGTTCTCCTCCCGGTACTTCACCACGTTCTTTGCAGTGGAGGCGTTGAGACCGGAGACCCGCTGCAGCAGGGACGGGGATGCGGTATTTACATCCACCCCCACTGCGTTGACGCAGTCCTCCACCACCCCGTCCAGGGTCTCCCCCAGACGGGCCTGGGGCATGTCGTGCTGGTACTGGCCTACGCCGATGGCCTTGGGGTCGATCTTTACCAGCTCCGCCAGGGGGTCCTGGAGCCGGCGGGCGATGGAAACAGCGGAACGGAGATTGACGTCGAACTGGGGAAACTCCTCCGAAGCAAGCTTGGAGGCGGAGTACACGGAGGCCCCGGCCTCGCTGACGATCATGTAGCTGACGCCGCCCCCCAGCCGGCGGATCATCTCCACCGTCATGGCCTCCGTCTCCCGGCTGGCCGTGCCGTTGCCGATGGCGATGTGCTCCACGTGGTGCTGCCGGATCATCTCCGTAAGCCGCTGGATGCACTCCTCCTTCTTCTTCTCGCTGTAGGTGGGGTACACCACGTCGGTGTCCAGCACCTTGCCGGTGCCGTCCACCACGGCCACCTTGCAGCCCATGCGGTAGCCCGGGTCCAGGCCCATGGTCACCTTCCCCTTGACCGGGGGCTGCATGAGCAGGGGCTTGAGGTTGAGGGCAAAGGTATGGATGGCCCCCTCGTTGGCCTGGTCTGTCAGGGAACTGCGGACCTCCCGCTCCATGGAGGGCTCGATCAGCCGGTCGTAGGCGTCGTCCGCAGCGGCGCGGACGAAGTCCGGGCAGGCGGTGCCCGCCACCACGGCCCGGCGCACGGTCAGGTGACCTGCCTCCGGGGGCATGGTGATGCTGACCTTCAGCACATTCTCCCGCTCTCCCCGGTTGATGGCCAGGACCTGGTGCCCCTGGATGGTGCGCACCGGGCAGGTGAAGTCATAGTACAGGCGGTAGACCGTATCCTCCGGCTCCTCCGCTGCGGCTTTGGAAACCAGAGAGGCCCGGTACTGGAACAGCTCCCGCAGCGCCCTGCGGATGCCCGCGCTGTCCGAGATGTCCTCCGCCAGGATGTCGCTGGCCCCCTGCAGGGCCTCCTCCTCCGTCTCCACGCCCTTCTCCGGGTCGATGAAGTCCCGGGCGGCCTCATGGGGGTCGATCTCCGGTCCCCGGGCGCTGAGCATGGCGGCCAGAGGCGCCAGCCCCTTCTCCCGGGCAATGGTGGCGCGGGTGCGGCGCTTGGGCCGGTAGGGCCGGTACAGGTCCTCCAGCTCCGCCAGGGTGGCGGCCGCCTCGATCTGGCCTGACAGTTCCTCCGTGAGCTTGCCCTGGCCGTCAATGAGCCTGCATACCTCTTCCTTCTTCGCCTCCAGGCTGCGCAGGTACTGGAGGCGGTCCGCCATGCTCCGCAGAGCCTGGTCGTCCATGGTGCCGTGGACTTCCTTGCGGTACCGGGCAATGAACGGAATGGTGGCGCCGTCATCGATCAGCTGGATGACGTTCTCCACCTGCTCCTCCGTCCGGGAAAACTCCTGAGCCAGAGTCTTGGTGATCATCGACATAAGGGCATCTCCTTGGGCAAGTTTGGGTGC
>CAYYHY010000338.1:0-2723 GCA_964471855.1 uncultured Oscillospiraceae bacterium | reverse complement strand
GCTGCTCTGCTGTCATGTTTCCTCACCAGGAAGAAGGCGCCGGCTGCCGCTGCGCAGGCGAGGAGAAGGACCAGTACAATGCAGACAGGCAGGGGGATGCGGAAGGAAGGCTCCGGGGGGAGTTCCTGTTCCGGTGTGTCCGGACCTGTTTCTGCCGGTGCCGGAAGAGGGATGGACTGGGGATACACGGGCCGGAGCGCATCGCTGAGGCGGGAGAAGATCAGGGCGGCCTGGCGCCGGGTGATCTCCCCGCCGGGGTTCAGGGCCGCGCCTCTGTCCACAAGCCCCTCCCGGACGGCCAGGGCGGCGGATGCCTGCGCCCAGCCGCTGACGCTGCTGCCGTCGGGAACGGCGCTGAGGTACGGACCGGGGTCCTCCACGAAGCGGAAGCCGCCGAACTCTGTCAGGATTCTGGCCGCCACGGTGAGGACCTGCTCCACGGTCATGGTGCGGTTTCCGTCAAAGATGGTGTCCGAGGTACCGGTCAGCAGGCCCGCCGCTGCAGCGGAGACTGCATATGCCAGGCGGGGGCTCCCCTCCGGCAGGTCTGTAAAGGGGCAGGGGAGGGTCCGGTCCAGGGTGAAGGTCAGCTTTACTGCCGCCTCCGCCGCTTCAAAGCGGGTCAGTTTCCTGTCCGGCTCAAAGCGGCTGCCGCCGGGATCCAGGATCCCCAGGCTGGCGATGCTGCGCACCGCCTCCTGTTCCTCGCCGCTGAGACCCTCCAGGTCATCAAAGGCGGGGGTCCGGTCCTCCACCCGGTACTGGCAGGAGAAGGGGGTCTCAAAGAGGATGACGCCTTCCTCCGTGTCAGACCGTCCCCCCAGGACACCGCTGTTCCCTCCGTATGCCGCCGTAACGGCACAGTATGGAGAGGTGCAGGGGAGACCGGCTGCCACAGGGACAGGGGCGTGTTCCACCGTTTTGCCGCTGCTGTCTACAAAGAGGAGGGTGCAGCAGCCGGTGTCGTCCAGTGAGATCTGGATGGAGGCGATCCCTTCCGCTGTCAGGGTCCGGAAGCGATCCGCGGTGAGCTGAAGGAAGAAGGTGCCGTCTTTCAGCAGGATCTGGACCGTGCACCCGCCGAGAAGTTCCCCCGTCTCCGGAAGCAGGTCCACCAGCAGGGGGGCGGCCGGGTCTGCGTTCTCCCACAGGATGCGGATAACCGGGGTAAGATTCCGGCCGAGCTGGATGCCCCGGTCGGACAGCAGGGTTTCCGCCCGGCCGAGGATCTCCTCCGCCTGTTCCGCCAGGTCTGCCGGGAAGGTGCTGCTGTCCAGGGTCAGCCGGCCGGCGTCCCCGGTGCAGGACCAGCCGCACAGGGAAGAGACAGAGCGCTCCAGGAAGAAGGCCAGCCTGGACAGGTCGGCATCGCTGGGGACAGAGCCGCCCATGCCGTCCAGGGAGCTCTCCAGGAAACTGATGAGCTCGTCGCCGGAGGCGAAGTCCGGGGCCTCCCCGTAATCCGCCGGCTCCTGGTTCTGCCCCTGGCCGGGGTCTGTGCCCGGATTCTTGGGCGGTTCTTCCGGCTCCTCCCGGGGCGGGTTCTCCTGTTCCTCTTCCTCCCGGACGAGGGCATCCAGATCCTCCTGAGAGGCCGGGGGGCTGTCGGTGCGGACAGCGGTCCAGCTTTCCCCGCCGCTGTCAGAGGAACCTCTTACAAGGGTCCCGGTGACCTCCCCTGCGCTGCTGCGGGAAATCACGTAGTAAAGTTCAGCCGAGAGCTGGTATATGGCTTCCGTCTCACCCCCGGCCAGGTCTGCGATCTCGGAGCCGGTCTGGCTGGACGGGTCCAGGGCAGGGGAGGAGTAGGAGGGAAGATCCTCCGTCTCCGTCTCCGCCCGGCTGCGGAGCGCACGGGCCAGTTCGGCGGAGTCCTGCCACGGGGAGTCCCCGTCGGGTATGTCGGCGAACCCGAACTGGCTGTCAAAGTCCAGGGCTTCAAGCTGTGCTGCAGCATTTTCAGCGTCGGACCCGCCGAAGATATCAGCAAAAGGCTGTGTTTCATCACTGTTCAGGTGATCCCAGTCGAGGTGCAGGTCCGGACAGGGAAGCTCCTCCCTTGAACGGTCTCTTTCATAGGTCTCCTTCAGAGACTCAGCTGAGCCGCCGGTGATTTCTGTTATTACGAAGTATCTGCTCCATACCGGGACTTCATCCACTGTCCCGCTGTCAAAGCGGTAGACAGCCTGCCACTGGTTCTCCGCGCCGCTGCTGGGTATGCCACCGTCAGCGGCGAACATGTGCTCCTCCGGCATGTAGTACAGCCTGCTGAAGAAGTCCGGGAAAGAACTTCTGACCGCACTGGTTCCGTCCCAGCCCCAGATTTCCTGAGAGGAGAGGAAGTACCAGCGGTCATCCATGTCAAAATCCGGATAGTAGTCCCCCTCGAAGCTGTCGCTGGGGTCTTTGGGGCTGCTCTCCATGGCAGCGCTCCACAGAGCGGCTGTGCCGTCTCCGGCATCGACCAGAACGGCAAAGCAGCTCAGGTCGGGGCTGTCTTCCACTGTGCGCTCCAGTATGTCAGCGTAGGCAGCCGCCTGCTCTGGAGACAGGGAGATGTCCGAGCTGCTTCCGTCTGTGCAGAAGGCGCTCTCCAGGGTCAGTTCCTCAGATCCGGCAGCGGGTGCCGGAGACAGCGGGAGGAGACCGGCCAGAAGGCAAAGGATGAGGAGCAGAGCTCCGACGCGCAGGGGACGGTCGCTGAAACAGGTTTTCACATTCGT
>CAYYHY010000337.1:0-2745 GCA_964471855.1 uncultured Oscillospiraceae bacterium | reverse complement strand
GCGGCCTGCGGGAACAAGGTGTTCCTGGCCACCTTCGCCGTCTTCGCCTCCATGCGGGCCTGCGAGCAGGTGCGCACGTTCGTGTGCTACCCCAACCTGAACGTGACCATCATCGGCACCCATGCTGGTCTCCAGGTGGGCGGAGACGGTGCCACCCACGCTGCCATCGAGGATGTGTCCATTATGCGGTCCTTCCCCAACATGACAGTGGTGCAGCCGGCGGATGCAGTCTCAGCCAGATCTCTGGCCCATGCGGCAGTGGACTTCAAGGGTCCTCTGTATGTCCGTCTTCACCGCAACCCGGTAGATGACCTGTACGACCCGGAGACCTATGTCTTCGAAATCGGGAAGGCCCGTACGGTCCTGGAGACCGGCCGTGACATGACCATGATAGTATCCGGCATTCTGCTGAAGAAGGCGCTGGATGCAGCTGCGATCCTTAAGGAACAGGGCATTGGCGTGCGGGTTGTGGACATGTCCACCATCAAGCCTCTGGATACAGAGGCGGTCCTCCGTGCAGCGCAGGAGACTGGCGCTGTCATGACCATTGAGGATCACACAATCTACGGCGGTCTCGGCAGCGCAGTCGCTGAGACTGTGGTCCAGAACCGCCCTGTTCCCATGACGATTGTGGGAATCCAGGACCGCTTCGGCGAGTCTGGAGATCCGGAGCTCATCTACAGGGACCATGGCATGGACACGGATTCCATTGTCCGGAAGGCCCTGGACCTGATTGCCCGGAAGAACGGCTGAACCCGAACCAAACGTACGGAAAGGATGATTTTCAATGGCAGCCCCCCATGTATGCATTCTCCAGACCAGCTTCGCCAAGCGGGATGACACCATTGCTCTGCTGAAGGAGCGTGTCCCCGGCGTGCGGGTGGAGTTCATCACTGACAGCACTCTTCTGAACGATGTCCGGGCCAACGGCGGCCCCACCCAGGCAGTCATCGACCGGATGATTCTCTACGCCAAGGCGGCGGAGATCTCCGGTGCAGACCTCATCGTCAACTCCTGCTCAACCGTAGGCGAGGTTGCGGACATCTATGCCAAAGAGGTCTCCATCCCCGTGATGAAAGTTGACCTCCCCATGGCTCAGGAGGCTGTCCGTCTGGGGACAAAGATCGCTCTGATTGCTACTGTGGAGACGACCCTCGGTCCCAGCCAGCGGCTCATTGAGAAGGTCGGAGCGGAGCAGGGCAAGAAGATGGAGTGCACGCAGTACCTCCAGAATCCCGCATGGGATGCCCTGCAGGCCGGTCATCCTGAAGAGCACAACCGGATCCTCATGGAGAACATCCGGGAGCTCGACAAGATGGGCTATGACGCCATCGTCATGGCGCAGGTGTCTATGCGGGCCCTGCTTCCTGACCTGAAGGATGTGAAGACCCCGCTGCTGTGCTCCTTCTACTCCGGCTACAACGCCGTGGCGGACAGGCTCAACGAGATCGCTGCGCAGAAGGCCGCAGCTCAGGGCTGAGCAGCAGGATCAGACGGCAGCAGAAATGTTCCACGTGGAACATTTGCAGGACAAAATAAACGTGCAATAGTGAGAACCTCTGCTCCAGGAGCCAGCCGGAGCAGAGGTTCTTTGTTTGTAAAGAGCGGACAAACGGATGTTCCACGTGGAACATCCGGGCAGGTCAGGAGGTGAAGAAGGTCCCGCCAGGTGAGAACAGCGCTGCTGCAGATGTGGCATGGGCTTCAGACAGCCAGAACTGTGAGCAGAAATGTTCCACGTGGAACATTCAGGAACAGCTGTGCTGCAGGGGTCCGGTGATCTGCAGATAAGAAGACCAGGCACCTTGTCAGATCCTGTCTGGCTGCCGGGACCACTATGCAAGACCGTTAGAGAGGAAGGTGAGGAGAGCTGCCAGCAGAAAGAGATGGCAGGGGTAGAAAAGGTAGAAAACCCAGCGGATTCGAGGACCGCGCTGGCCGTTGTAGAAGGCAGGAAAAACAGAGGCGAGGATGCCTGCGAACTGAACTGGCGAGAAACTCATCAGGCTGAGAACAATGGTGGCAATCAGCATTGCCGGGACTGGGAACCTGTGGAGAACATAAAGAATGAAGATGACGAGAATGCCAGACACAGAGTAATCTGAATTCAGAAGTGCCGTCACCCCAACAGCAGCAGCCAGAAGTACAAGAGAGAGAGAAACCAGGATGACCCGGGCAGTGGTCCTGTTGGAAAAACGGGTCATGACCTGATTCCGGAGAGTTTCCAGCCCCCAGAGCATGAGAAATCCGCACAGAAGAGTAATGAAAACGTTGTTGTCCCAAAATTCCAGCATCGTTGAGTTGAAGGCAAGATCGTAAGGAATCTCAGAGAGAAATGCAAAGAGAGCAAGACGGAACGCATAGCGGCTGCGGCTCCGGGTGTGCAGGAATCCCTCAACCAGCAGAAAACAAAAGAGCGGGAAGGCAAGACGACCTACAACGCGCAGGCAGTCTGCGAGGTTCCAGAGGATATCAAGGTGCAGGCTGAGCCAGGTAAAGAGACCATGGCGGAATCCAGAGGGAAAGGGAAGACTTCCATCCTTCATAGACCAGGTGAGTGTGAGCAGACCCGGGAGAAGAACAGCCCCGATATGGTCCAGAAGCATGGAAATAATGGCAATCATCTTAAGGTGAAAGCTGTTCAGGGGACGGGGATAGTTAGTTTTCATTGGCTGGGGTAGATACCTCCAATATGTGGGTCTGCCGGCAGCGGCGCCGGAAGAATGTTCCACGTGGAACAATGCA
>CAYYHY010000336.1:0-2758 GCA_964471855.1 uncultured Oscillospiraceae bacterium | reverse complement strand
CAGCCAGCGCCTGCTTCAGCAGGCTCATGGCCTGGAGGCAGGGGACGCAGACGGATGCGGTGCCCCTGCCGGGACCGGGGGCGGCTGTCAGGTATCCCAGGTGCAGCAGCAGGGCCAGCAGCTCGTCCCGGCTGGCGGGACCCTCCGGGGTGACCGGGAAGGTGCTGCCGGGGCGGTACTCCACCGAGCCGCCGCGGACCAGGATGTCCAGAGCCTCCTCCGCGCCCTCCAGGTCCCTGCGCAGATACCGGGGCAGAAGATCCGTGGTGTCCGGGGGGAAGACGCCGAAGGAGCCCTCCCCCAGGGCCGTCAGCACAGACAGGGGGCAGAGGACGGTGCCGGCGTCCCCGGCCCGGTATCCGCCGTACCACCGCTCCATCTCCTCAATGTCCATGCCGTGCCTCCGGCACAGTTCCTGCACCTGCTCCCGGGTGAACCCCATGTGCGCCCCCATGCTCAGGGGCCGGGCCATGGAGTAGAGGGAGAAGCAGTCCAGCCGGGTCTGGACGGTATGCCTGCGGATGGGGAAGATGCCTGTCAGGAAACCCAGGCAGATGCTCCCGCCCCTGACGCTGCTTCTGAAGAGGTTTTTGAGAAGGCTGACCCAGGCCTCCTGCAGGGGGGCGTCGGCAGGGAAGGCCCGGAAGATCCAGTCCCATTCGTCGATGATCACCGCAAACTGCCTGTGCTCCGGGGTGCTCTGCATGATTTCGTACAGAGCCTCAGACAGACCGGCGTGCCGGGGCAGGGCCACATGGAAGACGGACTCCAGCTCGGCGGTGAGGACAGAGCGGGCGTACTGGACCAGGTCCATGCCGCTGCCCTCCGGGTCCCCGGAGCGGGCGGCGTCCAGTTCCTCCATGTTCAGATGGACCACATTGTACCGGTGGAGATGCCTCCCGCAGTCCGGGGACCGGGACACCTCCAGCCCCTCAAACAGGACCTCCGAGCCGCAGCTGAAAAAGGCGGCGGCCATCTCCGCATCCGCCGTCTTCCCGAATCCCGGGGGGCGGCAGACGCACAGAAAGCGCCCGGGCGTTCCCAGGTCCCGGCTGAGCCGGCAGAGCAGGGAGGTGCGGTCCACACAGTCCGGGGCATTCCGCAGGGCTGTGAAGGCCCCGCCGTCCGGATTGACATATCTGCCCACAGGGTTATCCTCCTTTACTGTTTCTGCCCGGCGGCGGTGCCGCCGGTTTCCGTGCCAGTTTAAGGGAGGAGGATAGAGGGCACAAGACCGCGGCAGGGGACAGATACTGACAGCTTTTAAGAAGAGAAGAAGCCGGGCGGCCCTGGGGGCAGCCCGGCTGAATCTTGCATAACGGGATCAGTAGAAGGCGTAGTCCTGCTGGCGGTAGCCGAACTGCTGGCGGAGCAGGTTGTAGCGGGGGTTGTGGCGCCAGGTGCCGCCGGTGGGGTCGCCGTTGACGGTGATGTTCACCTCGGTGTTGGGGAGGGCGGCCACCAGGGCGTTCAGGGTGCCCCTGGGCACCGCGTTGGCGCTGCCCACCCACAGGCGGTCCAGCCAGGTCATCTCAAACAGGGGGGAGATGTCCGACAGGCCCCACAGGTAGGCGCAGTTCAGGTGGCGGAGGTTCTTCAGCCCCTTCAGGGGGGTGAGGTCGGTGCACTTGGTGTTGAAGATCTCCAGGTACTCCAGGTTGGTGCAGTAGGCCAGGGGGCTGGCGTCCGACCAGGAGTTGATGGCCAGGATGGCCACCTCCAGCTTGGGCATGTACTGTACAAAGGAGATGTCGTCCAGGTGGGTGTTGTGGCCCAGGTCCAGGTAGCGGCACTCGGTGCAGTATTTAAGGTCCGCGCTGTTGGCGCCGGTGCAGTTGCCGTCCAGGGTGGCGGCCAGGATCTTCTCCGCGTCGGTGCGGCAGGTGAAGTAGCGGCCGAACCAGATGCGCCACACCACCTTGACCCCGGGGAACTGGTCCCGGATGGCGGCCATGGCCTCGTTGGGCACCCCGGTGCGCTCCATGTTGACGTAGGTGCAGTTGGGCATGTAGGGGAGGATGGCCTTGACGGCCTCCCCGTTGTCGTCCATGGCGATGCCGTTGAAGTCCATCTGGGTGTCCAGAATGGAGATCACCTTGCCGAAGAGGTCCACGTGGTAGTCAAAGACCACCTGGGGGAAGGCCTCCTGGAAGCGGCCGATGTCAGCCAGCTGCACCGCCTCCTCCAGGGGAACGGCGGGCACGGGAGCCGCGGCCGGATCCCCCTCGGCGGGGGCCACGGGGGCGCCGCCCAGGTTGACGGTCTTCAGAGCGGGCAGAAGCTTCAGGGACTCCAGAGCCCGGTCGATGTCGGCGTGGCGGAGACCGGAGAGGTCCAGGGACTCCGCATCGGGGGTGACCGTGACGCCGCCCACGGTCACGGTGTAGTCCACCTGCACCCCGGGCCAGGTCTCGTGGAGCAGGGCCAGCTCGTCCAGGGTGGGTTCGCGGCCCTCAAACCGGATCGTCTGCAGGCCGATGAGCGTGTCCTTCAGACTGACCAGCTCCTCCAGGCTGCTGGAGGGGCCGGGGAGAATCTCGGTGGTATCCTCGGTGACCTCAACCCCGTCGTAGTAGATCCCCTCGGGTTCAGAGGAACCGGCCGTGCTGCTGGCTGTACCGGCGGGGCCGCAGCTGCCCGCCAGCAGGCTCGCCGCCAGAGCGGCCAGAAGGACAAGATTTTTCACATGCATCAGCCTCCATTTCGGGCTTCCGTTCGTCCGGAGAACAGCCCTCGTACCCTGTCAGTATACGTCACC
>CAYYHY010000335.1:0-2766 GCA_964471855.1 uncultured Oscillospiraceae bacterium | reverse complement strand
GAATTCGGACGCAAGACCGGCAAAGGCTGGTACACCTACGACAGCCAGCCCTGAACAGATGCGAATGGGACGGTGCACGCCGCGCAGGCGGCTGCACCGTCCCTGTGTTTCTCTCTGCCCCTGCGGGTCTCCCGCCGGAGCTTCTCTCTCAATCTCTCTTCTTCTGCCTCTCCTCAGACTAGCTTCTCTGCCAGTATTCCGGTCAGGCCAAGTTCCTCAACCCTGGCCCGGATGGCATCGATGTCTGTGGTGTACAGGCCCAGCTGCTTCATGCGTTCGAAGTAGACGGAGCCGGAGAAGGTATACTTCTTTCCCATGCCCTCCTCGGTCTCCATGGCTTTTTTCACGTATGCAATGGCGTCGCCGATGGCCAGGCTCTCCGGCAGCACCAGCAGTTCCTTCCCCGCAGCGAAGCGGACCGCATTGCAGCCGGCCAGGGAGCCCGTAACAATGGCCTCCGTGTGTCCCACCAGCAGACCGGCCTTCTCGCCTCCGCAGAAGACGTTCTTCAGGCCCTCCACCTTCAGGGCGTTGTCTCTGGGAGCCAGTGCCATGTAGCGCATGGAGTTGCCTCTGCCTCCGGAGTAGGGATCCTCAAAGCGGGCGTTCTCGAAACCGGGGATCTGCCGCAGCATGTCCAGCGGGTAGTAGGGGGACATGAGCTTGGCGTGCCCTGTATCCAGCAGGACCACATTCTCGTTGAACTCCTTCAGGGCGTACTGCTGGCAGGCTTTTGCAGCCAGTGCCGTCTCCCCCTTGCGCAGGTGCTCGGGGATGGGGATCACAGCCACGCCGGTGCGGTTCAGCTCCTCCACGATCTCCGGGGCCAGGGACTCCTTCAGCAGCTTGCAGGACCCGCTCATGGCACCGATGGAGCCGTCAGCCTTCCGGCCCATCTTCTCCTCAATGCCCGCTTTCCCCACAACGCTGACCCGGCCTCCGAAGGTGGGGCAGCGCAGGATGCACATGGCGCAGCCGTTCCCGTATTTCGTGCAGTTGTTCATGGGGCCTGCGGTGCCGGTGGCGTCGATGAACACGTCACCTCTGACCCGCTCGCCGCTGTCCAGAATCAGCGCCGTGACGGCGCCGTCCTCCGTCTCCACGTCCCGGATGCGGGACTGGAGCCGGACCTCGATGCCCTTGCCCAGCAGGAGAGCCTTGACAGCCGGCTCCATGAGGGCGATGTCATAGAGACTGGCATGGTCATGCCCCGGAAAATGGATGTTCTTATGCCTGCAGTTGGCGTCTATGGTTTCAAAAATCTCGTTTGCCCCCAGGGCAATGGCCTCTTCCGCTGCGGTAAAGCGGCCGTTGTTGCGCATGATGCCGCCCACCAGACCCGTGCCCAGCAGCATGTCCGTGCGCTCCAGCACCACAGCCTCCGCACCGGCGTTCTTTGCAGCCACTGCAGCGCTGGTGCCGGCCCAGCCGCCCCCCGCGATAACAATTCTGGGTATGCCCATGAGAAACCTCCGTTCTCTGCGCATCTTCCGATGCGTTTTTCACTATTATTCCACAGATGCGGCGCCTGTTTCAATGTCTGCGCCTCTCCCCGCAGCACCGGCGCAGAGGACACCCCGGGTGAATGCCCCCTGCAGCCGGCCGGACAGTCCAGAGATCAGAAGAACAGGCCGAACAGCTGTGCGCACAGTGCGGCATAGACAAGACGGATGATGCAGCCGATGAGGGCGGCGCCCATGATCTCACGGGTCTTCAGGTCAACAACGCCGCTCCACACAGCGGGGATCTGACCCAGAGGGATCTGAATGGGCCAGGATGAGTTGGCGAGGATAAAGGAACCGACAATCAGCTTCTTTACGGCGGGGTCAGCCAGCACTGCATTCAGGGCTCCGGCTGCCGCATCCGCGGTGGCGGGGGAGACCAGACTGCCCAGGGTCTTCATGGCCAGGGTGCCGGCGACGGTGATGGTCTGGATGCCGGACTCGCCCTCGATGCCGATCATGTTCAGGAAGCTGCCCAGAGCCTCGGTGAATACGTTCCAGATCCCGAAGTACTCCAGCAGACCGACGATGGCAAATACGGCACAGCCGGCGGGGAGAATCAGGGTGAAGACGGTGGTGACGCCCTCCCGGGCGGAGCCGAAGATCAGGTCCATGACGCCGGTGTTCGGAGTGAACCGGGGCAGGTCATGGATGTCAGCCGCCTTGGTATCCCGCCAGAACAGGCGCAGGAATGCAGGCACCAGGATGATGGGAAGGAAGATGCCGACGATCAGTACCGGGAAGGGATTGATGCCGGCAGTGGACAGGGCGATGATGCCCAGCACGATGATGGAGAAGGAGCAGGGTGCGTTGGTCAGGGTCGCTATGGCGATCTTCTGCTCGTCCCGGGTGCAGCCGGCCTTCTTGACAACCGGTGCGGCAATGCGTCCAGCGGCGTTCACGTCCCCCAGGATGTTGTAGATGATGCCTACCACGACAGCCGCATTGATCTTCAGGTATTTCATGACTGGCAGGAAGATGCGCATCAGCGCATCCGTGAAGCCCAGGCGCTCCAGGATCCGGCCGGTCATGATGGACACCACGATGGTGGCCCCCAGCATGGAGCTTCCGAACAGGTAGAAGTCGAACATCTGGTAGGCCCGGCTGAACATGGCGTTGAAGGCCCCGGAGAACTGTTCGTGGAAGAAGAAAATGCACAGGAGAAATGCGACCAGCAGGACAAGGCCGACTACCTCAATCGGCTTCCATTTGGCCCGGTCCTCAGCGGACTCGACAGCGGGTTTTGACTCTTCTTTTTTGTCCA
>CAYYHY010000334.1:0-2777 GCA_964471855.1 uncultured Oscillospiraceae bacterium | reverse complement strand
GTCAGTACAGATGGAGGCAATGACAACATGCGAACCTCTCATTTGGCGAGACGCCTGCTGTCCCTGGGGATGGCGTGGATCCTCTGCCTGCAGCTTCTGCCGGCCGCTGCGAACCAGACGGTGGAAGACGGACCTGGGGAAGCGGCAGAGGAAGAGACAGAGGCTGTGGATAAGGGACCCCTGACAGAAGAGACGCTCCAGGCGCTGGAGGAATCCGGCCTGACCGGTGTCTTTGGAAGTGAGGAGGAGTTCCAGGCGTGGCTCCGGGAGCAGGCCGGTCTGCCCCAGGGGGATGCCGGTCTGGAAGGTCCCTCCGCGGGGAGCAGCACCATGCCGGTATCCATGCTCCCGGAGGAGAACATCAGCCCGAAGTACTTCTCTTTTTCGCTGATGTCGGCGAACGAGGCAGGGGGAACATCCTACGCCAGCTTTGAGGACCTGAAGAACAAAAGCGGCAGGGATGTGACACCGCCCACCTGGTCTGGTCCCCAGGGGGGCGACCTGGTACGGAACGGGAACCAGGCTCACGATGCCGGCGTTGCAAAGACACAGGGAACATACCCCGCTGTAGAGAACTGCATGCTGAGCACCGTGCGCGTCAGCGGCACCGTGATATACAGCCTTTCCATGTTTGAAATCAAGGAGATGTCGGGACAGGCTGTGAAGTATGTCCGCTTCTCCGCTGTGGACGGAGCCGGAGATACGTCCATCGTGGTACTGGCAGAGAAGAGCATCAAAGGGGCCCCGTTTGAGGTGCGGTATGTGCCCCAGGAGCTGAAGGTCAGCTACCAGGTGTATGTCGACGGGGAGAAGAAGGATTCCGATGATCCAAAATTCGGAGAAAATGCGGTCTTCGGCAGCCGCCGCGCCTCACAGACCTCCAACTGGAGCGTGGGCACAGAGGTCAGCATCCCCGGCGGATACACAGGGCGCGTGTTCATTGCAGACAGCAGCCGGGAATTTAAACCAGAGAACCCTGATCCGGCCACGGAGGTGTTTCCCCTGGAGGCGGGCTACGGGTCCTACGCACTGGGTCTGGATCCCGAGTACGAGGGCATTGGCTACAGTGGCGGGATGTACAGCGAGATTGCTGTCAAACCAAAGGACGAAAACACGCCGGAGACCTACACACGCAGCGGCAGCTACGAGAAAAAAGACGCATCAGAGGACCAGACTGTCCGCGTCCTGCTGACAAAGAGACCTTCCCTGACATTCAGCGCCGAGCTGTGGAAGAATACCAGCACCGGCAACGGAAAGAAGTCAGAAGAGAAGATCGAATCCTGCCAGTTTGGCGGGGCGGAGGCGACAGCCGGACAGAAGAGCTGGAGCACCACGGTCAACACCGGAGAAAACGGGACAGCCAGCTTCAGCTGGACCTTCAGAATGAACAAGGGCCCTAAGAATGCCTATGACTATCTGAAGATCAACTACGAGCTCCGGTCCCTGCAGATCAATGGCGCCGAGATTGAAATTCCCCTGCTGGCCAATCCCCATGCCAGCACGAAGGACCAGAAGAAGGAGACGAAGACCGTCCTGCCGTCAGGGGAAGAGGTCACGGTGAAGCTGGAGATCATCGACGTGGACCAGCGGCAGTATACGATCGACATCAAGAACGCATCCAGGGACATGGTCATTACCGGCGGTTCGCTGACAGATGACCGCTGGGGCATGAAGGAACTGGTGTTTTCCGGACAGACAGGAGTCGAGGTGGAGGCGTGGAAGGCGCCCGGCGCCTGGACATCCGTTCTGCCGGGAGAGGCTCTGCTGACCTGGTCCAGCTGGCGCACCGGACAGCCCCCGTTCTATGAGTGCGATTTCAAGTACGGACAGGTCGGAAAAAGCAGCAGCGGCTCCATGTCCGGCAATGTCCGCTTCAAACTGAAGCCGGGATATGAGTTTGCCGGCGGAGAACCGGAAGGGACGGCAGACAGACCGTCAGCGGTCCTGCGGGACTGGCAGGGCAGGGTGCTTCAGACAACAGCCGGCAGCACCAGTACCCCTGTGTACGGACCGGATAGGGACGGCTGGTACTACATCAAGCTCAATACGCCCCCTGGGGCAGAGAGCAGCACCGGGACCGGCGATGACAAGGCGAATCTCTTCCTGCTGGATGTGACAGCAGAGCTCGTGCAGTATGCAGTGGTTTATCAGGACGGGGTCAGCGGAGAGTACGGCCGGGCCCTGAACGGAAATCTGTCGCTGACTGCCGACGGCATGCCCTCCTTCAACAATACACAGGGGACCATGGGGAATGCAACCCCGGACGGCCGCCCCCTGGACGCCAACGGCGGAAGTCTCTACTCCGTGTCAGCGGGGGGCAGTACCCAGATAACTGTTTCCGGCTCGGTGCCCAGGGACACCGCAGCGAGGCAGGCCCAGTTCCTGGGCTGGGTGGTCACGGACGAGCAGGGTCATCCTTACAGATGGAACGGCAATGCCTTTGTCCGGAAAGCCGATGGCAGCGGTATTGAGACCACGGAGGATCCCAAGCAGTACCGGGTGCTCCAGCCCGCAGATTCCGTGGAGCTGGTGAGCCTTCTGGATGCAGCCTTCCTGTTCAATGAGGAGACCCGGGACTTTGCAGTGTGCCTCACGGCCTGGTGGCGTGCGGCGTCCGATACCTTCACTTATTACACAACCCTGAACACCACGGACGAGGCGGGAGCGGAGCACCGGAGAGCCAAAATGGACGGCTCAGTTCAGTTCTATGCCTTTGACCCGGGAAGTATTCCAGGAAATCCGGCAGGCTTCGAAAAAGGCCAGTACTACGTGGACAG
>CAYYHY010000333.1:0-2804 GCA_964471855.1 uncultured Oscillospiraceae bacterium | reverse complement strand
CAGCGCCAGGCCACCAAGGACGCCGGCCGCATCGCCGGTCTGGACGTCAAGCGCATCATCAACGAGCCCACCGCCGCTGCCCTGGCCTACGGCGTGGACAAGGAGAGCTCCCAGAAGGTCATGGTGTACGACCTGGGCGGCGGCACCTTCGATGTGTCCATCCTGGACATCGACGACGGCGTCATCGAGGTCCTGGCCACCGCCGGCAACAACCGCCTGGGCGGCGACGACTTCGACCGCTGCATCATGGACTGGATGGTATCCGAGTTCCGGAAGAGCGACCACGTGGATCTGTCCGGCGACAAGGTCGCCATGCAGCGCCTGAAGGAGGCTGCCGAGAAGGCCAAGATCGAGCTCTCCGGCGTCACCTCCACCGACATCAACCTGCCCTACATCACCGCGGACGCCACCGGCCCCAAGCACCTGGAACTCACCCTCACCCGGGCCAAGTTCAACGAGCTGACCCACCACCTGGTGGAAGCCACTGCCGGCCCCGTCCGTCAGGCCATGTCTGACGCCCACCTCTCCGGCAACGACATCTCCAAGGTCCTGATGGTCGGCGGCTCCAGCCGCATCCCCGCTGTTCAGGACATGGTCAAGAAGCTCACCGGCAAGGACGGCTTCAAGGGCATCAACCCCGACGAGTGCGTGGCCATGGGCGCTGCTCTCCAGGGCGGCGTGTTTACCGGCGACGTCAAGGACCTGCTCCTGCTGGATGTCACCCCCCTGTCTCTGGGCATTGAAACCATGGGCGGCGTCATGACCAAGCTGATCGAGCGCAACACCACCATCCCCGTAAAGAAGAGCCAGATCTTCACCACCGCCGCTGACGGCCAGACCTCCGTCGAGGTCCACGTCCTCCAGGGCGAGCGGGAGATGGCCCAGTACAACAAGACTCTGGGCAAGTTCATGCTGGACGGCATCGCCCCGGCCCGCCGCGGCACCCCCCAGATTGAGGTCTCCTTCGACATCGATGCCAACGGCATCGTGAACGTCAGCGCTCAGGACAAGGGCACCGGCAAGGAGCAGCACATCACCATCACCTCCTCCACCAACATGTCCAAGGACGACATCGACAGGGCTGTCCGGGAGGCGGAGCAGTTCGCCTCCGAGGACAAGATGCGCCGCGAAGCTGCGGACACCCGCAACCAGGCCGACAACCTGGTGTACCAGGCTGAGAAGTTCATCGACGACAACGGCGACAAGCTGGGTTCCCACAAGGCCCCCCTCCAGAGCGCCATCGCCCGGGTGAAGGAAGTCATGAAGGGCGGCGACGTGGCGGCCATACAGGAGGCCTCCAAGGCCCTGAACGACGCCCTCATGGCTGCCGGCGAGGCCGTGTACCAGCAGGCAGGCGCCTCCGGCCAGCCCGGCCCCGACATGGGCGGCGCAGGCTACGGTCAGCCCGGCCCGGGCTACGGCCAGGGCGGCGGCTTCGGTCAGGGTTCTGCCACCACCAGCGATGACCCCAATGTGGTGGACGCCGACTACGAGGTCATGGATGACGACAGCAAGAACTGATACTCAATATGCACCACAAGGCGGGACACCTTTCTGCATCCCTCCCCGCTCCCGCGGGGAGGGCGCCATGTCCCGCCCGTTTTCCATACCGAGGTGATCAAATTTGCCTGAACAGAAACGAGACTACTACGAGGTGCTGGGCATCAGGAAAGGCGCCTCTGACGATGAGATTAAGAAGGCCTACCGGAAGATGGCCAAGAAGTACCACCCTGACATGAACCCCGGCGACAAGGATGCCGAGGCAAAGTTCAAGGAGGTCAACGAGGCCTATGAGATCCTCTCCGATCCGGAAAAGAAGTCCCGCTACGACCAGTTCGGCTTTGCAGGGGTGGATCCCAACTACGGAGCCGGCGGGTTCGGCGGCGGCGGATTTGACGTAGACATGGACCTGGGGGATCTCCTGAATTCTGTCTTCAACGGAGGCTTCGGATTCGGGGGCGGAAGCGGCAGCGCAGGACAGCGCCGTCCCAATGCACCCCAGCAGGGCCAGACCCTCCGGGTCACGCTGAACGTCTCCTTTAACGAGGCCGCTTTCGGCTGCGACAAGGAAATTGAACTGGACCGGATGGACCCCTGCCCGAACTGCGCCGGCTCCGGCTGCCAGCCCGGCACCTCCCCGGAGACCTGCCCGGACTGCAGGGGAAACGGTGTCGTCCGCATCCAGCGGGGCGGCGGCGGGTTCACCTTCTCCACCAGTCAGCCCTGCGGCCGCTGCCGCGGCACAGGCCGCATCATCAAGAGTCCCTGCCGCAGCTGCAGCGGGACCGGGTCCGTCCGCAAGCGCCAGAGGGTCAAGGTTACGATTCCGGCCGGCATCGACGACGGCATGACCCTGTCCGTCCGCGGTCAGGGCAACGCCGGCAAGAACGGCGGACCCCGGGGCGATCTGCTGGTCTCCGTTTCCATCCGTCCGGATCCCAGGTTCACCCGGAACGGCATCAACGTCCAGTATGAGCAGACGGTGTCCTTCCCCCAGGCTGCTCTGGGAGCAACCCTGGAGATTCCCACCATCGACGGCAATGTAAAGTACAACCTGCAGCCGGGTACCCAGCCCGGCACCACCATCCGTCTCCGGGGCAAGGGCATCCCCAACATCCGGGGCGGCGGCCGGGGCGACCAGTATGTGACCATCAAGGTCGAGGTCCCTGTCAGCCTGAATGCCGAGCAGAAGGCGGCTCTGCGGGAGTACGCCACTGCCATGGGCGAGACCCCTCCCAGCGAGGGCGGCATCAAGGGGTTCTTCGAGAAAACGAAGAAGCTGTTCTGACCATCAGGGCTGAGGC
>CAYYHY010000332.1:0-2821 GCA_964471855.1 uncultured Oscillospiraceae bacterium | reverse complement strand
AAGGGAAGGAAGTGCCGCCGCCGGCATGCGAATGCACCCGGGTGTCCGGGGACATCCGGGTGGAGGGGAATCAGGAACTTCTGTCTGAGATGCTGCCCAGGGCCTTCCGGAACTGGAAGAAGAAGAGGACAGCGGTGAAGGTGACAGAGAAGAAGTCTGCCACCGGCTCCGCCAGGAAGACGGCGGCCGTCCGGTTCTCCAGAAAGCGGGGCAGGATGAGGATCAGGGGAATGAGCATGATAAACTTCCGGAACACTGCCACCAGGATGGAGGCCTTCGCATTGCCCAGGGAGGTGAAGGTCATCTGGCAGGCGATCTGGATGCCCATGAGACCAAGGGATGCGAAGTAGATCCGCAGGTATCCGGATGCATAGTCCAGAAGCTGTGCATTGGGGGTGAAGATGCTGCAGAAAACCCGGGGGAAGAGCATGACCAGAAGCCAGAAAGTCATGGAGTAGGCGAGGCTGCAGGTCAGCAGCAGGCGGAAGGTCTTCCGGACCCGGTCTGCATTGCCTGCCCCGAAGTTGTAGCTGGCGATGGGCTGGGCCCCCTGCCCCAGACCCTGGAGGGGGAGCATGGCGAACTGCATGACGCTGCTGAGAATGGTCATGGTCCCCACAGCCAGGTCGCCGCCGTACCGCAGAAGGGAGGCGTTGAAGGTGACGGAGAGGATGCTTTCGCTGGCCTGCATGATAAAGGGGGCCAGCCCCAGGGCGATGCAGGGGAGCACCAGCTTCAGCCGGATCCCCAGGGAGCCCCGGCGCAGGCGCAGGGTGCTTCTGCTGCTGCAGAGGAACCGCACCACCCAGATGCAGGAGATGCCCTGGGAGAGGACGGTGGCCAGGGCGGCGCCCCGGACCCCCATGTGCAGAAGGAAGATGAAGACCGGGTCCAGCACGATGTTGCACACGGCCCCGATCAGTACGGTCAGCATCCCCGTGCGGGCGAACCCCTGGGCTGTGATGTAGGCGTTCATGCCCAGGGTCAGCTGGACGAAGATGGTCCCGGCCGCGTAGATCTGCATGTAGGCGCAGGCGTACCCGATGGTGCTGCTGCTGGCCCCGAAGGCCAGAAGGAAGGTGCGGTGCCCCGCCAGCAGGACGGCCGTCATCACCAGGGAGACGGCGGCCTGCAGGGTGAAGCAGCTGCCCATGGTCTGCTCCGCCGCCTCCGTATTCCCCTGGCCCAGAAAGATGGAGGCCCGGGGGGCGCCGCCGCCGCTGATCAGGGCGGCGAAGGCGGACACGATCATGATTACGGGCAGGCAGACGCCCACGCCGGTGAGAGCCAGGTCCCCGTCCTGAGGCATGTGACCGATGTAGATGCGGTCCACCACGTTGTACAGCATGTTGATAAGCTGCGCGGTGATGGTGGGGATGGCCAGCCTGAGCAGGAGCCCGCCGATGGGCGCTGTGCCGAGGAAGCTCTGGTCCGGATTTTGGAGTGCCGGTTCTCTCTTCTCAGAGGAAGGTGGCATTGCGCTCCAGGCTGTATTCGTGAGGCTCCTTCTCCGCCGCCTTGAAGCCGGCAGCGATGGCAACCTGGAAGACGCAGCCGGCCGGCATCTTCAGCTTCTCCGCGAAGTACGCGGCCTTTTCGCCGGTCATGGCGTTCCGGATGCAGCCGAGGATCACGCTGCCCAGCCCCATGGCCTCTGCCGCCAGGGCCATGTTCTCCACCGCGATGCCGGCATCCACGCCGGTCCAGGGGAAGGCCGGGTCGCCGCTGAGGAGGAAGACCACGGGGGCGTCATAGTAAAAGTTGACCGGAGGCTCGACGCCGGCCAGCCGGTTCTTCTCCGCCTCGATCTCGGCGAGTACGGGGCTGTCCCCCTTCACCACGGTGATGTGGATCTCCTGCCGGTTGGCGGCGGTGGGGGCCTGGAGACCGGCCTCCACCAGGGTCAGGATCTGCTCCCTGGAGAGGGGTTCCGGGCTGTAGCCCCGGGTGGAGCTGCGTCCTCTGATGGTTTCAAGCGTGCTGCTCACGATAAAATTACCTCCTTGCAGAGATCTCTGCAGGGAACATTGTAGCCGGGCGGGGGTGAAAAAGCAACAGGCAATCCGCAGGGAGGTCCTCCGCTTGCAGGGCAGAGAGGGCGGTGGTACAATTTTCGGGAGGTGAGAGCGGTGGAGGAGAGAACCAGATGCCCCTGGTGCCTGGTGAATGAGCGGGAGACCAGGTACCACGACGAGGTGTGGGGCACGCCGGTGCACGACGACAGGAAACAGTTTGAGCACCTGGCCATGGAGAGCCTGCAGTGCGGTCTCAGCTGGGACACGGTCCTTAAGAAGCAGGAGACCATCCGCGCCTGCTTTGCAGACTTTGACATCGACGCGGTGGCGGCCTTCGGTCCCGGGGACGTGGAGCGCATCCTGGATACCCCGGGGATGATCCGCTCCCGGCCGAAGATCGAGGCGGTCATCGGCAACGCCCGGGTGGTGCAGGAGATCCGGCGGGAGTACGGCAGCTTCTCGGAGTGGCTCTGGCAGCAGGCGGGGGGAGAGCCCCTGCTCTGTCCCTCCCACGGGGAGGGGAAGATCCCCGCCTCCACGGAGCTGTCCGCCCGGCTGGCGAAGGAACTCAGGCGGCGGGGCATGCGGTATGTGGGACCCGTAACCATGTACGCCCACATGCAGTCCACGGGGATGGTCAACGACCACCTGAGGACCTGCTGGCGCTATGCAGAGCTCCTGGACCGCTTTGCGTACCGGACTGTGGAGGAGGACTGACCTTCTGACCCGGGCCGTTCCGGGGTTTCTTCCCCGGCGGGTGCTGCGGCCTGCCGTCCGGCGCCGGCAGAATGCGGCTGTATAAAGGG
>CAYYHY010000331.1:0-2821 GCA_964471855.1 uncultured Oscillospiraceae bacterium | reverse complement strand
CTGCGCATGCAGACCGTGCAGGCTTCCGGCCAGTACACCAGCAGATGGTCTGCCGTGGGTGCCCGCCGCCGCACCCCCTGAAAAGGAAATCGGACCAGGGGACAGCTGCCGGTCTCCGGGGCTGCAGAGCAAAGCAAAGGCGCAGAAACTGGCGTGAAACGGCCTTCTGTGCCAGTTCCTGCCAGCTTTCTGCGCCCCTGCGGGGGTTCCCTCTGTTCTTTTTAGACGAAGACGGCAGGAATGAGTTCCAGACAGCCGGACCGGCTTCCCTGCAGTCAGACTGCGCAGTACAGATCTCCGTGCCGGGCGAAGGCCGCTCAGAACTGCCGATGGATGAGCTTGCAGAGCGGCGTCGTACCGGAAGCATCTGCCCGGCCATAAGAAACAGTGACTCCCGCTGCCGGCATCAGATGCAGCCAGACAGCGGGAGAATCAGATCAATTCAGCGGCGTTTTGCAATCCGCTTGCCCCCGGCAGGAGGCTTTCTGGGAGGTTCCTCTATGGTCTTGCGGGGTCTCTCCTCCGGAGGAGGACTTTTCGGTCTCTGCTTTGGAGGGGGAGGCCGGCTGACAGGACCGGAGTTCCCTGGCGGGGAAGTCCGTGCTCCGCTGCCCCCTGGTGCGCTCCGATTTCCGCTCCGGGTTCCGCCGGAAGGCGGCCGGCGGTCCGGGCGTCTGTTCCGCCTGATGAGGAAGCGGACGATCAGGATCAGGACAGCTGCAGCAACAATGACAATGGCCAGGACTGTGACAGGCGGGATGCCGCCGCCGGAACGGGCGGGGGGAGAGGCAGGATCAGGTGTCTCTGTCCCTGCTTCCGGCGCAGTCTGAATCATCTGGGTGGTGCGGGCCTCGCCGCTGAAGTCCGGACTGATTGGGTCCGGGAACAGGGCAGCGGCCGTATAGGTGTAGGTCTCTCCCGGACCTACCGTATCATCCAGAGAGAACTGGGTGGTGGAGAGATCCCCCTCCAGCAGCATCACCTTTTCGCCGGTGCTGGCGGCCTGTCTGTATACTCTGTATCCCGTGCAGGCGGGATCTGCTGTGGGCGTCCACTCAATGTGGACGCTCTTCTGATCTGCAGAGAGAGAAGCTGTCAGCCCGGGGGCGGGGTGTTCACTCCCCAGAGCACTGGCCATGTAGAGGAGGCTCTGTCTCGCTTTCCCGTCTGAGGCGGATGCGCCCGGCATGGAGAGGTTGAGCCGGTATACCCAGAGGTCCGGCAGGGTTGTGCCGCCAGCCCGCTTCAGCTCGTTCCGTCCGGGCCTCAGGCTGATGTCCAGGCAGCTGACCCCGGCGCCCATGCCTGTCAGGGTTTCCAGGTCCATCTGGGCGAGGGTGGAGGACTCGGCCATGATGCTCACATCAATGCCCCGGTCCAGCAGCTGCTGAGCAAAGGTCTGGGCGACCTGGTTCAGGACGTCCGGTGCCATAGTGGAGAAGATCCCGTCGGTCATGTCATAGAAGACGGGAAGGGTGCGGACAGGCGCCAGATCCGGTATGGTCTCATCCATTACCCGCAGGAAATAGGCGGCCTCCCGGGCGGCCCGCTCTGCAGAATCCGCATAGGAGATGTGCCGGAAGCCGAAGGGGAATCCCTGGGAGATGGCGCCGTTTATGTTGTTGACCAGGGAGCTGTCCGTCTGGTTCGGGAAGTCGTCCGAACCCCAGCTGGTGCGGATGATGACGTAGTCCATGCCGTCTGCCTTTGGGACAGACCAGTCAAAGGGCAGCTTCTCGCCGGAACGGAAGTCCCCGGTCTCGTTGCTGGCCTCGAAGCCGTTGTAGTAGCCGCTGGAGACATAGACAAAGTCATAGCCGCCTTTGGGGTGTTCCGCCTTGATTACGGTCTCCCCCAGACCGCGCCCCGTCACAACGCCGTTGGCGTCAACGGTGGCGACGCTCTCGTCGGAGGAGGACCAGGTGAATCCGGTGCTGCCGTCTGCGGCCACGCCGGTCAGCTGAATGGTGCCGTCTATCTGTACAGAGGCGAAGCGCCGGTCAATCTCTACATCCACTGTATCGGTGTAGGTGCGGAAGGCCCAGCTGTATAAACTGGCGCTGTCCATCTGGGCGGCATTTCTGCCCTGGAAGATGTCTCCGTTCAGGGCGACGCACAGATAGTCCGCATTCCCCCGCCTGGCCGTGGAGACCAGGCAGCGGCCTGCCTCGTATGTGTAGCCGGTCTTGATGCCCCGGGCGTAGCGGTAGTAGTAGGGGTACCCGCTGACGGGGTTGCTGATGTTGACCGTCGTATAAACGGGATTCTTTGCCCCTTCTATCTGCCAGTCCAGTGAAGTGACCACCTCTTCAAAGTGGGGCAGGGTCATGGCGTACTGGGCGATAACCGCCAGTTCCCTGGCGGTTGTTTTGTTTCCGGCGGACAGACCGTGGGCATCTACAAAGGTCGTGTTGACGCAGCCAAGTTCCCTCGCCTTGTCATTCATCATCTGGATGAAGGCGGAGGGATTGTTTCCGCTGACATACCAGGCCAGTTCAACCCCTGCGTCGCAGCCGGAGGGGAGCATGAGACCGTAGAGCACATCCAGCACGGACACGGACTGTCCCATGAGTTCGTCCAGACCGCATACAGAGGCGCCCCGGCCCTCGATCTCCTTGAGAGGTTCCTGGATGATGGTCATGCGGGTGTTCGCCAGATCCGGAACGTGCTCCGCCGTGATGATGTAGGTCATGATCTTGGTGGTGGAGGCCATGCTCAGGACCTGGTCCGCATTGTACTCGTAGAGGGTGTCGCCGGTGTTCCGGTCCATCAGATAGAGAGCCTGGGTGTGGGGCTCAAAGTCCAGTACAGGACCGGCCGG
>CAYYHY010000330.1:0-2827 GCA_964471855.1 uncultured Oscillospiraceae bacterium | reverse complement strand
TATACTTTTTGGTAAACGGAGGATTCCATGTTTCGTCTTGGAGAACTGTTCTGCGGTCCCGGCGGACTGGCCTGGGGAGCGCTCCACGCCCACGAGGGGCTGGCAGGCATCGAGGGCATTGAGAACATCGAAGACTGCAGAATTGTCCATGCCTGGGCAAACGACTGTGACAGGAGCACCTGCGACACCTACACCCGCAACATATGCCCTGATGATCCGGACAGTGTCATCTGCTGTGATGTCCGGAAACTGAATCTGCAGTCTCTGTCGCACATTGACGCCCTGGCCTTCGGCTTTCCCTGCAACGACTTCTCCGTGGTGGGGGAACAGAAGGGGTTTGACGGCACCTACGGTCCCCTGTACACCTACGGAGTCCAGGTTCTGAAGAACCACCAGCCAAAGTGGTTCCTGGCTGAAAACGTAGGCGGCCTCCGCTCCGCCAACGGCGGCACAGCCCTCACAACCGTCATTGACGCCCTCAGGTCCGCCGGCTACCGGACCTGCGCCAACATGTACCACTTCGAGGAGTATGGAGTTCCCCAGGCCCGGCACCGGATCATCATCGTCGGCATCCAGGAAGGCCTTGACCTGGAATTCCGTGTCCCGTCCCCCGCTCCTTACCGGAACGCGGACGTCAGCTGCCGCACCGCTCTGGAGGAGCCGCCCATCCCCGCCGATGCACCCAACAACGAGAGGACGGTCCAGAGCAGAACAGTGGTGCGCCGTCTGGAGCACATCAAACCGGGGCAGAGCGCCTTTACAGCGGACCTGCCGGAGGATCTGAAGCTCCACGTGAAGGGGGCAAAAATCAGCCAGATCTACAGGCGTCTGGACCCGGACCGCCCCGCCTACACCGTGACAGGCTCCGGCGGGGGTGGGACGCACATGTACCACTATGCTGAACCCCGTGCGCTGACCAACCGGGAGCGGGCCAGACTGCAGACCTTCCCGGACAGCTTTGTGTTTTCGGGCAGCAAGGAGCAGGTGCGGAAGCAGATCGGCATGGCCGTCCCCTGCAGAGGGGCGCAGGTCATCTTCGAGGCGGTTCTGAAGACCTTTGCCGGCATCGACTACGACTGGGTGCCCGCCAGCCTGAGCTGAGCACCGGGCACGAAAGAGAACAGGAGGGAGAATCAGTGATCAACTACTGGTGGGTTACGCGGCCCAAGCGGAAACTGAACTCCGTGCCGGAGGTCCTGTCCAGAGTGGCAGAGGTGTCCCTCAACCAGCAGTGGCAGGGGCAGAGGGGGACCCATCTGGAACTGGAGGAGGCGCTGGAAAAGGCCGGCCTGAAACGGAAAGGGGAGAGGCGGGACCAGACAGGGGGCGGAGGGCGCACCTACTTCGCCTGGATGACCTCGCTGGGGCTGGTTTTCGAGCAGCAGTCGACGGGCCGCATCATGCTGACCCTCGCAGGGGAGGCTCTCATCAACGAAAGCAGCCCGGTAGAAATCCTGAAAAACCAGGTCCTCAAGTACCAGTTCCCCTCCTCCTTCTCCATCAGCCGGGGGGTCTGCGTATCGCCCAGGTTCCACATCCGTCCCTTCCGCTTCCTGCTCCGCCTGCTCATGGACTCCCGCATCCAGTACCTGACGCAGGAGGAGATTGCCAAGATTGTGGCTGTGGAGGCAGAGAATGAGACGGATGCCTGTTTCGAACATGTTGTCCAGCGTCTGCTCGAATTCCGAAACAGCGGGGACCGCTGCCTGGCTGCGGACTTCTTCACACGCTATGCACCTTCCAGACAGGCAGTCAACCCGGCGCACCCCTTCTCCCATCTGCTTGATCTGGCCAACACACTGATCAACTGGCTGGACTACACCCAGCTCATAGCGCGGGAAAGCGGCGGCATCATCCGCGTCCTGGATGAGAAGCGCCAGGAGGTCGAAGCCATCCTCTCTGCCGTCCCGCCGTTTATCGACAGACCGGAGGACCATGAGTATTTCCAGCGCCGGTACGGGCTGGACCCCGGACACAGGAAGGACACCCGCGACCTGACCGGCAGCCTCGTCGTAACCCCGCAGATGATCGCCCTGCGCCAGATCCAGACTGCCTTCATCCGGGAGAGCCTGCACCGCCCGATTGCAAAGATTACACCGGACCTGGTGGACCTGATCGCCGAGACTACAGGTTTCCGGGAGAGCCTTGTGGAGGAGACTCTGCAGCGGGAGTACCCGGCCGGTGCCGTCGGCGGTTTCCTGGCAGAATACTTCGAGATGGCCTTCAAGGGGAAGGAAGACGCAAGGAACTTTGAGCTGGCTACGGCGGCGCTGTTCCGGGACGTCTTCGGCTTCCAGGCCATTCACGTGGGGCCGCAGGGTCTGACACCGGACGTGCTGATCATCCCGGACAGCGGGGACTGGCAGGCCATCATCGACAACAAGGCATACTCCAGGTACACCATCAGCAACGACCACCGCAACCGCATGATCCACAACTACATCCCCGGAGTCGACGGCTACAGCAGTTCCCAGGCGCCTCTCAGCTTCTTCACCTATATTGCCGGCGGCTTCGGCTCAAACTTCGAATCCCAGCTCCAGTCTGTGGTCAGGGAGTCGGGCATTCACGGCTCCGGCATCAGCGTTTCCAGCATGATCTCCCTGATCCGCGCCAGCACGGAGAAAGGTGTCAGCCAGGAGGATATCCGCCGCATCTTCTCTGTGGACCGCCAGATCCTGAACCGCGACTTCCTCTGACAGAGTGAAATACAGCATCCCTGACAGGACGGCTCCCTCTCCGGTGCCGTCCTGTCTGCTGTCCAGGTGCCGGAGGGAAGACCCGGGAAGCAGAAGCGGTCTCCCCTCTGTTCCTGACCGGTCTTCCTTTC
>CAYYHY010000329.1:0-2828 GCA_964471855.1 uncultured Oscillospiraceae bacterium | reverse complement strand
GCCGCCCGCAAATCAGCCCTGATCTGGTCGACAAGCGAAGGCGGAGACAGAACTGTGACGTACTTCGAGTACTGCATGGCCCAATGCTCCATGGCCATCAGGCTGACCTGCAGAGTGACCCTGACCTGGCTGCCATCGCTCCCGACCGGGACAATGGCAATGTCCTTGCCAAACCAGTCGATGATCTGGTCGATGACTGAAACATCAGCAATCAGCACAACCTGCTCCGGCCTGTCCGTATACATGTACGGCAGGGCTGTGGAGATCTCCCGGTAGTTGATGCCGTGCTCGTAGCCAGGAACACTGGTGACAGGAACCAGCGCCTTCTCCGTGATGCACATGTTGGTGATGCGGTCCACCCGGTAAAAGGCAAGGCTCTTCCAGTAGTCGTCCCGGGCCATCAGGTAGTACCTCTGGTTGCGGAGGATCAGCTGATACGGACTGACCACGTGGGACTTAGCCCTGTGGAGCTGCTTGTCCACACCATACTTGTTGTAGTCGAACCGAACCTGTCTGTGATGTTCTATTGCCTCATCTACCACCTCGATATTGAGAAAGATTTCTGGATTCTCGCTCTTGGCCCAGTCGCCAACCGTCTGAACATGCTGAACATGAGCCCTGAAGTACCGGCTGGAGAGCGTGCAGAGCTTATCGATCAGGTCTCTGGAGTATTTCTCGGTGATGTACTGACTGGAAAGCACACCGTCGATCAAAATCCGCAGTTCCGCATCGCTGAACTCCCGCTCATTCAAGAAAGTCCCTGACCGGGTCGACTCAATGTCGAACCCGGCTTCCCTGAGGAGCTGGATGTTGCGGCTCACTGCCTTGCGCTCCAGTTCGAGATCGTAGTCATTAGAAAGAAGCTGGATAATCTCATCCTGCATCAGCGGATGGTCCTGATCGCTGTATTTTTGAAGAATCTGGCAGATGCGAAGGAGGGCCAGTTTTTTCGGTTCCAAGCTGCCTTCTTCCCCTTCCATTGTGAGTATAGGAAACTTGATGTACCGTATTTGGTACACAGCCGAAACTTTCAGGTGTTCTGAAAAAGTTTTTTCCGCCTGACCGTGCTGTCACATTCCCTGAGGAATCCGGCGCCGGACTGGTCGCCGCATCTCTGCTTCCGCGTTTGAAGACCACCGCCTCTGCCAGTATAACCATAGCTTAGGGCTGTGTCAAACTACTAGCAGAAATTTGAGACGATAACCGCAGTACCTCTCTGCATCCAAATCAGCATTGACAGATTCTGCAGCAGCTCAGGCAGCCCTGGCTGATGATTCCGCCGGTCTTCCCCAGGGAGAAGACCCGGTCCGGCAGAAGAGACGGACAGGTTCCGGGACCGGGTCTGCTGTATTGTTTCTGTACCGGTTCTTCCGGTATCAGCTTTTGGTTTCGGTGTTCTCCTGTTCCGTTGCCGGTGCCGCTTCCTGCTTCTTCCCTTTCTTCTTCCTGCCAGCCAGAAGTACGGCTGCAGCAGAGACCGCAGCACCGGCCGCAAAGGCTATGACAACGAAAACCCAGACGGGCACGACATCAAAAATCCCAGGGTGCTCCTCAGGCAGCCTCGGCAGTTCCTTCGGCTCTCCACCAGTGACGGTTACGCTTCCGTCCGGCAGATTCACGGGAACAGGGGGCACAGCTTTCACAAGGTTGAACGTCCGCACCAGCATCGCAGCCGCCCGCTCCCGTGTGACGGTCTCCTTCGGAGCGATTGTGCCCCCTGCTGCGATAATGCCGGCCTGTACGGCAAGTGCTGTCTGCTGCTTTGCCCAGCCGGCCACAGCATCCCTGTCAGGGGAGCCTTCCAGGATCTCGTCCGGATTCTCCGGAAGCTTGAAGCCCGCACGCTCTGTCAGGACCCTGGCAAGCAGTGTAAGCAGCTGCTCATTGGTGATGTTCTGGTCCCCGCCGAACTCCGTATCGCTGATACCGGAGATCAGACCGCTGGCAGCGGCGGAGGCCACTGCCGTGCTGTAGGGGCTGTCTGCCGGCACATCTGCAAAGGACTGCTCCTGCTCTCCGTCCAGCGCAAAGGTCATTCCAGCCAGGGCGAGTGCTGCCTCGTAGCGGGTCAGCGGATCTCCCGGCTTAAAACTGCCCTCATCCGCAGTCAGCCACCCCCTGGCAAGCAGAAAGTCCACTGAATCTCTGCACCAGTTCGAGACACTGTCTGCATCTGCAATGGAAGGTGCATTTTCCTGTACTGCATAGGTGCCTGTACTGCGGGTATCGAAGAAAACAGCACCTGCACTGCTGTCATACTGGCCGCCCAGGCTGTCCGATGTTTCATCGTGCACAGAAACAGCATCCGCAATGGCACTGCCCGCAGGAAGGCCGAGAGTGACGGCCACCGGGAGCCTGGGTATGCTTTCCTCGCCCGAGATAAACATTACCGACCAGGCGCCGCTTTCTTCCGGCGTAAACCGCACAGCCATCTCGCCGTACTGTGACACCAGCCTCTCAATGCTCCCCGCCGGGAACTCTATGAAGTGCGACGCATCCCCCAGAAGGATCCGCAGCGGTGTGTCCTGGACAGTCCCTGCAAGGGTGCCGTCCAGGAAGATCCAGAGCTGGGCAGAAACATCTGCATCTTTCCAGAGCACAGTGGCTTTGGTGGTGAATGTCTGTCCTGCAGACACACCGTTCTGCACAAACACATCCTGCACCGTGCTGCAGTTCTTCTTCGCCGTATCAAGCAGGGAACTGAACGTATCCGGTATAATGGTCAGCTGATTGTCGCCGCTGGAAACAGTCGCAGAGGGTCCCTCTGCCAGCCATCCCCGGGCAAAAGCCGCAAGCTGCACCTTCGATACGATGGTGGGCGCCAGGCC
>CAYYHY010000328.1:0-2848 GCA_964471855.1 uncultured Oscillospiraceae bacterium | reverse complement strand
GGGGAAGACCGGGGGACACAGAAAAACGCCGGCCCGGAAGAAGGGGACCGGCGTATCTGTATTGCGGGACGGCAGGAAGCTCCTGGCGGTGTGCAGCCCGGGAGAAAGAAAAACGGAAGGACATCAGCCCTCCCAGTCGGACGGGTATTGCGGATCCGCGGCACTTCATGCCATCTTTAAGGTTCCGGCTCCGGCCTCGGTCAGCCGTACTCCGTTTCCTCGAAGTCCAGTTCCATGGGGCAGAGGGAGTCCGGGCTTCTGCGGTGGGCGGCCCGGTAGCGGAATGTATTCAGAGGCATGCCGCACTGTCTGGCCGCGTCGGTGCAGGAGATCGCCCGGCTGGTCCACTGGATGCAGACCCCGTCGAAGTTCGCCGGGAGGGGCCGGGGCGGGCGTCCGAACCGGACACCCCGGGCCTTGGCGGCGGCGATGCCCTCCGCCTGGCGCTGGCGGATGGCGGTGCGCTCGTTCTCTGCCACAAAGGAGAGGACCTGGAGCACGATGTCGCTGAGAAAGGTGCCCAGCAGGTCCTTGCCGCGGCGGGTGTCCAGAAGGGGCATGTCCAGGACTACGATGTCCACCCCCTTGTCCTTGGTCAGGTACCGCCACTGCTCCAGAATCTCTTCATAGTTCCGGCCCAGGCGGTCGATGCTCTTGATAAACAGGACATCGTTGCGCTCCATGCAGAGGACCATGCGCTTGTACTCCGGCCGGTCGAAGTCCTTCCCGCTCTGCTTGTCGATGAAGATGTTGCCTGGGGGTATGTTCAGCCCCTCGAGCGCATCGAGCTGTCTGTCCTCGTTCTGCTCCCGGGTGCTGATCCGCACGTATGCGAAGTAAATCCCTTCCAAAACTGAAGGCCTCCTTGACTGCCTCTGCGCCGCAAACTGGGTGACGCCGGGCAGATGGTATTCAGGGGAAAGCCCTGTAGGTAAGTTGTACAGGAAAGAGGGACGCGGGTCAAACAGGAAACAGGCGGGGGCGGCCTTTCCGGGGTAAAAAAGTGCCTGATTTGACAGGAAACAGCGGTAACTGGGGAAAGATTTCCGGCAGTTCAGGGGTGTGGAAGTCACTGCCAAAGAAAGCTGGAGAAACAATTATGACCAGATGGAAAGCGGAGAAATACAAAAATTTTCTGGAAATTTCTGCTTAACTGCTGAAACAGCTCATCTGCAGGCGCGTGCACAGAGGGACACGCCGGAAGCTGTCCGGGGGAAGCCGGGGCGGACCTGCACTCCTCCGGCCTCCACGGGTGAGAGACCGGCTCCGGGAGGAGGCGGCATGCGAAAACTGTTGCAGGAAAGGGCGGTTAGTGGTACAATTCCTGGGGACCATGGACAGAACAGGAGGTTTTTTGGATGGACTCTGTCTGCACAGCTGACGAGGCTCTGGAAAAGCTGAGGGAGGGCAACAGCCGCTACCTGGCTTCCGACCGCGGAACCGGAGACATATCCCGGCCTGTCCGGCTGAAAACCAGCCGGGAGGGCCAGCATCCCTTCGCAGTCATCATCGCCTGCTCGGACTCCCGTGTCATTCCCGAGGCCATTTTTGATGCGGGCATCGGGGAGCTGTTTGTAATCCGGGTGGCGGGCAACGTCATGGACAGCCATCAGCTGGGCAGCGTGGAGTACGCAGCGGAGCACCTGGGGTGCCCTCTGGCGGTTGTGATGGGACATACCCAGTGCGGAGCCGTGGCGGCGGCCCTGGAGGGCGGCGCTGCGGGCTGGGTGAAATCCATTACGGACGTGATCCGGGAGGCAGCCGGGGAGGAGAAGGATCCCGCCCGGGCCAGCTGCCTCAACGCCGTCCATGCGGCGCAGACCATCCGGAAGAGCCTGAACATACCCGGCCTGACCGTCCGTGCGGCCCTGTGCCACATCGAGGACGGAAGAGTCGAGTTCCTGGATGCCTGAGCCGGACCGGCACAGGTACAGATGACATGAGACAAGAAGAGTACAAAGGAGACGTTTGCCATGCAGGATTCTATTGGGGCGGCCCGGAACGCATCTGCGGCAGCCATGAAGGAACTCTTCAACGGGGTGAAGGCAAAGGTATGGTACCTGTGCAGCACCCTGCTGGAGAACGACAGGGAGGCAGAGCGGGCAGCAGCTGCAGCATTCCAGGATGTCTGGCAGGAAATCCTGGAGGGCCGGGTAGGTTCTGCAGAGGCCTTCGACAACATTGTGCTGAGGAAGGCTGTCACGGGGATCATCGCGGGGGTCCGCAAAAGGGACTCCAGGGCGCTGCGGGTGCCGGCCGGCTACCAGTTCCTCCTCCGCCTGGATTCCAGTGACGCGAAGACCGGCACCGACGGACTGGACACTGTCATGAAGACCCTGCCGGTCTCCCACCGTCTGGTGTACACCGTCCAGGGCGTGTACGGCGGAACCGCCGCCGAGACAGCCTGGCTGCTGGGCATGGGCGTCAAGACCGCGGAGATGTTCCTCGACGTGGAGGAGGAGAACATCCGGCGGGCGGCAGAGGCGGCCGGCGGCAATGCAGCCGGCATGACCAAGGAGAAGGTCCTGACGGCTCTGAAGGAGGGCGCGGCGGCAGCCGTGTGCCCCGCCTCTGTGGAGACGGAGGTCCAGAACCAGATCCAGGCCGCCTGCAAGCCGGTCCTGGAGGAGCGGCGGAAGAAGAAGGCCATCACCTTCGTGGGGGTGGCAGCGGTCGCCGCCGTGATTATCTTTGCTGTTGTTGCCATCGTGGCCAGCCACATGAGCACCGGAGACAGCGGCGGAACCAGTTCCTCTGCAGTTTCCAGCTCCAGTTCCAGCAGCACCTCTGCCTCCGGCAGCACCAGTTCCGGCTCTGAGAGCACTTCCGGGAGCGGCAGCACCTCCGG
>CAYYHY010000327.1:0-2849 GCA_964471855.1 uncultured Oscillospiraceae bacterium | reverse complement strand
CAGAGAGGAGGAGAGGAACATGGAGAATGCTGCTGCTGCAGCCGTTCACAGGAGAGCAGGCACTGTGCTGCTGGCGGCGGCTCTGGTCGTTCCTGTCTTTCTCATTCTGCTCTTTGAGCTGCTGAAAAGGAACAGAGCTCTGATGGATGCCTGGGTGTTTGGGGGCATGCGGAAGCTGGAGCAGGGGTTCAGTTTTCTCTGGGGTTTGCAGCCGCTGTCGGGGATGGAAGTGCTGATTGTACTTGTGGTGCTGTTCCATCTGGTCTGGATCTTTGCAGGGATAGTGCCTGCGGTGTGGCACAGGCGCTGGAGACAGGCGGGAGTGCGGGTTTTGGTAATCGCAGCTCTGTGGCTCTGGGTCCTGGCCGGTCTGGAGTGGCTGTGGAATGCAGCCTACTGTGCATCCGGATTCCAGGAGCGGAGCGGTCTGACAGCCAGGGAGGTCAGCGCCGAGGAACTGGCTGCGGTGACCCGTTACTACGGGGAGAACGCAGGAAGACTGGCGGACCAGGTGAAGCGGAATGAAGAGGGACTCTTTGCAGAGGACCGGAAGGACCTGTTTACCCGGGCGGAGCATGTATACGAAAATCTGACACGGGAGTATCCATGTCTGGAGGCACCGGTGCGGAGAGCCAAGCCCTTGATCTGTTCCCGGCTGCAGAGCATGCTGGGCTTTACCGGCATCTACTTTCCCTTTACCGGGGAGGCCAACGTGAACGTGGACCAGCCCATGTGTCTGGTACCAGCCACCATCGCCCACGAGATGGCCCACCAGCGGATGATCGCATCGGAACTGGAGTGCAACTTTGTGGGGACAGCAGCATGCATCACATCAGACGACCCGGCTTTTCAGTATTCCGGGTACCTGATGGGGCTCATCCACCTGTGCAACGCCCTGTATCCGTCCCACAGGAACGCATGGAAGGACATAGCGGGGGATGTCTTTACAAAGGAACTGGCTGCGGACTGGAACGACAACAACACCTACTGGGCGGAACTGTCGTCGCCTGCAGAGACGGCGGCGGAGTCTGTCTATGACAGCTATCTGAAGAGCAACGACCAGGAGCTGGGGATCCGTTCCTACGGAGCCTATGTGGATCTGCTGGTCACCTATACGCTGGAGCATGAGGACCTTGAAATCCGGCCCCTGCCGGAGGAAGAGGTCTGAATCTTTGACAAGTCCGAGGGGGATATCTGATTGACCGACTACTTCCATCTCAGTCTGGACCGGGAGCATCTGCTGGAGATGTCCACCCTGGGTCTGGCCCATCTGGGGGACGGTGTCTATGAACTGATGGTGCGCTCCTGGCTCTGTCTGCACGGCAGGGCAAAGGTGCGGGATCTGCACCGGGCGGCGGTGAGCTATGTGGCGGCGCCGGCCCAGGCCGTGAGGTTCCAGCGCATCGAGGGGATGCTGACCCGGGAGGAGCACGACGTATTCCGGAGAGGGCGCAATACGGCACCACACTCCGTACCCAAGGCGGCCAGCCGGGCGGAGTACCAGACAGCCACGGGGCTGGAGGCGCTCTTCGGCTGGCTCTATCTGCAGGGAAGGACGGAGCGCTTAAACGAGCTGTTTGATGCCATGATGGCGGGGGAGGAGCCTTCGGAGAACCCGGCTGAATCCCTGGCGCCAGAGGAAGAAGACCAGATCTGAGGTGATTTTATGCCGCTGGACGCGCTCTGTCTGTCCGGTCTGACAGAAGAACTGAATACAGCACTGTCCGGAGCCAGGGTGGACAGGATATACCAGCCGGCCCGGGACGAGGTGGTGCTGGCCATGCGGGGACCGAACGGTAACAGACGGCTTCTGCTCTCAGCCAGCCCGTCGAGACCCAGACCCCAGCTGACGGAACTGCCCGGGGAGAACCCGGCGAAACCGCCCATGTTCTGCATGCTGCTGCGCAGACACCTGTCCGGAGCCAGACTGCTGGAGGTGCAGCAGGAACATATGGAGCGGGTGGTGCGGTTCTGGTTTGAGGCAACCGACGATCTGGGGGACAGAGTGGAGAGGACCCTGGTGCTGGAGGCCATCAGCCGCAGAGCCAACCTGATCCTGCTGGACGGGGAGGGACGGATCCTGGACTGCATACGCAGGGTGGACAGTCCCATCGGTACAAAGGGTGACTTCGACCGTGTAGTGCTTCCCGGCATGCTCTACCGGCTGCCGGCACCCCAGAACAAGCAGGATCCGTCTGTACTGGAGCGGGAGGAATGGATTTCCCTGCTGGAGGCAGCGCAGGCGGAGTACCGGGCGGACCGGTGGCTTCTGGACAGCTTTGCCGGACTTTCTCCCCTGGTGTGCCGTGACCTGGCCTGTCAGGCGGGTGGAAGAGTGGACATCACCCTGGAGGAGCTGGGACAGAGCGGCAGAGAGAGACTGGCAGACCGTGCTCTTTCCCTGCTTAATGGGGAGAAGAACCGACCTGTTCTCATCACCCTGGACGGCACACCAAAGGACTTTACCTTCTTTGTTCCTGCCCAGTACGAGCCGGAGCAGCTGACTGAATTTCCAACTTTCTCGGAGCTTCTGGACCGGTTCTATGCACAGAGGGATACGCAGGACCGGGTAAAGCAGAAGGGTCAGGATCTTATCCGTACAGTAACCAGCGCCAGAGACCGGACAGCCAGGAAGCTGGGACGGCAGCGCCAGGAGCTGGAGAATGCAGTCAACCGGGAACCCCTGCAGCAGATGGGCAATATCATTACAGCCAACATCTACGCCATGAGCCGGGGCATGACCAGACTCAGGGCGGTTAACTTCTACGACCCGGAGGAGAAGGAGATCGAGATACCCCTGGATCCCCTGCTTACGCCCCAGCAGAATGCTGCAAAGTACTTCAAGGAGT
>CAYYHY010000326.1:0-2878 GCA_964471855.1 uncultured Oscillospiraceae bacterium | reverse complement strand
AGGTCAGCTCCTCCAGGGTGGCCTTGAAGGCCTCCACCAGGTGGTGGGGCAGCTTGCGGATGAATCCCACCGTGTCGGAGAGGAGCACCGTGCAGGTGTCCGTCACCTCCAGGGTGCGGGTGGTGGTGTCCAGGGTGTCAAAGAGCCGGTTGTTGGCAGGGATGTCGGAGCCGGTGAGGGCGTTGAGCAGGGTCGACTTGCCGGCGTTGGTGTAGCCCACGATGGCGCAGACAGGAACCTCGTTCTTGATGCGCCGCTCCCGCTGGGTGGCCCTTACACGGCGGACCTCCTTCAGGTCCTCCTCCAGCTTGTCGATCTTCTGCCGGATGTGCCGGCGGTCGGTCTCCAGCTGGGTCTCGCCGGGGCCCCGGGTTCCGATGGGGCTTCTGCCCCCGGAGGCCGTCTGCCGCACCAGGTGTCCCCACATGCCGGTGAGGCGGGGCAGCAGGTACTTGTACTGAGCCAGCTCCACCTGCAGGCGCCCTTCCTTGGTCCGGGCCCGCTGGGCAAAGATGTCCAGGATCAGGGCGGAGCGGTCCAGGACCGTAACCCCGATATCCTCGGACAGTGCCCGCTGCTGGGAAGGGGACAGGGCGTTGTCGAAGATGACCATGTCGGCGTCCACAGCCTCTACCAGCTGCTTCACCTCCGCGACCTTCCCTTCCCCGATGAACGTTCTGGGATCCGGCGAGTCCTTGCTCTGCAGGACCGTGCCGGCGCACTCGCCCCCCGCTGTCTCCAGCAGAGCGGCCAGCTCCTCCATGGTAGACTCGTCCGCATTCTCTTCCCTGGTCAGGGACCAGGCATTCAGACCGACCAGTACGGCCCGGCTGACTTTCTCCTGTTGGGTAATCTCGCTCATTCCAATCCTCCGCGTTTCCAGTTTCCCCACATTATACTCTGCAGGAGCCTCCCCTGACAACATCCGCGGCGGATTTTCAGCCGCAGACCGGCAGCCCCTGCGCTGCTCACCCACCATGTACCTGTCCACCACCATCATCAAGAAAGGCGGCAAACGATATGAAAAACTGCAAGGCAACCACCTCCGGCGCAAAGGGCGGGAACAACCGCTCCCCGCTGCACGCCATCTCCCGCGTCATCACCCTCCTGGTCCTGGCTGCGCTGCTCCTGACCGTCACCACGGCCTGCGGCAGCAGAAAGGACGAGGGCGAGAAGTTCGACTGGGACCGGCTCACTCTCTCCTCCATGCTTCCGAAGCCTGCCGGCGACACCGGCAAGATCCTGACCGACAGCGAAGACACACTGAACATCTACATCTACAAGACCGATGCGGATCAGTACACCCAGTATCAGTATGACTGCGAGGACACCGGCTTCACCCTGGAGAAGGACAGCTCCTCCACCAGATTCAGCGCTTTCAACGAGGACGGATACAAGCTCAGCCTCATGTACCTGGAAAGTGACAGCCGGATGGACATCAAACTGACTGCCCCGGATGAGGCCGTCGATCTCACATGGCCGGCTGAAGGACTCGGCGCCATGGTTCCCGCTCCTGCAAATCTGAAGGGGACCCTGGTAAGAAACAGCGACAGTTCCTTCTATGCCCGGATAGCAGACACAGACAAAGCAGGCGTATCCGCCTATGCTGACCTCTGCAGAGAGGCCGGCTTCACAGAAGACATCAGCGACGGTGAAGGATTCTTCTACGCCAACAACTCGGACGGCTTCCACGTCAGCGTGAGATATGAAGGAAACAATGTCATGTCCATTGATGTCAGCGCGCCTGATGATGAAGAGCCTGAGGAACCCTCCAGCAGTTCCAGCACCAGCAGCTCATCTTCCAGCACGCCGGAACAGCCGGACACCTCCGAGACTCCTGCCCCTGAACCTGAACCCGAGCCGGAATCCCCCTCCAGCAGTACCCCTCCTGCTCCCGAGCCTCCCGCCGCCAGCGAACCGGCCGCTCCTGACAGCTCCTCCGGCGTTGCGGCTTCTGCCCCTGAGACTTCTTCCACCCCTGAGATTCCGGCGCCCATCGGGATGCGCCCGGAGTTCAAGGAAGCCATGGACAGCTACGAGGCCTTCTACGATGAGTACTGTGACTTCATGCTCAAATACAGCCAGAACCCCAGCGATCTCTCCCTGATCCAGCAGTACTCCGCCATGAACGCCCGCCTGGCCGAGATGACAGATGCCTTCAATGCCTGGGAGACGGAAGGCGGCATGAATACGGCTGAAGCGACTTACTACGCAGAAGTGAGTTTCCGGGTTGCCCAGAAGCTGGCGGACGTCTCCCAGTCCATGGCTTCCGACGCAAGCTGAGCCTGTCAGCTTATCTATCCCAGTCCCTGACGCAGCCCGGCACCCGGGCACGCCAGACAGAATCCGTCTCCCGCAGAGTTCATCGCTCTGCGGGAGGCATCCTCCCAATAAACAGCCGCCAGAGCATGCTCGCCGGCGAGGCATCAGAATCCGGAATCCAGTTCCCGGGCCTCCTGCAGCGGTCCCGGAAACTGACACATGGCGCCGGAACCCGACCGAATTCTCCGGAAAAGCTGGTTCATATCTCTGACAGCATATTGCAGGACGAAGCCCGGGGTGTACATTTCTTTACTTTCCGCAGATCCCTCCTGTTGACTGCCCTGCCTGTGTATGATAGTATTTTCTGGAGTCCGGTGTCCCGGAAGCACTGTGCAGGGCTGCCTCTTCCCTCTGCCGCAGCAGCGGCTGCAAGGTCTGGCCTGCAGGCTCTGCATGACACAGGGGATACCGGCACAGCATCATTTTCGACACAGAGTTCAGTCCCCGGGTGAACAGCCGTGAAGGGAAAGTCCGGCTCAGGGTCCCGCCGGTGCCGGCTGCCGCGCCCCTGCATCCGGTGGACAGATTTCATGCATATCAGAAAGGAAGCCTGACA
>CAYYHY010000325.1:0-2885 GCA_964471855.1 uncultured Oscillospiraceae bacterium | reverse complement strand
TTTAACAATTTAGTTAAATCGTTAATATCTGCCGCCAGGGCAGGGGAGGAATGCCGCATGGGACTGCAGGAGACGATGAAGGCGCTGTCGGATCCCACCCGCAGGGAGATTCTCAACCGGCTGAAGGGCGGACCAATGCCGGCCGGCGCTCTGGCAGCCGGTCTGCCCATGTCGGCCGCAGCGGTATCCAGGCACCTGTCGGTGCTGAAGCAGGCGGGACTGGTCCGGGACCGCCGGGAGGGGATGTACATCATGTATGAGCTGAACGCCTCCGTACTGGAGGAGGTCCTGCTCTGGATCCAGAATCTGAGAGGGGAGGACTGATCCTGTGAAGAGATTCATCATGCTCTGCTCGGTGCTCACCGCAGCGGGTCTGGCTGTTCTGGCCGCGGTCATGGCGGTGCTGCCGGACCAGATCCCCATGCACTGGAACGCCCAGGGTGTCATGGACCGGATGGGGAGCAAGTACGAGCTTCTGCTCATTGTGCTGATGGGCATCGCAACTGCAGCGTTCGTGCTCTGGGCGGGAGCCAGAAAGGCAGAGGACGCCATGACGCAGCGGGTCACCGGCTGGTCCGCTGTCTTCTGCCTGCTTCTGTTCTTCGGCATCACCTTCTTTGCCATATATGCAGGGATCCAGTACACCCGCTCCGGCGGGACCCCCAGTCCCGGGACCGCCCAGCTGGTCATGAAAGGAAGCTGCATCATCGCAGGGCTCTCCCTGACCGTCCTGGGCAACTTCATGCCCAAGGCCCGGCTCAACAGCCTCTTCGGCATCCGGGTGCCCTGGACCATGAACAGCCACACAGTCTGGCAGCGCTCCCAGCGCACCGGCGGCATCACCGCCGTCGTCGCCGGCCTCCTGATCCTCCTCCTCGCCGTCCTTCTCCCCGGTCTCCCGGCCCTGCTGGCCATGCTGGTGATCTGCACCCTCTGGGTCATCATCGCCCTGGGCGCCTCCTGGAAGTACCACAGGGAAGAGGAGCTCCAGAAATGACAAAACGGCCTGCCCGGTTCTCCGGACAGGCCGCTTTCTCATGCGGAAGGGATTCAGGGCACAAAAAATGAGCCGTCAATCAGGCGGCCCATTTCTTCCTGCATCTGCAGCGGTGCAGAGTCCTTGCTGTCATCTTCATCTCTCCCGTCTCTCACTCATCAGCCCCTTCCGGGCTGGAAATCCGCCGGTGTTCCCTCTAATCCTTCTCCGGAGCTTCCTCTTTCGTCCCTTCCGCTTCCTCCGCCGGTGCAGATTCCTTCCCGCTGCGGCTGCCTCTGGGGGAGCGCACCCTGCGCCGGTCGTTGGCCACACCCTTGTATCTCGGGTCCGGCGTAATCTCCTCGCACTCCTTCTGGCCCGCAAAGATGGTGGACCGCGAGTACCTGGTCATCTCGTGGAGCAGGGAGCCGCTTCCCCGGCCGAGGTACCGGGACAGCGCCCCCAGGAAGAGACGCCTCTGCCTCTCATCCAGTATCGGCATCATGGTGCCGACAAACAGCTCCAGCTTCTCCTTGTCCGTGTCCATGCTGTTCCCTCCAAGAAAACTGGCACCTGCAGTTGAAGCCCTGCACCTCCTGTGCCGGGGCTGCATCCCGCCCTGCCGGTGTCCATCCGCCGCCTTCCGGCCGGACCGCATCCCTTCGCCGGGAACTCCGGAGCTGCGGCCGCCCTCATGCTGTAAACCGTTCTTAAGTAAAGGTTTATCACAAGTTTAGCATAAGTTTAACACCTGCCCGGCGGTTTTTCAACGATTCCCGTCACGAATTCATGAAAATTTTACATCTGAGGCAGGCGGGAGCTTAATTTTCGCTGGAAAAAGACGCTCTGCCGGCCCCGGGCACCCGTCGCCTCCGCCTCCCTCCGGGGCGGAAGAAACTGGAGATGCCGCTGCAGGTCGGCAGAGCGGTGTGCCGGACCGTCTCCGGCCGCGGCGCGTTCCTTCTTTCTCAGGCAGCCAATCATGCGGTTATTTCGAAATCCGGCAGAACCCGGCCCGGAGAGTCCCCGCCGGACAGGCCTGCGGGGTCCAGCCTGCTACCTGCCCGCATCCCCCGGACAGATACCTGGACTCGAATATGCCAGACTGCATCCGTTTCATCCCAGTTCCAGACACCGCGAGAAGTCGGCTCCCTCCAGCCAACACTGCGCCGGCATCCGTACCGCGTCTCAGCCCTGCGGTTGACACCCGGAACGTGATGCAGTAGAATTCCTGATACCTGCTGTCTGTATAGAGAGACGTTTCTCTGTGCGCCGTGTTCCCTGTTACGTCAACTTTTTTCTTCCGGCAGAAGCAGGCAGAGGAGGCGGCCGGGGGGTCCCGGACCGCGGGCAAAGGAGATGCAGTGAATGAAAATCGTGGTGCTCAAGGGAAGCCCCCACAAAAAGGGCTCCTCCAATATGCTGGCGGAGCAGTTCATCCGCGGCGCCAGGGAGGCGGGGCATCAGATCCAGGAGCTGGATGCCGCCCACATGGACATCCGCCCCTGTCTCGGCTGCGACCGCTGCGGCATGGACGGTCCCTGCGCCCAGAAGGACGACAACGGGAAGATCCGGGACGCCCTCCTGTCGGCGGACATGGCGGTCTTCGTAACCCCCGTGTACTACTTCGGCATGTCGGCTCAGATGAAGACGGTCATCGACCGCTTCTACAGCTACACCCTAAAGCTTTCTGCCAGGGGTCTGAAAACGGTGCTCATCACCGCCGCCTGGGACTCCAACGACGACGTGATGCCGTACCTGGTCAGCCACTACGAGAAGCTGTGCCGCTACATGCACTTTGAGAACTGCGGCATGGTCCTGGGCACCGGCTGCGGCACTCCCTCCATTACCAGGGGCAGCCGGCACATGGAGGAGGCTTACCAGCTGGGCCGCTCCCTCTGATCCCCGG
>CAYYHY010000324.1:0-2892 GCA_964471855.1 uncultured Oscillospiraceae bacterium | reverse complement strand
GAACAAGTGCGCGGGCTGCCCCAGTGACAGTCCGCGCACTTCCATGTCCCTCTTTATTAACTCTTCACTGGACCCGCTGGGATACTCCGGGGTCTCTGTCCGGTCAGGCCGCATTTACTCCTGATCCGATGTCCTGATCGCCTTGATGCACTTCGAACAGATGTTTTTGCCCCGGAAGACCACGATGTCCCTGGCCTCGTCGCAGAAGATGCAGGAGGGCTGGTACTTCTTCAGGACGATTGCAGGCCCGTCCATGTAGATCTCCAGGCAGTCCTTCTCCGCGATATCCAGGGTACGGCGAAGTTCAATGGGAAGCACAATCCGTCCCAACTCATCGACTCTACGTACAATGCCGGTCGATTTCATTCTTACCACAGATCCTTTCTCTCGTCCAGCGGCATATTCCTCCTATACGTTGGCTGTAGAGCAGGGTATTCGCGACTACTGGCACCGATGATTGAGAACACACATATTCTACACCCGCAAAACCGGCTGTCAACCAATTCTGCAAGATTTTTCTAAATTTCGTAGTTTTTACATAATCATTTCCAAGAATTAGCAGGATTGGCTGTTTTCTGACTGCTCTTGGAAAGTTCTTCCACCAATTTTCCCGTTTTTTCGAACTTTTTCGTGTATAAACCCCGTCAGCATGAGTCGAATCGGCGAAATTGTAAACTATACAGGTTGATAGGGTTTCCTTTTCCCGGAGGCCCCAAAATGCCCCCTGGTAAACTTTTTTGCCCGGTTTTTTCGGTTATTCTCCCCGCCGGACCCCGGTTCAGGGGGTGTCCCCCCGGAAAGGGTGTCATGACAGCTGGAAACTCCGGTTGCCTCTGCTGGAAAAAAACAGGCCCGAAAAGTTCCAAATTTCGGAAATTCCGGGTTTCCGTGCTTCCGCCTCCCCTCCCGGCCGGGCTGCACTCCGGAAACGGAAAGCACCCCCGGCGGGGGTGCTGCAGATTTCTGGAACCGGGTCAGGATCAGCACGTGAGAAGCCGCCCTCCGGGGGTCTTCTCCAGGGCGTCAAAGTAGGTCCGGGTCTGCTCTGCGTTGCGGCGGATCTCCGCCGAGAGGGCCTGCATGGAGGGGAACTGCCGCTCCTCCCGGAGGCGCCTGTAAAATCCGATCCGCATCTTGTGTCCGTAGAGGTCGCCGTCAAAGTCCAGGAGGAAGCCCTCGATGGTGACCCGTCCGTCGCTGTCCTTCAGGGTGGGGCGCACCCCCACATTGGTCACCGCGCTGCGGCAGGTGCCGTCAAACCACACTTTCGTAGCGTAGACCCCGAAGGCGGGGAGGAGGACCCCCTCCGGGGGCTGGAGATTGACGGTGGGAAAACCGAGGACGGTGCCCCCGATGCGCTTGCCGTGGGCCACCCGGTCTGTCAGAATATGGGGGTGACCGAGAAACTCCGCCGCCCGCTCCATCTCTCCCTGGGCCACCAGGGTGCGGATGTAGGTGGAGGATACGGTGATCCCGTCCTTCTCCACCTTGGGGATGATGTCGCAGCCCACCCCCATGCGGCTGCATTCCTCCTGCAGCCGGACCGGGTTTCCCTTGCCCATGTAGCCGAAGTGGAAGTCGTGGCCGGCGATGACATGGACGGCGCCCAGTTCCTTCACCAGGGTGTCATGGATGAAGTCCAGCCAGTCCATGTGCTGCATGGCGGCGAAGGGCGCCACGATAACCTCCTGTATGCCGCACAGCCGCCGCATCAGCCAGATCCGGTCCTCCACGGTCCCCAGCAGGGGGACGGAGACCCCCGTAATAAAGGACCCGGGGTGTCTGTCAAAGGTAAATGCCGCAGGGATGGCATCCAGCTCCGCGGCCTTCTCCGCTGCCCTGCGCAGCAGCGCGCTGTGACCCAGATGAACCCCGTCGAAAAATCCCAGCGCAACCACGCGCCTCGGTGTGCTCACAGAATTACGCCCCTTCTTGGTATCAGAAAAAACTCTTGATGCTCCTCAGCCGGCCGGCCTTCACTTCTCCCAGGGAGAGGAAGGTGCCGTCTCTGGCATACACCCGGCAGCGGCCGTCCTCCGCTCCGGGGACCGCCGCATCCCCGCCGTTGCGGATGCGCTTCTCGCCCCCCGCCGAGGGGAGCACCAGCGGGGGGAAGGCGGCAAACAGGGAGTCCACCGGCCGCAGCAGCTTCTCAGGCTCTCCGCATGCCAGCACCTCCTCCAGAGGCACCGCATCCTCCAGGGTAAAGCCGGCCGCCTGGCAGCGGCGCAGGGAGGACATGCAGGCCCCGCAGCCCAGCACCTGGCCGATGTCGTGGCACAGGGTACGGACATAGGTTCCCTTGGAACAGACACAGTCCAGCAGATACTCCGCCGGTCCCGTCTGCTCCAGCACCTCCAGCCGGGAGATGAACACCTGCCGCGGGGGGCGCTCCACCTCCTGGCCCTTTCTTGCCAGCTGGTAGAGCTTCTTTCCGTTTATCTTCACTGCAGAGTACATGGGGGGAATCTGGGAGACAGGTCCCCGGAAGCCGGCAAGTGCCTGCTCCAGGTCCTCCCGCTGCACGGTCACGTCCCGGGTTTCCAGCACCTCCCCCTCCGTATCCTGGGTACTGGTGACCATCCCCAGGCGGATGCCGGCCCGGTACTCCTTGTCGGAATCCGTGGCAAACTCCACCGCCCGGGTGGCCCGCCCTACAAACACAGGCAGCACGCCGGTGGCCATAGGGTCCAGGGTGCCCCCGTGGCCGATCCGCTTCTCGTGGAACACGCCCCGCAGCCTGGCGCACACGTCCATGGACGTCCAGCCTGCGGGCTTGTCTGTCACAATGATTCCGTTCATGGATCCCGCCCCCTGAAGACTGTCCTCAAAATGCTGCTGAAGTATATCAGAGAACGAATTCTGCGTCAAGAAGATGCGTCTCAGGCACAT
>CAYYHY010000323.1:0-2930 GCA_964471855.1 uncultured Oscillospiraceae bacterium | reverse complement strand
GGCTCAGCATTCCAAGTAGCAAGCGGCTCCAAAATTCCATGAGGAACGTTTGCAGCCCCCTGGTCCCTGGACATGGAATCACAGGTGAGCGTCCGATCACACATGAATCAGCATACCTGAGGTGGATGGTCTGTACCAGACTCCTGCAGGCAGGAACCCCTGCCGGAGAGATATCAGAGGTCGAGCGGCTGACAACGCAGTTCCTGGTGCTGTCCGGCAGCGGACAGACGAACATTTTCCGGGGACCGCCACTGCCTGTATTCAGGTATCAGGGGGAGAACCCGATGGAATGAATTTGACGCCCTCCTTTTTGCAGTATTCCTCAACAGATGAACCAGGAGGTGCCGTAACAGTCATCTTGTATCGATCAAAGGCATAATCGCCGATTTCAGTACTGCCGCTTTCGAAGACAGCTGACTTAAGAGTATGGCTCAGCCAAAAGGCGCAACTTTCAACAGCAACGGGCAGTCCCCCTGCACTTGCCGGTATGAAACAGGTCTCCTGCGCATGACTGAAACCGCAGATCATAATTTTGCCATATTTCTTCTTGCATCTGAAAGTTTTCCGCAGAGTTGCAAGCGAAATCTCACGCAGACCGACCTCTTCTTCGAGGACTCTCTGACTGTGTTCCTGAACCTGCTCCTCCGTGTAGTATGATCCTTTTGCATTAAGAAGCGCTGCAGAATATTCTGCCAGCCCCAGCTTTGATGTTTTCTCCAGAAGAGAATCATAAAGTTCAATTTTCAGCTTCGTGCCGCTGAGGATGGAAGTGAATATGTCAAGGAAGCCATTTTCCATGGCGTAGGTCAGAAGTTTCTCAGCATGCTGAGGGTTTGAGAACTGCTTCGCCATGGCAGCCTTCTGATCCCTGGAGAATTCAACAGATCCATCGCGGCAGGCGATGAAGGAGTTGAACTGGTAGTTCACAGGCAGGCTGCTGAACAGCTTTGATGAGCAGCGTATGACCGCGTTTTCAGGGCATGAATCCGGAGCGACTCCAACAACTGGGGTGCGGCCGATGACGTCGGGGATCACCACGGGCTTGTTTTCGTGCCATCCTGCGGATGTGATAATGATCCCTCTGGATACCTGCGCAAAGGCGTACATCTGTCTGGCATCAGCTGCTCGAATGTGGCTGAGAAAGAGAGGAATGCCATCGCTGTCAGTATCAGGATTTCCGGAAGAGTCTGTATCCGGACTGCGTTCGCTGAGCAGTTTGATTATATCTGTCAGTTTTTCGCGGCGGGCTGTCTCCTTCAGCAGGTCGAGGTTCTCGTCTATGAATTTTTCATAGCCGGCAGCGGCACGTTTTTGATACAGCTCAGGCTTCATAAGATACCCCATGGCCAGTGACTGCCTGACTGGCAGAGTACTCGCCCTGGAAAGCAGGATCTTGGGAAGAATCATGGGAAAAACTCTCCCAGCCTCCTTTCCGCTTCGCTGCTTTCCCATTATGGTACCGGGAACGCAGTCTGTGACGCCAGGTGCCTCCAGCAGCTTCAGTTTGTTCAGACCGAGAAAGGCGCCCGGTTCCAGAGCGGTTACCGTTTCTGGCAGGGATAAGCGCTGCAGTTTGGGGCACAGGTAAAAAGCACCATCGGAGATGGTGGTAATGGAAGGAGGGATGCTGTCTTTGGCTGTATAAGCTGCAGAGACAGCATACAGGACGGTGCCGCCATTGGTACAGAGGAACGGACCGGTGCCGGTATAGGTCGCGTTCTCAGGGGAAACTGCAAACTCCCTGAGAGAGGTGCAGCCGATGAAAGCACTGGCGCTGACGCAAGTTACAGTGGAGGATAAGAAAACCTTCTTTAATTTCTCACAGTCTTTGAAATCCTCCGGACTGAGCCGTTCTGCACCTTCCGGAATGGAAACAGAGGTCAGTGATCTGCAGCCGCAGAACACACCTGCCTCCATCCAGCGGACTCTGTCCGGGAGGACACACTGAACCAGCCCCGAGCAGTCCTTGAATAATTCTGAGTTCAGCATGTCCAGGGTGGAGGGCAGGGAAACTTTCTTCAGGGAAATGCATCCTTCGAAAGCTCCGCGGCCGATCTCCTGGACAGTATCAGGAATGAGTATTTCTCTGAGACCTGTACAGCCTTCGAAGGCACCGCTGTGAATAGCAGTTATACTGGGAGGTAAAATGATGCGTGCCAGTGACTTGCAGAATAAAAATGCACCAAACCCTATTTCCCTCAGACCGCAGGGCAGGACCACTTCTTTCAGGTTTTCACACATGCAAAAGGTAGATGCCGGCAGGACGGTCAAATGAGCCGGCAGAACGGCCCGTTCCAGCGATGTGCACTCACGAAATACCCCTTCTCCCATATCCTTCACAGAATCTGGAAGGACAGCCTCTCTAAGGCTGCTGCACTTGAGGAATACCGAATTGCCCAGGACTTCCACGCTGTCCGGCAGACTGAAAGAAGCGAGCGACGGGCAGTGGGAAAAAGCTAGATCCTGTATTGTCTGGACTCCGTCCTCTGCAGCGAGACTTGTGACAGGCTTCATGCCGGGTGGCCGCCTGATTTCGGGCCCCCAGATCCAGTAACTGCCATCACCGACGACTCGAAACCGGCCGGGAATGATGACATCGCCGCCCATTCCTGTGTAAACGGTCAGTTCTCCGTTCTGGCCTGTCTTAAACTCTTCATCCACGGGGATCACCTCCATCAGGAAAGAGGATACCTGAGAATGTCATGCCTGTCTGCCCCAGCCCGGTCTGCAGGATTCCTGCCTGATTGGGAGGAACCCGTCAAGGATCTGACGTTTGGACGGCTGTCCCTGGCAGCAGCATGGATGCAAAGGACAGGTCGAAACTGCCGATGACGGGATTGACCGAACCAGCAGACCAGGTGGCATGCTGCTGAACCAGGCACGAAAGGATACGCAGGATGCCCCGGTTTGACAGCAGGTACGGACCTGCA
>CAYYHY010000322.1:0-2941 GCA_964471855.1 uncultured Oscillospiraceae bacterium | reverse complement strand
ACCAGACAGCAGTCTCCAGCAGAGACAGGAGAATACTGCGGGTGCATTTGTCTGCCGGCCGGACCGGAACAGATGGATGCACCCGCTTTTCACTGTCAGGGGAAGTGTCAAAGCAGACGGAGGCCAGCCTTCCGAGTGAGACGCCGGCAGACAGATTCCTTGCCACCAGCCGTGTCCGGAAGATGGAAGAATGTGGAGCCATGAGGTGTTGACAGGGGGGCTGGCGCGCTCTAAAATGGCAGGAAGAGCGGACCGGCGGCACTGTGCCGGGAACACACCGGTCCGTTCCAATAGGCGCAAGAAAGGAATTATGCTGATTTGAAGAATAAACTGCTTTCTCTGACCCTTGCGGCTGCGCTTATGCTGACCGTTCTGGCCGGCTGCGGCGGTCCTTCCGGCAGTTCCAGCTCCGGCACAGGTTCCGCATCGACCGGCTCCGGCAGCGTATCCGGTTCTCAGGACAGTTCCGGTGCATCCTCCTCTGCAGGGGAGTCCGGTCCTTCCAGCAGCACCAGTGCAGAGTCCGCTGAACTTCCTGACTTCATGGTGCTCTCCGGTCCCACCGGTGCAGGAGCGGCAAAGCTGCTCAGTGATTTTGATGCAGACGCCGCCGCCTCGTCCATTGCCGGATATGCGGTAGCGGCCCAGAACGAGGAGGTTACCGCAGCCCTGGTCAGCGGAGATGCCGACATCGCAGCCATTGCAACCAACGTGGCAGCCAGTCTCTATGCCAAGACGGAGGGTGCAGTTGAGGTGCTGGCAGTCAATACCCTGGGTGTCCTCTATATCCTGGAGAAGGGGAACACCGTGAACGCCATGTCCGATCTGGCCGGCAAAACCCTGCTGGCGCCCTCCACCGCCCGGGGTGCCAATCCGGAGTACATTCTCAGCTATCTGCTCCAGCAGAACGGAGTGGACCCCTCCGAGGTGGATATCCAGTGGATGACACCCCAGGAGATAACCGCACAGATGACGTCCTCCGAGTCCGGCATCTGCATGCTGCCTGTTCCCGCCGCCACTGCCCTCATGGTGCAGGACAGCGGAGTGCGGGAAGCGGTATCCCTGTCCCTGGCCTGGGAGGATCTGAACGCCGGGGTGCTTCCCATGGGCTGCGTGGCAGTCCGGCGGGAGTATCTGGAGGCGAACCCTGAGGCCGTGGAGACATTCCTCGCTGAATACGAGGCCTCCATTAACTGGGTAAACGACGAGGCCAACCGGGAGGAGGCATCAGAGATGGTGGCGGAGCTGGGTATCGCCCCCAGCGCCCAGGTGGCCGCTGCAGCCATCCCCCAGTGCAGCCTGACCTTTATGAAAGGCGCCGAAATGAAGAACGCTCTGGAGAGCTACTATCAGGTGATGTTCCAGGCGGATCCTGCCTCCATCGGCGGCGCCATGCCCGATGACGCCTTCTACTACGGGGTGAACTGAGATTTCACGGCGACCTGGCCGCGCAGACCGTACCGTCTGCGCGGTTTTTTGGAAAGCGGGGTTTTGCAGATGAAACGGCCGGCAGTCAGAAAACTGTTCAGAATACTGCTGCCCCCGCTCTTCTGGCTGGGGGTGTGGACCCTCGCAGCCTTCCTGGTGGAGCGCTGGGTCTCCGGGAGAGGAAACGAGCTTCTTCTGCCCTGGCCGGGGACAGTGGCGGGGAGGCTGCTGGAACTGGCGGGGGAGCCTGAATTCTGGATCAGCATTGCGGCAACGCTGGAGAGGGTAGCCGCAGGCATGGCGGCCGGAACCCTGGCCGGGATTCTTCTGTCTGTGCTGACAAGCGCCTCCTCATGGGCATATGCTGTCATTGCACCGGCTGTAAGGGCGGTCCGGGCTGCACCGGTGGTGTCCTTTATCCTCCTTGTGCTGCTGTGGACGGGGCGGAACCGCGTGCCGGCTGTCATATCCGCCCTGATGGTGATGCCGGTGATCTGGAGCAGCGTCTCCCAGGGGATCCGCTCCGCAGATCCGCAGCTGCTTGAGATGGCTTCGGCGTACCGGTTCGGCCGCTGGAAGACGGTCCGCCTGATCTATGTCCCCTCCGTGCTGCCCGGCTTCCGGTCCGCCGCGGCCTCTGCCATGGGTCTTGCCTGGAAGTCCGGAGTGGCGGCGGAGGTGCTGTGCCTGCCGGAGGACTCCATCGGATTCCATATCTACCGGAGCCGCCAGCTGCTGGAGACACCGGACCTCTTTGCCTGGACCGCTGCGGTTGTGGTGCTGTCCCTGCTGCTGGAGCGGCTGTTCCGGCTTGTGCTGGGCAGAGGGGAGGAGACGGAATGATTGTGCTGGACCGGGTCTGCCTGTCCTTCGGGGAGAAGAAGATAATGGACAGCCTCTCTCTGACCATCCCGGACGAGGGAATTCTGGCGCTGCGGGGTCCGTCCGGATGCGGCAAGACGACCCTGCTCCGCCTTCTGGCGGGACTGGAGAAGCCGGAGAGCGGAACGGTGACAGGGGTCTCCCCCGGGGAGACAGCGCTCCTCTTTCAGGAAAACCGGCTCCTCCCCTGGCGCACGGCAGAGCAGAACATAGCAGATGTCCTGCCCCGGGACAGGAGAGACGAAGCCGGGCGGTGGCTTGATCTGGTGGAGCTGGGCGGAGAGGGAAGGACCTTCCCCGGGGCCCTGTCCGGCGGGATGGGGCGGCGTCTGGCACTGGCCAGAGCGCTGGCGCTGGGCGGCAGGCTGTACCTGCTGGATGAGCCCTTTGCGGGGGTTGACCCGGAGCGGGCTGCGCGGATTCTCCGCCGCATTGCGGACCTGAAGGTGCCGGTGCTCCTGGTGAGCCACGAGGAGACCGCCATGCGCCTGGCGGACCGGGTGATGGAAGCTGACGGTCCGCCCCTCCGGCTGCTGAAGCAGGGCTGAGGGAACGCCAGTCATTATGAAAGCAGAAGCAGCACCGGGGGAGAAGCTCCTTCGGTGCTGCTTTTTCACATGCCGGACACAGG
>CAYYHY010000321.1:0-2963 GCA_964471855.1 uncultured Oscillospiraceae bacterium | reverse complement strand
ATGCTATAATTGACTCGCAGGAAAGTAACTCATAAGACAGTAACTCGCAAGACAGCAGGGAGGAGGACAGGGATGTTCTACTGCAGGGAGAGGGAGCTGGCGGAACTGAACCGGCGGTACCAGGGTGAGGCCTTTCAGTGTGCCGTCATCTACGGGCGGCGCAGGATTGGAAAAACCGCACTCATCAGCGAATTCTGCAGAGACAAGCCCGCTGTATTCATGTCTGCCATGAATGCCAGCGCCCAGGCGAATCTGGAGGTTCTTTCCAGGGCAATCTACGAGAAGGAGTATCCTGGCGGGGACGAAGCTCCGGTCTACCCCTCCTTCGATGCCGCCTTTGCCCAGATTACGCGCATGGCTGAGAGGGAGCGCCTTGTCTTTGTCATAGACGAGTACCCTTACCTGGCCAGGGCTGACAGTTCTGTTTCATCGCGGCTGCAGATCCTCATCGACCACAGATGGAGCCGCAGCAGGCTGTTCCTGATCCTCTGCGGATCCTCCATGAGCTTCATGGAGCAGCAGGTGCTGGGCTGTGAGAGCCCGCTCTATGGCCGCCGCACCTGCCAGTTCAGGATTCAGCCTCTGACATACCGGGAGATCACGGTTTTCAACCCCGGACTGTCCAGCGAAGACCAGGCTCTGGTATACGGCATCACAGGCGGGGTGCCCCACTACATCAACCTGCTCGATGCCGGTTCAGACGTGGATGAGGCCGTGAAGAAAAATCTGCTGGACACAGGCAGCTACCTGTTTGAGGAGCCGGAAAACCTGCTGAAGCAGGAACTGCGTGAACCTGCGGTGTACAATACCGTGATTGGAGCGATTGCTTCCGGGGCGTCACGGTCCAGCCAGATTGCGGCGAAAGCCGGACTTGATACCGCCACCTGTGCCAAATATCTCAGAGTTCTGCAGAATCTTGGCATCATCAGAAAGGAGACGCCTGCTGCTGAAAAACCGGGGAAGAAAACGATATATGTTATCAGCGACAGCCTGTACAGATTCTGGTATCGTTTTGTTCCAAAGAACATATCGATTATCAGCGCCGGAAGGATTGAGAACGTCTACGAGCAGGCTGTAAAGCGCCATTACCCGGAGTTTATGGGGCCGGTTTTCGAGCAGATGTGCCGGGAGTACCTGCTCCGCTATGCAGACGATCTTCCCATGATTCCTGCTGATGCCGGCCAGTGGTGGGGGACAGATGCAGCAGCAAGGAAGGAAGTCCAGATCGACATAGTCGGCACACCGGCTGACGGCAGAAACTATATCATCGGTTCCTGCAAATACCGGAATGAGGCAGTGGGCGTGGACGAATACCAGCGTCTGCGGCATTATGCAGATGTCTTCGGCAGGGGAGAGAAATACTTCTTCTATATCTTCTCCAAGGGCGGATTTACAAAAGGCCTGAGGGAACTGGCGGAGGAAGGGCATGTGACCCTTGTAACCCTGGACGATCTGTACAGGTGAGCAGGCATGCAGGAAAGCCTGTGTACTGTGTGCATGCCCGGCATCTGCTCCGGAGGAACGGCAGAGGTTCGCTGTCAGAAAAAGCGGCATCCGCATGCGCGGGTGCCGCTTGCCATATCTGATGTCAGGACAGACCGGCGGACGATTCTCTGTCCTACCAGTTTTTCTTTTCCCGGCTGCTGTCGTGGTTCTGCTTCCGCTCCTCCACCATCCTGACAAACCACTCCACCATGGCTGGATCCCGGTGGGAGAAGAAGGCGCTGGTGGCGGTGTCGAGGGCGGCTATTTCTGCCATGTCCTCATCGGAGAGGGTGAAGTCGAACACGTTCAGGTTCTCGATCATCCGCTCCCTGTGGACAGACTTCGGCAGGACCACGACCCCGCGCTGAATGTTCCAGCGCAGCATGACCTGGGCCGTGGTTTTGCCGTATCTGCTGCCGATGTCCGCAAGGGTCTCATTGGTGAAGAGACCGCCCCGGCCCTCTCCGAAGGGGGCCCAGGCTTCCATCTGGACGCCGTACTTGTCCATCCACTGTTTGGCTTCGATCTGCTGGTTGAGGGGGTGGGTCTCCACCTGGTTTACCATGGGCCTGATGCGGGAGAACGAGGCGATGTCCACCATGCGGTCGGGATAAAAGTTGGAGATGCCGATGGCGCGCAGAATGCCCTCATCGTACATGTCCTCCAGAGCCCGGTAGGCGCCGTATACGTCGGAGAAGGGCTGGTGCAGCAGCATCAGATCCAGATAGCTGGTGTCCAGTTTCCGCAGGGACTCCTCCACGGACCGGCGGCAGGCATCGTAGCCGTAGTGCTCTACCCACACCTTGGAGGTCAGGAAGATGTCCTCCCGCCTGACCCCGGATTTGCGGATGGCGGAGCCCACCTGCTCCTCGTTGAAGTAGCTCTGGGCAGTGTCAATGGAGCGGTACCCCGCATCCAGGGCATCCAGAACGCACTGCTCGCACTGGTCCTGGGTCACCTGGTATACGCCGTACCCCAGGACCGGCATCTTCACGCCGTTGTACAGTGTCACATATTCCAAGACGGTTCTCCTCCTTATCTGTCGAACTGCGCGGCGCAGTCCCGGAGTCTGGTGACGACATCAATCTGCTGGGGGCAGGTCCGCCCGCACCGGCCGCAGGCAATGCAGTCAGAGGCCCGGGATCCGTCCTTTACGGCCTCCGCGTACATGCGCCGCCCTTCCTCCAGCTGACCCCATACAAGCTGCTGGTTCCTGGCGGCGAAGATCTCCGGGATGGGGATCTGCATCGGGCAGCCCGCGGTGCAGTAGTGGCAGGCGGTGCAGGGGATGGAGTTCACCCCTGTCATGATCTCCTGCGCCTTCCGGACTGCCGTCTGTTCCCTGCTGTTCAGGGGGCGGAAGTTCCTCATGAAGGAGACGTTGTCCCGCATCTGCTCCAGGCTGCTCATGCCGGACAGCACCGTGAGGATGCCCTCCAGGGAGGCGGCGTAGCGGATGGCCCAGGAGGCGAAGGAGG
>CAYYHY010000320.1:0-2967 GCA_964471855.1 uncultured Oscillospiraceae bacterium | reverse complement strand
ATCAGGTCCGCCGCATCCGGGTCATACTCGATTCTCCAGACGCTGTCCCACTCCCTGGGAGCCACTGTGACGGTGGCCACCCAGTTCTTCGGGCGGCCGGAGGCCATGACAAACAGATTATCGCTGCACATGTCCCGCATGATGCAGAAGGTGCCCTCCATCCATCTGACGGAGATCCCCCTCCTGGTCGAGGTGAGGAGCTCCCCGCACTGGACCCGGTACCGGTCCCCCTCCCTGTCCATCCTGCACCTGTGCCAGCCGTCCCCCAGCAGTTCCTGGAAGGAGTCGCGGCTGGTGGCCGTGCAGTAGAGCTTTCTGCCCATGATCTTCAGTGCAGGATCGGGGATGTCCCCGGTCTCCGGATCCGGACGGTCCGGGTCCGCAGGGCCGAATGCATACAGGGTGAGCCCGTCCCCCGGGTTCTCCGGCACCTGGGTGCTGACATACTTCATATCCCACTCCTTGTCCCGCCAGCCGCTGCCCATGCGGGGACCGGTGTACAGGTCCCGGGCCAGCTGCTTCAGATAATCCGCCATTTCAAGCTTTTCCATCCACAGGTCAGGAATCTCGGAGGCCCCCCGCAGGGCCCCGTGGAGAAGACCCGCGATGCCGGCTGTGCCGCAGGAGTTGCCGGGCTGTGCTACGGCGCTGCGGATATTGTGCCGGAAGTCCCTGGGGTCCAGGATGCAGGCCACAGCCAGAGGGACGGTCTCCGTTCCCGCCCATCCGTACCCGAAATCCTTCTCGCAGTGGAATGCCTGCAGGAGACCGAGGGCGGTGGCGTGGTGGGCCTTGTACGACAGCCTGACGGCTGCCTGGAGCCGCCTGTAGAGCTCCTCATGCTGGGGCACATCCCTGTACTCCACCTTCAGGAACCTGTCCGCATCCCAGAGGGCGTACCGGATGGAAAAGTTCTGCAGCACGTCCAGGAGAATGAGGTACAGGACGGCGGCGGCCATCTGCTCCTCCGGGGGCAGGGGCAGGGACTCCCCCAGCTTCCGGCACAGACTCCTGCCGCTGTATCCTCCCCCCGGTGGATGGGCCGCATACCAGAGCACGGCCGGGACGGCGGCGGTCAGCAGGCTCCAGGTTCCGCTGCGGTCCTTTTCGGGTCCCTTCCAGGTCCGCATGAAGGGCAGCTTCGCAACCCAGTATCCCCGCTCCCCCTGAGGACGCTTCTTCTCCAGGGTGCGCATCCGGTCGCTGAGGGCCGGCTCCAGGACGGAGCTGTCAAAGCGGACCTCCCCCGGCGGGCTCTCCGCCTCCCGGACCATCACCCCGCAGGCGGTGTACATCATCATCTGCACAATGCCGGAGGAGACCAGCTTGAAGCGCACCAGGGGGATGGGGGACTTCTCAAAGTCCCGCTTCCGCAGGCTGCCCGAGCGCTTTGAATATCCCACCGCATCCCCCACGGCGAAGCCCAGGACGCTGCCCCGGATGCGCTCGTACAGGGGAAGACCGTTCCCGAACATGATCCGGTACATGCGGCACAGGGTCTCGTAGGCCGAGTCGTTCCGGCAGACTATGGACACCTTCTCCAGAGACCCGGTCCGGCTCTCCACCATGTACCGGTGGATGGTGGCGAGAAGGATCCCCTCCGTGCAGCTGAATCCCATGGTTGCCGGCTTGCACTTGGGAAACTTGCTGCCCCCGGTGCCCATGGGGGTCATGAGCAGGGTATGGATCTTCCCGTAGGCGTCCGCGGCGGCCAGGGCGAGCCGGCAGCTGGCCGCCAGCTGGTCGAACTCCCCGTGCTTCCCGTCGATGTACCTGGGCACCGGCACATGGACGATATAGTCGCAGTAGCTGCTGAATGAGGGGGTGATCACGGCGGTCCGGGGCGGAATCCCCCCGTTCTCGCGGATCCTTCTGCAGACCGCCTCCATCCTTCTGCCGCCGGTCCTGTGAATCATGTAGTCCAGGCCGCCCTTGCCGGACATCATGGGGTCCGTGGAGGTGACGATGGCGTCCCCCTCCACGTTGTAGATAAAGCCTTTCAGTATCTCAATCTTCACAGGCTCCTCCTCCTGTCTCCGGCCTTCTGCCTGGATTCATGCCGGCAGGCTGTCACGGTTCCGGGTCCGCATCCTGCTTCTGCGGCCGGTCCCCGGGGGCAGTCCCCCTGGAGCGGTACGGCTGTCCCAGCTCCGCCTTTGTCCTTCTTGTCCTCTTGTACGAGTCCCGGGAACCCCTGGGCCGGCCGGGCTTCCGGACCGGGTTCGGATCCGGCGGGGGAGCAGCGGCGGCTTCCGGCTCCTTTACGGCTTTCTTTTTTGCCCTGCTGGGCTTCCCCAGTTCCTCCAGCGTCCGTCTCTTCCTCGGCCGGCTGTCCCTGGTGCCGGGGGGCCGTCCTGTCCGCTTCGGCGCCTGGTTCCGGCTTCCTGTCTCCGGTTCTGCGGCAGGGCTTCCGGGGGGCAGCTCTTCCCTGCCCTCTCCGTCCGCATTCCCGCTGCCCGCTTCTGCGGCTGCGTCAGTATTACCTGCCGGGCTGTCTTCCCTGTCCCCGGATCCGCCGGGTCCGGCTTCTGAATCTGCCTCCGGCTGGACAGCGTGCTCCCCGGCATCTGCCGCCTCTTCTGCGGGTGTCTCCTCCGCCTCTGGCGCCCGGTCCGGCTGGCTGCTTTCCTTCTCTGCCGCATAATGGGCCGGGCTGCCGGGCAGAATCTGCACACAGGCGTCCTCTGTGCTGCTCAGTGTGCTGTACCGCCTGTTGATTTCTGAGGAAAACCGGCAGAAATCAGCTTTGGAGTATCCAAAGCAGTCCAGCAGCCCTGCGGTTTTCCTGGTGTGGTTTTCGGAAAAGGTGTAGCAGCTGTTTATAAGGCCGTACTGTACGCTGTCCAGTTCCCGCACGGCTTCTTCCGGGCTGCGTCCCGGGTCCGCCGAGGCACAGACTCTGCTGAACTCCCTGAATACAGGGACCGCAAGGAATGCGGCAAACATCCTGGCCTGGCAGACAGCCTG
>CAYYHY010000319.1:1615-2967 GCA_964471855.1 uncultured Oscillospiraceae bacterium | reverse complement strand
GGGCTGTCTGCTTTGAATACGCCGTTTTTCAGCCGGCTGCACCCCGGCAGGCGATGTCCAGGGAGGTGTTTCCATCAAGTGGCATACAGGAAGCATGCAGTGCCGATACCGCAGAGACCCAAAGGGATCGGGCTGAAGAGGATGCGGGGGCACGAGTACGTATACTGGACCACCGGCAATGTTTACGATCCGGAGAAGAAGGCAACCATTACCCGTGCGGTATCAATCGGCAAGACTGTTCCAGGCAGCGACAGCCTGATGTACCCGAATGACAGTTTTGAGAAATTCTTTCCAGAGGAGGCCAGGGCTGCCGAGGATGCCCGGCTGGCCGCTGAAGAAGCCCTGGAGGAGGCAGCCGAGGAAGCAGGCACAGACATCAGAACCTTTGTATATGAGGCGCCAACCTGCTTCGTTGGAATTCACATCCTGGCTGAAAAGATTGTTTCTGACCTGCATCTGGATCAAATTCTGGAGAAAGTTTTTGGAAATGACAGCAGGCTGATTCTGGATCTGGCGACCTTTGAGTTTGCCAGGGAAGGTCATGACGGGTGGGAGTACCAGGCCTACGCCGAACGGCACGCTGTCTTCACAGACGGTATGAGAGTGTATGATGACAGCTTCGTATCCGATTTTCTGGAGAACCGGATTTCCGGGGACCAGATTTCGCTTTTCCTGCAGCTGTGGAATGAAGAGGGAGAGCACAGCGGCAGAGCCTGCATGCCCTGTGACCTGACTGATGCGAGCGTCCAGGCAGAAGCAGAGGAAGAGGAAGATGAAACGTGCGAATACGATGCCGCAAGATCCTTTGTTTCGTTCGCTGCACTGATCATACGGGAGGAGTTCTGTACCAGGCTTCATGATTTTGCCGCCCGGCAGGGCATCCCGGAGAATGATCTGACTGTTCCAGCCGCAAAGATGGAACTGGAGAGAATCGAACTGGTCCGGAACGGCTTCTATGAGTACCATCTGTTCGAGCCTCTGCCTAAAAGAGCCAAGCTTGTATTCAAGGCATTTGGGATGGATTATAAGGATGTCAGAAGAAGAATTGACGAACTGTGCAGGGAATTAAACACTCTTGCGAGGAATGACAGGAGAGAGGAAATCAGCAGCAGAGCAGGGCAGAAGCACACAGCTAAATGATCAGCCGCTGCACAGTCCTGCACCAGCAGATATGCTGTCTGATTTGTGACGCTGTGTTAAACACAATGCACATGGCTGTCAGAAAAACTGAGAAAGTTCCTGTATAAGAAAAACTTATGAACGGCCGTCGAAAATCAAATTGTTCCGAATGGGATCCCCCGGTATAATGGAAACAGCACAGGGTCCGGTCAGGCGGCAGCCCGGCCAGGGGC
>CAYYHY010000319.1:0-1515 GCA_964471855.1 uncultured Oscillospiraceae bacterium | reverse complement strand
GCCCCGGACCTCCGGTCCGCAGGGCTGCTGTGCAGAAAAGCAGGAATGAGGGGACAGACATGGCAAGGAACCTGATCATATACTACTCCCGGCGGGGAGAGAACTACTGGAACGGGAGCGTCCGCAGCCTCGCCAGGGGCAACACGGAGATCGCAGCTTCCTTCATCCAGAAGGCCGCAGGCGGCGACCTCTTTGAGGTGGAGACCGTAAAGGAGTACCCGGCCAGCTACAGCGCCTGTACTGAAGAGGCCATGGCGGAGCTCCGCGCCGGGGCGCGGCCGGAGCTGAAGCGGTACCTGGACAGCGTCGAGGGCTACGACAACATCTTTGTCTGCGGTCCCTGCTGGTGGGGCACGTACCCCATGGCGGTCTTCTCCCTGCTGGAGCGGCTGGATTTCAGCGGCAGGAAGGTTCTGCCCCTCATGACCCACGAGGGCAGCGGTCTCGGCTCCGCCGAGCGGGACCTGAAGAAGATCTGCAGGGGCGCATCCTTCGGCAGGGGGCTGGCTGTCCACGGAGCGGACACGGCGAAATCCGAGTCTGAGATCGCGGCCTGGGCCAGAAGCTCCGTCTGACGCAGGCATCTCCTGCAGTAACGGCAGTGCAGGCGCACTGTCCGCATACCACGAATCTTTCTGGACTGGATGTGTCCGCTGCGCCGGTTCCGGCGGGCGGGCACATTGCCAAATTCAGCGGCCCGCAGACAGCAGAGGGCAGACCGGACCCCGGCACAGGCGGGGGGACAGACTGCAGAGACAGAAGACAGGAGGCAGCAATGGAACAGTATTTTGGAGAGAGCACGCCAAAGCTGGGCTTTGGACTGATGCGTCTGCCGAAACTCTCCTCCGGGAGAATCGACGTGAAGCAGACCTGCCAGATGGTGGACGAGTTCCTGGATGCGGGACTGACCTACTTCGACACCGCCTATGTGTACGACGGAGGCGATTCGGAGCGGGCGGCCAGGGCGGCCCTGGTGGACCGCTACCCCAGAGAGAGCTACACCCTGGCTACCAAGCTCTGCGCCTGGCTGGAGGCCCACGATGAGAAGTCCGCCAAGCAGCAGTTCTGGACCAGCCTGGAGCGCACGGGCGCCGGGTACTTCGACTACTACCTGCTCCACGCCCTCCAGGCAAACAACTACAGGACCTACGACAGGTACCGCCTCTGGGACTTTGTCCGGGAGCAGAAGGAGAAGGGGCTGATCCGCCACTGGGGCTTCTCCTTCCACGCCACCCCGGAGATCCTGGACGAGCTGCTCACGGAGAACCCGGATGCAGAGTTTGTCCAGCTGCAGATCAACTACGCCGACTGGGAGAACCCCGATGTGGCCTCCCGGGCCTGCTACGAGGTGGCCCGCCGCCACGGCAAGTCCATCGTTGTCATGGAGCCGGTCAAGGGCGGGGCCCTGGCCAGTCCCCCCGCTGCGGTGCGGCAGGTGCTCAGGGAGGCAGATCCCGGCGCCTCCTTCGCCTCCTGGGCCATCCGCTACGCCGCCTCCCTGGAGGGCATCCTCAC
>CAYYHY010000318.1:0-2969 GCA_964471855.1 uncultured Oscillospiraceae bacterium | reverse complement strand
AAGCGGAAGGTCCAGTCCCTCTTTCTGGCGCTGTACTGGTACTGGGGCTGGACCCCGGGACCGCAGGCGCCGGTGCCGATGCCCTGCTGGAAGGCCTGGATGGTGACCCAGGTGCCGGTGCGGGTCTCGTCCTCCCTGTGGCGCATGCTGCACAGGGCCTTGTCCGAGTAAGGCTTGACAGCCAGCTCGAAGGGGGCGTCCACGGCCTCGAAGCTGACGGTGACCTGTCCGTCGCTGACGGAGGCGAATGTGCAGTCGCAGCGGTTGCCGCTCTCCTGGGGGCGGATGTTGGGCTCGGTCATGTCGGCCACGGTGCAGGAGACGGTGCGGACGGGGAACTGCTCCTTCATGTCGCAGTAGGACTCCCCGCAGCGGCCTGTATAAGTGACGGCGTCGAAGGATGCATCGAGGCGGAAGGCGAGGCCGAAGCGGGGTACGGTGCTGCCCCCGGAGATGCAGTGGAGGGTGCTGGTGACCAGCACGCCGTCCTCCACCCCCTCGGCGGTGTTCGTGACCCTGAACTTTCCCTTTTTATTCTCCACCTCCAGGACCGTGCGGAAGCCGTTTCCGGTCTTCTGTGTGGATTCCACCGTCTCCGTCTGGGCTGTCCAGGGCTCCATGGTGCGCCGCCCGGAGAGATCCACGTCGTTGTCCACCGGGGCCCGGTAGAGGAGCACCGGCTGGTCTGCGCCCATGCAGACGGGCTGTCCGCTGTGCCGGATCACGATGCGCCCGTTCTCCACAGCGGCATATCCGGGAAGAGGCCGGCGGACCGGGGCGGGCTGCACCTTCCGCTCCAGGATGATCTGTTCCTCGGAAACCAGCCTGCCGGTGAAAGTGTCCGTGACAGCGGCGGTGACCGCTCTCATGCCGTCCGTCAGTGCGCCGGAGGGCACGGTGACCCGGGTCCGGGACAGGGGAGGGCAGGAGGGGGTCATGGAGAGGGAGGTGCCGTCATTCCAGAGAAAGTCCACCCGGTACCGGCTGGCGTCGGAGAAGGCGGTGGTGTTGAAGATCTCGTACTGGTCCCCCTTCACATGGGAGATGCGCAGGGGGCGGTAGATGAAGCGGATGATCCGGGCTCCGGTGGAGGGGGTGCGGTCCGGATAGAAGAGGCCGTCCACGCAGAAGTTCCCGTCGTGCTCCCACTCCCCGTGGTCGCCTCCGTAGGTATAGCTTCCGTCCTCATGGAGGACGGCGTGGTCCGTCATCTCCCACACGCAGCCGCCCATGAGGCTGTCATAGCGGTAGATCTCCTGCCAGTAGTCCTCCACGGCCCCCGGTCCCACCCCCATGGCGTGGGCGTACTCGCACATGAAGTAGGGGCGGTCGTTGAGCCGCTTCATTCTGCGCTTCTTCTCCCCCGCATCGTGGACCGCCTGGACAGAGGGGTACATCTCGCTGGCCACGTCGTAGGCCTCCCGCTTGCAGTGGACGGCGCTCTCATAGTGGACCGGCAGGGGGGAGTGGAGCTTCAGGTAGTCGTACATGGCGTCCGTATTGCAGAAGCCTCCGGACTCGTTCCCCAGGCTCCACATGATGACGCAGGTGCAGGCGCGGATCTTGTCCCTCTGGCAGAGGTGGATGATCCGGTCCATGTAGTGCCTGCGCCACTTCGGGTCGTCGCTGATGGAGTTGTAGGTGGGGGGCACCTGGCAGGCGAAGGTGCCGTGGGTCTCCAGGTCGTTCTCGTCGATAACATAGAGACCCAGTTCGTCCGCCAGTTCCAGGAGCAGGGGATCCGGGGGATAGTGGGAGGTGCGGACGGTGTCGATGTTGTACTCCCTGCACAGCAGGAGGTCCCGCTCGATCTCGTCCGGGGTCAGGCAGTACCCGTTCACGGGGCTGCTGTCGTGGTGGTTGACCCCCTTGAGCTTGACCCTGCGGCCGTTGATCAGGAAGACGTCCCCCTGGATGGTGACGGTGCGGAAGCCGATGCGCTCCTTTACGCAGCAGGTGGAGGTATAAATATAGATGTCATAGAGCACCGGGTTCTCGGCGCTCCACTCGGCCACCGGGAGATCGTCGAAGGTGACCTCCGCCCTGTGGTCCTTTGCACGGGCCTTGGTGGTCATGGCGAAGCCGGGGCCGGACAGGGAGAAGGTGACGTCCGTATCGGAGAGGGTCTCCGCCTTCAGGGTGATGGACCAGGAGCAGCCCTTCTTCTCTGTGGAGACATCGATGTCCCACAGGTCCGTCCGGTCGCTGATGCGCAGAAGCACGTCCCGGAAGATGCCGTTGTTCCGGAACATGTCCTGGTCCTCCAGGTAGCTGCCATTGCACCAGCGGCGGACCACGGCCAGCAGCTCGTTCTCCCCCGCCTTCAGCCGGCCGGTGAGGTCGAACTCGGCGGTGTTGTGGGCCCCCTCGGAGTAGCCCACAAAGTCCCCGTTGAGATACAGGTCCAGGCAGCTGGCGACCCCCAGGAAGGAGATGACAAAGTTCTTCGAGGGGTCGTCGATGGTGACGGTCCGGCGGTACACCCCCGCGAAGTTGTACTCGTCGGGCGGGGTGACGAACCGGGGTCCCACCCCTGCATCCGCTCCGGTCCAGGAGAAGCAGCGGCCCACCTTCTCTGCAGTGGGGATGTCAGGGGGTTTGTAGGGGAACTGGTACCGGTAGTTTACGTAGAAGGGACGGTCATACCCCCGGAACTGCCAGCAGGAGGGCACATCGATCTTGTCGAAGTTCACCCTGTCCGTGTCCAGCACGTCAGGCATCTCTGCGGGCCTGGGGAAGAACTTGAAGTCCCAGTCCCCGTTCAGGCAGAGCACCTTGGGGGAGGAATACCGCTTCTCCTTCAGCGGTGCGGCATCCGCCCCGGCCCTGTCCGGGAAGGGGATGAAATAGCTGCGGGCGGGCAGACGGTTCACCTCGAAGACTTCAAAGGTGTGGAAGTGGGTGGTGTTGAGCCTGTACTTCATGCATGCGCCTCCTTGCTGCTTGTGTCAGTGCTGTGTAAGGGATGC
>CAYYHY010000317.1:0-2983 GCA_964471855.1 uncultured Oscillospiraceae bacterium | reverse complement strand
GAACAGACCGGCACGGAAGCGTGCCGGCCTGAAAACGGAACATGGAGGAGGGGTCTGGTCTGTGTCCGGACCCCGGGTCTGCGGGTCTTATTTTCCCGCTTCTGCCTTGACGATGCCCACCAGGGCGCTGGCGCCCAGGCGGTCCGCCCCTGCGTCCAGCATGGCCTGGGCCTGCTCGAAGGTGCGGATGCCCCCAGCTGCCTTGATGCGCACATCCGGACCGATGTTCTGGCGGAAGAGCTTTACGTCCTCGACGGTGGCGCCGCCTGTGGAGAAGCCGGTGGAAGTCTTGATGAAGTCCGCCCCTGACATGGTGACGACCCGGCACAGGGACTTCTTCTCCGCCTCGTCAAAGAGGCAGGCCTCCACGATGACCTTCAGGATGCGGCCCTTGCAGGAGGCCTTTATTGCACGGATCTCCTGGAAAACAGGCTCCCAGTCCCCCGCCTTGGCCAGACCGATGTTGATGACCATGTCGATCTCATCGGCGCCGCCGCGGATGGCGTCCTCGGTCTCGAACACCTTCACCTCGGGGCTGCTGTAGCCGTTGGGGAACCCGATGACCGTGCAGATTTTCAGATTATTGCCAACATAGGAGGCGGCCCTGCGCACATAGCGGGGCGGGATGCACACGGATGCGGTCTGGTATTCAATGCCCTCGTCGCAGACAGCCTTTACCTGCTCCCATGTCGCTGCCGGAGCCAGGATTGTATGGTCAACCCGGTGCAGGATCTCCATTTTGTCCATAAGCTTATAACTCCTTTTCTCGAAGGCCTGCCGCCGCAGGCCGGTCTGTATTTCATCTGTACTCACGGTGATTTTACACTGTCTTCCAGCCGTTGTCCAGTCCCATTTGCGAATTCAGGGCGGTTCCTGGAAAATCTTTCCAGCTCCCGCGCCTCTGCTGGCGCACCTCCCCGCTCCGTGTTTCTGCGGGACACGCCGGGTGCCCGATTTTTCTGTTTACTGCAGGCCGGGGATGGTGTAGAATGGCTGTACGCTTGCTTGAAAGGAGCAGATTTTCTTGCCAGACATCCTTGCCCCCGGCAGCATCATCTCCATGACGAGCGAGGCGGCCGACCGTCTGATCAGGCTGGACAGCGGCGACGCCGCTCTTCTCTATCTCCATTTCCTGCGCAGAGGTGACGCAGCCGGTCTCAGCTGGACACAGGAGCGGGTGGAAGCCGCCCTGGAACAGCTGAAGAAACAGGGGCTGGCCCCCTCGGACACCCCGGTGCCCGTCCAGCCGCAGCCGGAGCCCCCGCCCCCGGAGTACACCGCCGAGGACATCAACTCCGCGCTGTCGGACACGGACTCCAGCTTCTCCGCCCTCTGCGACGAGGTGGAGCGGATGCTGGGCAAGAAGCTCACCATGCGCGACATGAAGCAGCTGTTCGCCCTGTACGACTACAAGCTCCTGCCCCCGGAGGTAATCCTCACGGTGGTCACCTGGTGCATTGAAGAGGAGGAGCGGAAGCGGGGGGAGGGCCACCGCCCCACCCTGTCCCGGATCCGCTCCGAGGGGTTTGCATGGGCCCGCCAGGGTGTTGAAACCCTGGAGCAGGCCGATGAGCATCTGCGCCGCCTGTCCGCCCTCCGCACCCGGGAGCAGGAGGTGCTGAAGCTGCTCAACATCGACCCCAGACCTCTCATCGCCAAGGAGCGGTCCTACGTCGAGGCCTGGGACGACATGGGCTTCAAGGACGACGCGCTGGTGCTGGCCTACGAGAAGACCATCATGAAGAAGCACAACTTCGACTGGAACTACATGAACGGCATCCTCCGCAGCTGGCATCAGAAGGGGCTCCACACCCCCGCTGCGGTGGAGGCCTACGAGAAGCAGCCCAGGTCCAGAAAGGCAGCCGGAACTGCGGCGGCCAAGTCCCCCGCGGAGGTGGAGGCGGAGAACCAGCGCGCCATGGAGGACATGGAGCGCACCCGCCACCTGCTGGAGCTGCTGAACGAGGAGGGGTAAATCATGCCGTATGACCCCAGTGTCATGCAGCGGGCCACGGAACGGCTGGAGGAGCGCCGCAGGGACAGAAGCGCCCAGGCGGAGCGCCGCCGCCAGGAGATCTTCCGCCGGGACCCCCGCATCGCCAGGCTGGACCGGGAGATCCGCTCCGCCATGCCCCGGGTAATCGCCGCCGCCCTCCGCAGCGGCCAGGACTCCTCGGCCGCCGTCCGGGCGGTCAGGGACCAGAACCTGGAGCAGCAGGAGGAGATGGCTGTGCTTCTGGCAGCCCAGGGGCTTCCCCCCGACGCCCTGGATGACAAGCCCTTCTGCCCCCTCTGCGGCGACACCGGGTGGAAGGGCGCCAGAATGTGCCGCTGCCTGCAGGAGCTCTGCGCGGAGGAGCAGATCAAGGACCTGTCCAAGCTGCTCGACCTGGGCAGCCAGTCCTTCGACACCTTCAACCTGGAGTACTACAGCCCGGAGAAGTGGTCCAGCCGGGGGGAGTCCCCCCGGGCGAACATGGAACTCATCTACGAGGTGTGCCTGAAGTATGCGATGAAGTTCGGCCAGTTCAGCATCCGCAACCTGTTCCTCACAGGCTCCGCCGGACTGGGCAAGACCTTCCTGTCCGCCTGCATCGCCCGCACGGTCTCCGAGAAGGGCTTCTCCGTCGTATATGACACCGCCGCCAGCATCTTCACCCAGTTTGAAAACCGGAAGTTTGTCCGGGACAGCGATGTCACCTCCGAGGCCAGGGACGAGACCCGGCGCATCCTCTCCTGCGACCTGCTGATTCTGGACGACCTGGGCAGCGAACTCACCACGTCCCTCACCCAGGCCTCCCTCTACGAGATCATCAACACCCGGCTGGTGGCCGAACGGCACACCGTCATCTCCTCCAACCTCTCCATGCAGGATGTGGCCAGGCAGTACCAGCCCCAGATCGTCTCCAGGCTGGAGGGGGAGTACCACGTGCTCTCCTTCTTCGGGGACGACATCCGCATTCTCAAGCGCAACCGCATGTGA
>CAYYHY010000316.1:0-3012 GCA_964471855.1 uncultured Oscillospiraceae bacterium | reverse complement strand
CCATGATGCCCCGGTAGGTGTCGTCGATGCGCACGGAGCAGATCTTCCGGTCCTGGCAGCCGTTCACCTTCTCGTAGTGAATGCCGGGGGACTGGGGGTTGTTTCTGATCTTGTTGAAAAACTCGGTGGTCTTGCCCTGTATCGCCCGGGGAAGACGGGCGAATGCAGTGAGAAAGTCCGTGGAGATTCCCACCTTGACGTCCGGCATCAACCTTCACCTCCAAACAGACTTGCCATCTCTTCCACCGGGCGCCCGTTCAGCACGGTCCAGCCGGCTCTCTCAAAGGCAGCCCGGTCCTCCAGTTCGGAGTCGGCCAGGAAGCACAGCTTCCGGTCCGGCCAGGCCAGGGCGGCGGTGCCCGCCACTCTGCTGGAGATCAGCAGCTCGTAGCCCAGACCGTCGTCTTCCGGCGCCGGCAGACCCGCCTGCTTCGCCGCCTGTATAAAGGGCAGAACCGTGGGATCCGCCATGTCCGGATTCTCCAGCCGGTCCCAGGGACCGGGAGCCCCGGCAGGGATTCCCTCGTCTGCTTCCGCCCCCAAAGAACTGACTGCACAGTCAGGCAGGGGACACACCGGCGGCATCTCTTCGCTGTCCAGCATGCTCTGGGTCAGGGGATAGAAGCGGTCATTGAACTGCATCAGGTTGTGGAAGTGCCAGAACCCGTTCCAGTCGGGCTTGAACCGCTCGTCCTCGCAGTCCTCGTCGGAGAGGACGGCAAAGACAGAGGCAGCCCGGTCTGCACTGTAATCCTCCCCGGTTTCTCCTGAACAGCAGGAGAGGAAGGACGCCCCGCCGTTGGGGGCCCAGATGCCGAACACTGTCTCCTTGAACTGGAAGTCCGGATCCGGCAGACCCAGGCACTCCGCCGCCTCCCCGACCTGGCTGTTCCATCTGCTGAACTCGCTCTTTATGGACGTCTTGTACGGATTCAGCAGCACCAGGCTGTAGGTCCGGGCCTGGGCCTCAAACAGGTCCTCCCCGTCCGGGAGCCTCAGGTAGGAGACCAGCAGGTCCACGGGGCCCGTCTCTGCGGGCTCAAGGCTGGCGGCCCCCAGGCGCACGGCGATTTTCTTGTATGCCCCGCCCTGGGGCATGTACTTCCACTCCAGGGTCCGGGTGGCGTAGGACTCGCAGCTGTGGGTCTCGCTGTACACGTCGTCGTAGCTGAGAGACCAGACATGGAAGCGGCCGCTGCGCCGGACCGCCTCCCGCTTGCGGATGTCGTCGGGGACGATATTGTAGTGGTAGGCATAGCCGTCTGTAAAGACAGCCACAGGAAGATGGTCCGGTGCGTTTACCGGCCAGATGACGAAGTCCGGCCTGCAGTCCAGGGCCACCCCGTCCTGGGGACCCAGGTCCACCTGGGGCTCCATCTCCCAGGTCAGATCCCCCGCCTTCAGGAACCAGCTGTGCTTGCCTCCCCGGATGCTGTCGTTTACATTGGCAGCCCCCAGCTTCCGGCTGAGCACCGCCACAAAGGACCGCTCCAGCTCGTTTCCCCCGTCCCCCGGTATGCTGCTCAGGGCCGGGATCTCCTGAATGCTGTCCTTCCCGGAGAGGATGGACCGGAGGAGCCGGATGGCGGTGGTGCGGGAGATGCTGCCGATCCGGTCGCTCTGCCGGTATGCGTACAGGCAGTGATAGCAGCCGTCCTTGGAGGGGTCGTCCCTGCAGGAGCAGTTCTCCAGCACGTTCAGGGCCAGCTCGAAGATCTCCACCAGGGCCCCGGGGTTGTGCATCAGCTGCTTCAGGTATCCCGTCCCGCCCGGGACGGAGTCGTAGATTACCAGGTACTGCTTCCGGAACTCCGCCCCCTTCACCGGCACGTCTGTCACCGTAGCCCGCAGGTGGTCCACGTTCCCGAAGTACTCCTTCATGCCCAGCATGAAGGCGGCGATGAAGGACTCGGTCCGGACCTGGGTCATGTCCATGGTGGTGGCGGGGATGAGGATGCGGAGGGTCTCGGTGGTGAACTCCCGGTAGAGGAAGAGGCAGTCTTCAAAGGCGTCCTTCGTATCAGCCGCCGGCTCCCTGGCTCTGCACCAGAGGGCGTGCTGCTCCTTGTCTGTTCCGTTCTGGATCTTGCCGCAGTATCTGCAGACCCGGAAGCCCCTGCATATATTCTCGATGCCGGATACGCTGAGCTTATCCCCCGTGCTGTCCTTGGGACCGAAGTTGATCTCCCGCAGGACCGCTTTGCTGTCGAACTCGTAGCCGAAGGGGAAGTCCGCATTGTCCATGCGGTAGGCGCTGCTGATGTCGTGCTTCTCGTCCACATCCACCAGCATCTGGCGGTTGAAGAACACAACCTCCCGGTCGTCCGAGGCGTCGCTGATGATGCTCTTTGTGTAGTCCATGCTGGAGTACACCATCTGGATCTTCAGCATGTCCCGCACCTGACCGGCGTCGGACCAGCGGGGGGAGCCGCACTGGGGACAGCAGTCCGCAGCGGCTTCCGTCCCCTCCATCTGGGCGTGGGAACAGCTGGGGCAGAGGCGCCAGCGGGTCACCTGGGCGGTGTTCATGTCCACCTGGTCCACCGTCAGCTTCCGCCCTCCGGCGTAGAAGCTGCTCCCCGGCGCAAACTCGTGGATGGCAGAGGAGGCCGGGCGGATATACTCATGGGACTTGCTCTTATACTTGTGTGCCTTCCCCTTCCCCGTCTTCCCCTGTGCCTCCGGCTTTGCATCCGGGGCAGGGGAGGAGGCCGTGTCTTCCTCTTCTTCCCTGCGGTACAGGACCGTGCGCAGCTTGATCCCCGCCTCGGGGAAGGCGTAGTTGGGAATCAGACCCTCGTCGGAGAGGAAGTTGAAGGTGTTCTTGCTCTGTATGCTGTGGACAACCCCCACCAGGGCCCGCTGCTCCGTCTCCAGGTCCTTGATCTCCTTGTCGAAGGAGGAGTCCTTCGGCTTCGCTCTCAGTTCCCTGATGGATGCATTGAGCGCCCGGATGCTCTTCCGCAGAGATTCCCGCTCCGCGTTCAGCTCCTGGAAGGCTGTCACAAACCG
>CAYYHY010000315.1:0-3023 GCA_964471855.1 uncultured Oscillospiraceae bacterium | reverse complement strand
TGGTCCTCGGCATCAACAGGATGGGGTTTCTGTACAGCGTAAAAGACACCCAAAGCGGAAAATACCTCTTCACCACTTATCAGTAATCCCCCGTCAGGACTGCTGTGTCAGAAGATCATGACTGTCAGCCGGAGAGCCGCTGCGCTCTCCGGCTTTTCCTGTTCCCCTGGTCTGCCCTGGATCACAGGGAAGGGGCAGCGGAGAAGCCCGCTGCCCCTGAATCATGTCGCTGGTTCTTATCTTGTCAGGGTCTGAACAAACCGCATCAGAAGTGCAGCGACCTGGGATCTGTCAGCGTTTCCGCCGGGGTCCAGAGCGCCGGTTCCGTTGCCTGCAATCAGCCCCTCGCCTGCAGCCCAGCTGAGAGCCTCGGAGGCCCAGCTGCTGACACTGGAGGCGTCAGGGAATGTGTTCAGGCTGGCCTTCTTCTCCACGTCCACGCCCTTGTACCGGGCATAGTTGTAGAGCATGACCGCCATCTGCTCCCGGGTGATGCTGTCGTCAGGTCCGAAGCTGCCGTCCCCGTAGCCTTTTACAAGACCGGCATCAGCGGCCCAGGATACGGCTTCCCCGTACCAGGCTCCGTCCGCAAGGTCAGTGAAGTCCGCCGGATCTGCATCCGGGTTCTTCTCCAGGTTGTACAGCAGCTGGGCAATGGTGGCACGGGTGGTGACCGCTGCCGGGCTGAAGTTCTCTCCGCCGGTTCCCTGCATCAGCTCATGGCTGGATGCAAAGTCAACCGCATCGGTGTACCATGCGTCAGACTGAACGTCCTGGAAGTCCTTGTGGTTGTCAATGAACTCCAGTTTTGCGGAGCCGTCCACAGTTGCCCTGACCGTTCCTGCCTCTGCATCGGCCAGGGAGGTGCGGATGACTTCCCTTGTTCCGTCCTCATGTACAAGGACAGCTACAGTGCTGGGCTTCACATCTTCTGCAGGGGCTACCACGGTAATGCCTCCGGGAACTGCGTCTACGGAAGTCCTGCCGGAGGTGATCTCCACGTTCACTCCGTTCCCGGTCTTCTCTGCAGCAACGACCAGGCTGCCGTCGCTGAGCTGCGGCAGAGCCTCGCCGGGGATGGTGACAGTGGCGCCCGGTGTCTCTACCCGGACATCCGCGTCGGTACGGTCAGCCAGCTTCTTCACGGTGCTTCCGGGGATGCTGACTTCCGCCTTTGCGGTGTCTTTGTCTGCCTCCACGGCTACAATGACTGTATCGCTCCTGTTCTCTTCCGCCTGCTTCACCATTTCATCGCCCATGGCTGTGCTGACATCTGCAGAAGCGGTGTCCCCCTTCTGGGACACGGATGGCTTTGCTGTGGTTTCCGTAGAGCTGGATGCGCCGCTGGAGGATTCCGTTGTTACGCCGCTGCCCTGTGCAGACGGCCTGCTGGATGAGGACCCGCTGCTGCTGCCGCCGCCGCTTCCGCCGGTGCGGCTCCACAGAGTGACGGTCCCGCTGTATGTGGTATAGTTGACAGTGTCAGCCGGGGTGAAGATCCACTTGTATGCAGTATTGGCCTGCACAGCCGTGGTGTCCTCCAGTTCCCAGGCAATGGTTCCTTCCGGTTCGATGGTTCCGACGCCCAGGTGCGCGTCAGCCAGAGTCTTCCCGCTGGAGGTGATTCTGTCATAGGAGGGCGTGCCGGCCGGCGTCAGCTGGGTGACGGTGACCGCAAATGGCTCGCTCTCCACAGGCAGGTAGGCATCATTGCCAGCCATGGTGGCCTTGACTGTCACGGTTCCTGCCCTGGTGGCGGTGAGCACGTTCCCTTCGATGGCAGCCTCTCCGGTTCCGCCGGGAACGATCTCATAGGTCACTTCTCCGCCGGTGCTGCCGCCCTCAACGGCAAGGGTCAGCGTACCCTTGTAAGGGACAGTACTGCTGCCTGTAATCCGCAGTTCCGCCTGGGGTGCCCTGTTGGTCAGGGTGATCACTACGCTGACAGTCACGTCCTCGTAGTTTGTCATCACCACTTTCACCGGGATGGTGGCGCTCAGGCCTTCCTTCCAGGAGAGACCCTCAGCCAGCGCAAAGGTGACAGTTCCGGTGTCCGCAGCTGCCGAAACGGCGCTGCTCAGAATCGAGTCTGGATCTGTGACGGCACCCAGGGAGCAGACCAGCGTGCCGGCGTCCTCCGGGAGTCCGGTCAGGGGCACAGTCCGTGCTGCGGTGTCATCATAGTTCTGCTGGACAGCGACAGGCGCGACCTCAGGTGCCTTGGCCTTGGCGATGGTCACATCGGCAGTGGCCGTGCTGACCGCCAGGGCGTAGTTTTTGTTCTTCAGGGTGACTGTGACGGTGGCCTTTCTGGCTCCTGCATCCGCAGAATCAATCCGGCCTTCCGCCGCATAGTCGGTTCCCAGCTTCAGTTCAGCGCCTTCAAATGTCACGGACGTGACAGTGACGCTGGTGCGGCCCTTCTCGTAGGCTCTGCCCTGGACCTCTGCCTTCTGGATCGAAATCTGCTTGGGCGCAACGGTGAAGGTGCCTTTTGCCTCTCCGGTCCAGTTTCCTGTCCCTTTGACGGTCACCGTATAGGTCCCGGCGTCTGTGGCCCTGTTTCCGGTCACAGTGTAGCAGTCAGTGCCCAGCGCCTTCCCGTCCACCGTTACTTTGATGTCCTGCGTCTGCTCCTGACCAGTGTAGGTCAGCGCTGTCACAGGTGTCACCACAGCGTCTTTGATGTCCCGGGGTTTGATCTCAAAGTCAGCGTTTCCGGAATAGATTGCCTCCTCTGTCTCCACCTGGACCGAAACCGTGTACAGACCCGCATTCTCGGGCTTCACTGTGCTGGTTTCGTACTCCGTATCTTCCCGTCCCGTGTAGGTGACGGCGGTCTCTCCTGTGACTGCAGGTGTCCAGGAGGCATCCGGGAGTTCAGTGCCGAAAACAGTGCCTTCCTGGGCAACCGTCAGAGCCTTGCGGTCCTTCTCTGCAGCCTCTGTGACAGTGATGACAACTTTGACCGTGAAGTCATTGTAGTTGGTGGAAGTGACCGTGACAGGAATTGAGACGGTCTT
>CAYYHY010000314.1:0-3024 GCA_964471855.1 uncultured Oscillospiraceae bacterium | reverse complement strand
TGTACACCCTGCTACCGGCTGGTCCATTGGTTTAGCGTCGCCGGTATTGACACAATGCCTTGGCTACCCGCTTCGCAGCGGCACCCCGGAAGGTTCCTCCTGAAATCTCGGTGCTGCTTGCAACTGCAAATCCTTGTCCCACAATGGTTGGCGGATGCCATAGTCCGGTTGCTGGTCTTCCAGCCGCCAAGTCCCGCCCATATTCTATCAGGCAACCTTTGCATCTGGTATCTGATGGGGCGTAGCTGGCCGAGGCGGCTCATCGGGTATGGGCGAAGACCGCCAGTACACCCAGCTGCCAGGTCCAGTAGCAAGTCCCGCCGCAATTCTGTCAGGAACCCTTTGTGGCTGATACCAAGCGGTCCAAGGCTCACCTGGGGCGTTCAGATCAGGTTTGGGAAGATTGCCGGTGATGTGACTCCGCCGATACTGGCACAGGACCCTGGTGCCCCCTCCACAGCGGCACCCTGGAAGGTTCCTCCTGGAATTCCGCGCCTGCTTGCAACTGCAACCCCTTGTCCTGCAGCGGTTGGCGGATGCCATTGCCCAGTTGCTTGCCCTCTCAGCCGCCAAGTCCAGTAGCAAGTCCGGCTCGAATTCTGCCAGGCAACCTTTGTGGTGGTACCAAGCGGTCCAAGGCTCATCGAGGTCATTCAGACCAGGAATGGGGAGGATTGCAGATGCTTTACCCGGCTGGTTCGATGATGTGACTCCGCCGATACTGGCACAGAGTCCTGGCGCCCCCTCCATAGTGGCAACCCGGAAGGTTCCTCCTGGAATTTCGGAGCCGCTTGCTCCCGGGCCCACCGGGGGGTCAGCGGCCCCCCTGTAAGCGGTGGGTAGCGGGAAACTCTACGGATTCGGGTCAAATTCAAGCTGCAGCTGGAAAAACAAAAAGCCCTCTGCCCCGATTCAGGGCAGAGGGTGTATCAATCTTTAAAGTGACCACGACACGACAAAACCACAAGGCTCTCGCCCTCAATGGTGTAGGTCAGCCGGTTCTTGTCATCAATCCTCTTACTCATGCCTGCGGCATGACGCAGCAGCTCCGCTTTACCAATGCCCCGCACAGCTCCATCCCGCTGCAACTCCTGGGGCAACTTGTTTATCCGCCGCAAGGTCTTTTTATCCTCTGTCTGCCAGTACAGGTAGTCCCCCCAGGCTTCAGGCGAAAAGGTGATGTTATACGCCATCTTCCGCCATCGCCTCCAGTTCGTCCATCGTTTTTACGATGCCATGACCGGCTCGAACCTGGGCAAGCCCCCGTTCCAGCTTGACGAGAAAGGCGGCGTTCCGCTCGGCCTTCTCCAGCTCGCTGTACCGCTCCGCACTGATAATTACCACGTTTTTCTGTGCCTGCCTGGTGACGATCACCGTCTCGGCCTCGTCTGTCACCTTGTCGCAAAAGTCCTTAAAACGACTCCGAGCCGTTGTAAAGTTAATTGCAATCATACAATGCACCCCCTTTCATACTACACGCTATATTCTGCCCTGTTTATTGTACCATATACAGATACCTAAATCACCCCCTAATCATCTTCGCCAGAGCCGCCACAAGGAAGTCGCCGACCGCCTGGGACGGCTCCACCGACACCGTAATATGGACTGCTCTAACTGCAGATGTTTTTCGCATAGCAATAATTTTCACAAGTCAGGGCAAAATAAAAAGCCCCCTGCCCGACAGCTGGGCAGAGGGCTGTAACTTTGTGTTTGACGTATTCGTCACGTCAGCCTGCACAGCACAGCCGCCGCCTGGGCGCGGGTCATTACAGCGGTGCCGTTGAAGGTACCCTTCGCATCAGTGCCGGTCAGCATTCCGGCTGCGTTGCAGACAGATACAGCACGCTTGTACTTCTCTGGTATGCCGCTGCAGTCAGCAATGCTGTTCAGCGCCTTTGCATCTTTCCCGGATCCACATCAGTTCTGACCGGCAGACTGCTGATCACTGCTGACATGCCGCAGCGGTTCAGAGGCTTTTCACCGCTTCCGCGTCCGCGGTGACCTCAGTGCATTCTCTGGAACCAGCGGCGTCTCTGTGCCGGTCAGGAGTCCCTCCCGGTGCACCGGCATCCCCTGCTATCCGTACGGTGGTACAGAGCATCCTGTCCAGAGCGCATCCTCTCACCGGTATCCGCCCCCCTGAAAACAGCAGAAACTCTCCTGGAACATCCACAGCTTCTGAACAGGGGGAGTAAAAAGAGAGAAAAGAACATGTGCGCATCTGGACCTTCAAAAGCGGTGCATATGCCCCGTCACCGCAGGCTGAGCGGGATTCTCGCTGTCTTTCTCTTCTCTTTCGTTTGCGGCTGCTTTGCGGTTGCTTTGCAGCTGAACAGCAGCCCCTCCGTACATGACGAAAGACCTGCTGTTCAGGACAGGTATTTGAATTTCGGCTGCAGCAGTGCAGCATGTCCTCCGGGCAGTGGACCCTCTGTCCTGCACCCGGAGCGCTCCTGCTGCACTTCCGGATGTAGTGGGGATGCATTCCCAGCCAGGGAAAACTGCCATGCTCCCGGTTCTGGACGCCTGCCGGAGCGTCTGTGCAGACCGCATTCTTCTCCCTTCGCCCCCCACTTTGCGTTCAGAGCTCCTCTGCTGCACTTTCTTTCCGGATGAAGGGATACGTCTTCGTGGAAAAAATCGATTCACGGGGCTGTACGGGCCATCCAGACCCATTCCCAGAACGTGTGCGTTGCATGCCCATGGAACTGAGTCGTCTGCTGCTGACAACCCATCTTGTGTTCATGTACTGGTCATCCAGGGGCATGCGCAGCCCAGGTGCACCGCCATGGCCAGCGCCCGCTCCCGGGCCCACCGGGGGGTCAGCGGCCCCCCTGTAAGCGGTGGGTAGCGGGAAACTCTACGGATTCGGGTGATACCAAGCGGCCCAAGCCCAGGTTGTAAAGATTGCCAATGCTTTACCCGGCTGGTCCTGTAATCTGACTCCGCCGATACTGGCACAGGGCCCTGGTCCCCGCTTCACAGCGGCACCCCGGAAGGTTCCTCCTGGAATTTCGGAGCTGC
>CAYYHY010000313.1:0-3029 GCA_964471855.1 uncultured Oscillospiraceae bacterium | reverse complement strand
CCTCCTCATAGGCGGCCTTCTCCCAGTACAGGCCGATCTCGGGATAGCCCTCGCGGAAGGCGACCCGGGCCATGGCCAGATACATGCCGACCTCGGTGCACTCGCCGTTGAAGTTCTCCCGCAGACCCTGGATGATCTCGGGATCGACGCCCTGGGCAATGCCTACCACATGCTCGGCGGCCCAGGACATCTCGGCGGCCTGCTCCACGAACTTGGAGCCGGGGGCCCCGCAGACAGGGCACTTCTCGGGAGCGGCTTCGCCCTCATAGACATAGCCGCATACGCTGCAGACAAACTTCTTCATGCTGTTTCCTCCTCAATTCTGCTTCAGGCAGTTCTGGCACGTGCCATGGAATGTGAGTTCGTGGCGCTCGACCGCGAACCCGTATTGCTCGCTGACCTGTCGGTCCAGATCCCCGGCCGGGCAGAGTCCGGGCAGGTCTGTCACCGCACCGCAGCGGTCGCAAATGAAGTGACTGTGGGGGGCCGTCACGGCATCAAACCGCTCCTGCCCCTGCACGACGCCGATGCAGCGGATGGTGCCGTTCTCCCGGAACAGGGCCAGGTTCCGGTACACGGTGCCCAGGCTCAGGTCCGGATGGTCCGGCTTCAGAGTCTGGTAGATCCACTCGGCGGAGGGGTGGCAGGTGGTGCCGCGGATGGCATCCAGGACTGCGGCCCGTTTTCTGCTGTTGCGCATGGCCTGTCCCATGGTCCTGCCCCCTTAACAGTAGTGATTTCTGTTATCGTTTATATACTACCATATCTGCCGGAGCCTGTAAAGGGCCTCAGCAGGATTTTTTTCTCTGCCGCAGCTTTCCCAGCAGGTACTCCTCCGCCCTGTCCCCGTACTTCAGACCCAGGACGAACAGGACCGCGCCGGCGGCTGCGGTCAGCACCATGGCCCAGGGAGGCAGGTTCAGGGTGGCGCCGCCCAGGGCGCAGGCGGCCAGGAGACCCCAGGGGCGTGCCAGGAGCACGATGACAAGGAAGCGCCGGAAGGGAATTTCGGTGAGTCCGGCCAGGATGCAGATGAGGTCGTCAGGGAACATGGGGAAGAGGAAGGCCATGGTGAGGAAGATGTCCGTCTTGGACCGGATCAGGTCCAGGTACTTCTCGGAGACCTTCGCGCTGACCACCCGGCTGACAAACTTCTGCCCCAGGGTTCTGGCCACCTGGAAGGTGGTCAGGGAGCCCAGCACCACGGCGGCCATGGTAATGGGGAAGGACACCCAGGTGCCGAACAGCACGCCCCCGGTGGCGGCCACCAGGTTGCTGGGGATGGGGGCGACAATGACGGCTGTGAGCTGGAAGAGGAAGAACACCAGGTGGGAGAAAGGCGCATACTCTGCAATCCGGGCCTGCAGGGCGTCCACAGAGGATGCGGCATCCAGAAAGCCGCTCTTCCAGAAAAAGAAAACTGCACCGGCGACAGCCACCAGCGCAGCGGCTGCGGCCAGCACCTTTTTTCGGTTCACGTTGTCTACACCTCCGAGCAGGTGCAGAGAAGCATAGCATGGATTTGAAAACGGGCGATGAAGCCTGTCTTAAATCAGCCTTAATTTTTGGCAGGCAGGGAAAGCGGCCCGGTGACATCTGTCCCCGGGCCGCAGAAGGGCTTTAAAATGCAGGGCTCATGGTCAGGCTCTCCAGGACGTCGTAGCGGTACATCTGGAGCTTCTTCTCCATGGCCAGGGCCTCCTCCATGTCCATGTCCACGATGTCGCCGCCCTTTGTACCCACGATGCGGTTGCCGCTGTTGTCCAGCAGGGCCATGACGGCCTTGTAGCCCATGCGGCTGGCGGTCTCCCGGTCCCGGACGGTGGGGCTGCCGCCCCGCTGGATGTGCCCCAGGACGGTGACCCGGGGATCCAGGCCCACGGTCTCCTTGATCTTGGCGGCGATCTCGTAGGCGCTGCCCGCGCCCTCGGCCACCACGATCATGAAGTGGGTGGTGCCGGCGAGGCGGGCCCGGCGGATCTTCTCCAGCACGTCCTCCTCAAAGTTCAGTTCCCGCTCGGGGATGAGCACAGCGGTGGCGCCGGCGGCGATGCCCACATACAGGGCCAGGAAGCCGGCCCGGCGGCCCATGACCTCCACCACGGAGCAGCGCTCGTGGGACTGCATGGTGTCCCGGAGTTTGTCGATGCACTCCACTGCGGTGTTGCAGGCGGTGTCAAAGCCGATGGTGTAGTTGGAGCAGCCGATGTCGTTGTCGATGGTGGCGGGGATGCCGATTACAGGGAGATACTGGCCGGTCTCGGCAATCTGGCGGGAGAGGGCCAGCGCGCCCCGGAAGGTGCCGTCTCCGCCGATGGCCACGATGCCCTCCAGCCCCAGCAGGCGGCAGGTGGCGATGGCCTTGGCCCGGCCTTCCCTCTCCATGAACTCCTGGCAGCGGGCGGTGTAGAGGATGGTGCCGCCCTTGTTGATGATGTGGCTGACGCTGCTGCCTGTCAGGGGAACAAAATCGCTGTTGATGAGTCCGCTCCAGCCCCGGCGGATGCCGACGCACTCGATGCCGTGCTTGACGGCGGTGCGGACCACGGCCCGGACGCAGGCGTTCATGCCCGGTGCGTCGCCGCCGCTGGTGAGAATGCCGATGCGCTTGATCTTGCTCATACTGTGGAAACCTCCCGGAAATCAGGAAATTTGAAGGCGGGTTGGCTTGCCTGATTTCCCTGCCATTATGACATCTGCCGGGGGCAGTGTCAATGACAGGGGCGGGCCGGCCGCCGGGAGGTCTGAATTTTGGATGAAGTGCCCAAGCCGCCCCCCGGGGAAAAGACCCGGTTTGGGCAGAATTTCCCAAAAGTTTCTGTTGACAACCACCGGGCGGTCTAGTATACTGAACAAGCCGCCGCGGGACCCCTTCATCCCGACGGACAGAGCCACGGGAGCATAGCTCAGCTGGGAGAGCACATGCCTTACAAGCATGGGGTCACAGGTTCGAGCCCTGTTGTTCCCACCATGAAATGGCGCGGTAGTTCAGTTGGTTAGAACGCCGGCCTGTCACGCCGGAGGTCGAG
>CAYYHY010000312.1:0-3037 GCA_964471855.1 uncultured Oscillospiraceae bacterium | reverse complement strand
TCTTCTGCTGCGGGTGGATGCACCGGTTTCAGCTGACCTGTGAAGGGAATGTCCAGGCCGCTTTCCTGCAGTGAGTCCCTCCCATCAGACGGGAGCGCTGCGGGTGCAGATATCTCTGCAGCGGTGTTTCCTGAAACTTTGATACAGAAGCGCCGCACCCCTCCGGGACCAGCCGGGGAGGTGCGGTGCCGTGTTTCTGCATCTGCTGTGCAGGGAGCCAGACATTGGGGACGTCCGGCGGTCTGCGGTTGACAGCGCAGGAATGGACCCGGTCATGACAGCTGCAGCACAGCAGGTCAGGGGGAATGGATAACCAATTGCTGACATTCTGCCTGGGCTGCTCCTTCTCCATTCCGCTCACCCTGGCACCGGCAACCTGCGCCGGCTTCACGCTTGCCCGCTCAGGACAAGGCGGACCAGGTGTGCAGAGGGTACCTTTCTGCAGGCCCGCATATGTTTCGAGACCCTGTTAAGGGGAGAAACGGAGTGCCGGCCTACAGACCGTTGACCACGTTGTTTGGACGCTGACCGTTTTTTATCCGGATGGCGTTGCGCCACATGTTGGCGTGAGCTCTGGAAAAGGCGCCGCCGGAACTGCCGCCCAGGTGGGAGGAGTATATGGCCCTGTGTCTGGCCTCCGGCGGGAGATCCACCAGGGGGTGGTCGGCGGGGGTGGGTTCCGGGAATATGGTATCCAGCGCCGCACAGGCCAGGTGTCCGGAGATCAGGGCGCTGCGGAGAGCATGGTTGTCCACCAGATCCCCTCTGGCGCAGTTGACCAGGATGGAGCCATCCTTCATGCGGCCGAGGAAGTCGGCGTTCACCATGCCCCGGGTCTCCGGGGTGACCGCCAGGTGGAGGGAGATGATGTCACAGGCGGGGATGAGCTCCTCCAGGGGGAGGTAGGTGACATGGTACTCCGCTTCCGTCTCCGGAGACCGGCGGTGACGGGTCCAGTAGTACACGGGACACTCAAAGGCAGCCAGACGCTTCGCCGTGGCCATGGCCGTATCGCCGAAGCCAAGCAGACCCACGGTGCACTGGAAGAGGCCTGGATTTCCTGCAGCCAGGATCTGCGTCTTCTTCTCGATCTGGCGTCCCTCGATAACGGCATTGTGGCCGTCGATCCCCTCCCGCAGAGCCATGAGCATCAGCATGATGGTGTGCTCCGCCACGGAGGCGGCGTTGCATCCCTGGTTGTTGCATACGAAGATCCCCCGCTCCCGGGCGGCCGCCAGGTCGATGCAGTTGTAGGCCACGCCCTCGGAGTGGATCATCTTCAGGTTCGGCAGCTCGTCCATGACCTCCGCCTCCACAGGGGTGATGGCGTCCACAAACAGGATCACCGCATCTGCGTTCTCCCGGGCCGCCTGGACCAGGGTTTTGTCGGGGGTGCGGAACACAAGCTCGGCCTCCGCCTCGTCTGCAAAGTCCGGGCGGTGGGTCCTGTAGCGGTTGGGCGGTCCGAATACCAGAATTTTCATGATCAGGTCCTCCTTCAGGCGGATGAGATGAGTCTGAGGAGAATATAGCACCAAACCGGAGGGATGGCAAGCGGAGGGTCCCGGGCAGGAAAAAGGGGAGCCTCCCTCAGCGGGGAGAGTTAGCACTCCGGTTTTGAGAGTGCTAGAATTTACAGATTGTTCACAAAGAATGCGAGAATCGTTCACATCAGTCTGTTATACTCTAGACAAATCAAAGATGAACCTGCGGGCGGGACAAGCCGCCGGGGTTCGAAAGGAGTTTCAATTATGATCAGCCTGATTCCCTATGGCAGCCGCAGCATGGACAACTTCTTCGATGCGTTCGAGCGCAGCCTCTTCCCCGATGAGCCCCGCCACACGGCCTTCCGCACCGACATCCGCGACGAGGGTGACCACTACCTCGTGGAGGCGGAGCTCCCCGGGTTCCGCAAGGAGGACATCGACCTCGACCTCAAGGACGGCGTCCTGACCATCTCCGCCAAGCGCGAGGAGAAGACCGAGGAGAAGGACCAGAACGGTCACTACGTAGCCCGCGAACGCCGGCTCGGGACCTTCCGCCGCTCCTTCGACATCTCCGGCATCGAGGAGAACGAAATCTCCGCCGCCTACGAGGACGGCATCCTCAAGCTGACCCTCCCCAAGGAGGGCGCCAAGCGCACGGAGAGCCGGAAGATCAGCATCCAGTAATCCATACACACAGCGGGGGCGGACCAGAGGGTCCGCCCCTTTGTTGTGCCCGCGTCCGGAGCCGGGCGAAGAAAGTTTCTGGAAAATGAAAAAACCTGTTGCATTTTCCAGCAGCAGGGTTTATCATAGTGTTAGCACTCGAGGTAAGAGAGTGCTAATCATAAGCGTTAATCTTTGAAACCGAACAAAGGAGGTTTCGTTATGGATATCAACAAGTTTACCCAGAAGTCCGTAGCTGCAGTGCAGAACGCCAGCGCCCTGGCCCGGGAGCACGGCAACCAGCAGGTGGAGCAGCCCCACCTCCTTCTGGCAATGGTAACAGACAGCGAGGGTCTGATCCCGCAGCTGCTGACCGCAATGGGCGTCACCGTCCCCAGCTTCGAGGCGGCCCTGCGGGAACAGGTGGAGCGCATGCCCAAGGTGTACGGGTCCGGACGGGACGCGGACAAGATCTACATCTCTCAGGATGTGGACCGGGCTCTGCAGGCGGCCGACCGGGCGTCCCAGAGCATGAAGGATGAGTACATCTCCGTAGAGCATATCTTCCTCGGCCTGCTGGACGAGGCGGGCAGCATCCTCAAGGAGCTGTTCCGCACCTATCAGATTACAAAGGAAAAGACCATGCAGGCCCTGGCCTCCGTCCGCGGCAACCAGCGGGTAACCAGCGACAACCCGGAGGAGACCTACGACGCCCTGAAGAAATACGGCACCGATCTGGTGGAGCGGGCCCGGGAGAACAAGCTGGACCCGGTGATCGGGCGGGACGACGAGATCCGCAATGTTGTGCGCATCCTCTCCCGCAAGACCAAGAACAACCCCGTGCTCATCGGCGAGCCCGGCGTGGGCAAGACCGCCATCGCCGAGGG
>CAYYHY010000311.1:0-3039 GCA_964471855.1 uncultured Oscillospiraceae bacterium | reverse complement strand
CTGAAGAAGTACTACGGCGAGGATGCGGAATTCCGGGAGGGGCAGGAGGAGGCCATTGAGAACGTCCTGAGGGGCGGGCGGAGTCTGGTGGTCCAGAAAACAGGCTGGGGAAAGAGTCTGGTGTATTTCCTGGCGGCAAAGATGCTGCGGAAGCGGGCCGGCGGATTTGCCCTGATCATAAGCCCGCTGCTGGCTCTGATGAACAACCAGATTGAGGCTGCAGACAGGCTCTCCATGCAGGTGCGGTCGATCAACTCAGAGAACCGGGATGACTGGCCGGAGATCTTTGAGGAACTGCAGAACGACCGCCTGGATGCACTCATCATTGCCCCGGAGCGGCTGGCCAGCGAGGAGTTCCGCACCTTCCTGACGGCCAGGCTGACAGCGAACATCATCCTGTTCGTGGTGGATGAGGCCCACTGCATATCCGACTGGGGTCATGATTTCCGGCCGGACTACAGAAGGATCGTGGAGATCATCCGCCTGCTCCCCTCCAGTGTGCCGGTTCTGGCGACTACCGCTACAGCCAGCAGCAGGGTGGTGGAGGATATCCGGAACCAGCTGGGCGAGGATATTCAGATCAGCAGGGGCAGCCTGATGCGAGAGTCCCTTGCTGTCCAGGTTGTACAGCTGCGCACAAAGGAGGAGCGTCTGGCCTGGATGGCCAGAACGATACCGCTCATGCCGGGCAGCGGGATTGTCTACTGTCTGACGACCGGTGACTGCAGGCTGGTCACCCGCTGGCTGCTGTCCAGAGGGATTGAGGCTGAGAGCTTCTACGCTGACATCGACCGGGAGGAAGGCAAGGACAAGGGGGACATCATCCGCAGATTTCTGGACAACAGGATCAAGGTTCTGGTGGCGACGGTGGCCTTCGGCATGGGCTTCGACAAGCCGGACATCGGCTTTGTCATCCACTTCCAGAAGCCGGCCAATGTGGTGGCCTATTACCAGCAGATCGGACGGGCCGGCCGCGCCCTTGACAGGGCGTATGCCGTTCTCCTGTGCGGCAGCGAGGACGACCATATCAACGAATACTTCATCAGTACGGCATTCCCCACGGAGACCCTGATGAACGGCGTGGTGAAGGCAGCTCAGGAGCATGACGGGCTGCGGGCCAGGGAATTCGGGAAATACGTCAACATGGGGTACAGCAAAATCGACAAATGCCTCAAGTACCTGATGGTCAGCGGGGACATCTACCGGGAGGACGGCAGGTACTACAAGTCGGCCAGACCGTGGGTCCCGGACCTTGAGAAGAGCGCCAGAATCACGCAGATGCGGCGGGACGAACTGCAGCAGATGAACGAATTTGCCGCCTCTTCCGGGTGCTACATGCGTTTCATTGCTGAGGCGCTTGACGATCCGGACGCACGCGACTGCGGAAGGTGCGCCAACTGTGCAGGGCATCCCCTGTTTGATCCGTCTGTATCAGAGGAAGAGACTGCCCAGGCTCAGATGTTCCTGCGGGGGATCTCTGGTACAGTCAGACCGAGGAAGACTTGGCCAGTCAGCGTGAAACAGGATGGAAAGAACACAATCGGGGCGGAATACCGCTGCGAAGAGGGGCTTGTCCTGAGCAGCGACTGGAATGCCGGCTGGGGCAGGCTTGTTTCGGAAGGCAAATACAGGGACGGCTGTCTGGATGACAGACTGGTGGATGCATCCAGCACCCTTCTGAAACCCTTCGTGAAGGAGAAAGATATCCAGTGGGTGTGTGCTGTTCCTTCCCTGCGGCGCCCCCATCTTGTGAAGAGCTTTGCCGTCCGGCTGGCGGAGCAGCTTGGTCTTCCATTCCTGGATGCCCTCCGGAAGACCTCACAGGGGGAAGAACAGAAGGATCAGAACAACAGCTTTCTGCAGTACACCAACGTCATCCAGACAGTGGAGGCTGCAGAGACTCTGCCGGGGAACGTGCTCCTGGTGGATGACATGGTTGATTCCGGCTGGACCTTTACGGTATGCGGCTGTCTGCTGCGCAGGCACGGGAGCGGCCGGGTGTACCCCTTCGCTCTGAGCAGCACAGCGAGCAGGAATTGAGGTGGGTGGATCATGAGCATATCTGAGAATTCCATGTGTGCGATCCTTCTCTGCACCCGCATCGGTATCAGGAAGGACGACAGGACACTGAAGCCGTTCACCCAGGGAGAGTGGGAGCAGCTCCTGGATCTGCTGAGTGAGCGGGGCATGGAGCCGAAGGAACTGCTTGCGCAGGACGGGACCTGGGCAGAGAGGCTTTCCCTGTCTCCCGGGGAAGAGGAGCGGATCCGCAGCCTGCGCCGCCGCAGTGGAGCCGCTGCCCTGGAACTGTACGACCTGAGCAGAAGGGGCATCAAGCCTGTAACCACCTTTGACCGGGGCTATCCTGTGCTGGTGAAGAGGAACCTGAAGAGGAAGGCGCCTCCGGTGCTGTTCTACGCCGGCAACCTGTCCCTGGCCGGAAAAGTGGGGATCGCCGCAGCGGGGTCCAGAGACGTGGATGAGGACGGCAGAAGATTCGCTGCGTCTCTGGCGGAGAAGGCATCTGCGGAGAGGCTTGTTGTATACACCGGAGGAGCCCGAGGGGTGGACAGCATCGTGGAGGAGACCGCCATCCGCAGCGGCGGAGCGGCGGTGGCGTTTCTGGCGGATTCACTGACACTCAGGCTCAAGAGGAGCGGCGTAATCAACAGCCTTATAGACGGGAAGCTGCTTCTGCTGACTGACACGAAACCGGATACCGGATTTTCCGTTGGAAGGGCAATGAACCGGAACAAATGCGTCTTTTCATCTGCTTACGGGACGTTCATAGTCTGCTCTGACTGCCAGAAGGGCGGAACATGGGCAGGGGCCACGGAGGCCCTGCGCCACGGGTGGTCCAGGGTGCTGGTATGGGACAGCCCGAGATATGAGGGAAACCAGAAGCTGATCCAGATGGGAGCAGTTCCCTATGTCCTCTCCGATGAGCGGCTTTACGACGTGATGACGAAACAGACGGAGAAGTACGAGCAGGAGAACATCTTCCACTGGATGGGAGGCTCCGGCGGCGCAGAGAATGGC
>CAYYHY010000310.1:0-3045 GCA_964471855.1 uncultured Oscillospiraceae bacterium | reverse complement strand
CTAGTATGACAGCACTGCCAGATACGGGAAGTGTCTGCGGAGAAAGGAGGCGGCTGACTGCATGAACGACAAGCTTCTGCGCCAGGTCACCGGCGAGATAGGCGAGGCCCTGCGGGAGAAGAAGCTCCAGGCTCTGAGCGGGAAAAAGGCCCTGCGGGACACGCTGCGCAGCAGTGAATTCCAGCAGGGGCTGGCGTCTGTGCTGCCGGTCCGGGAGCGGCTGAAGTGTGCCGGGATTCTGGAGTTCTGCCGGGACATCATGGACAGAATGAGCGGCACCCCGGAGCAGGGGTGGGGCCTGTTCTGCTACCAGTACATCAGCAGCATCATGTATCCGGACAGCGGCTTCGCCCCCGGTGCGGAGAAGTACCGGGACGGAGCCGAGTTCTACCTGACGGTGCTTCAGATTCTGCTGGACCATGAGCGGGCCGCTCTTCCCTTCGACCCCATGCTGGACTTCGCCTTCCTCTCCGAGGAGGAGTACGCCGCCTCCGACACCGCCGGAGAGTACCGGCGCCTGCTGGAGGCCTGGCGGAACGAGCATGTATACGAGCTCATGCGTCTGGGGATGGAGTATACCCCCTTCTGCACCCTGAGCCACATCGCCGGTGTCCACTACATTGCCATGACAGCCGCCCGGGGTCTCGTCCGGGCGGGGGAGGAAGTGGATCTGGCTCTCATCTCCGGCGCCGCCGCCGCCCACGACCTGGGGAAGTTCGGCTGCCGGCCGGGGGAGCGGGTGCCCTACCTCCACTACTACTATACGGACCAGTGGCTGCTGGCCCGGCGGATGGAGGGGATCAGCCACATCGCCTCCAACCACTCTGTCTGGGACCTGGAACTGGAGTCCCTGTCCGTGGAGTCCCTGCTGCTGATCTATGCGGACTTCCGCTCCAAGCAGAGCAGGGATGCGCAGGGGCGGGAGATCACCGTCTTCTTCTCCCTGGACGACGCCTTCCAGGTGATCCTGTCCAAGCTGGACAATGTGGACGCCGCCAAGAAGCACCGCTACGAGCAGGTCTACGGCCGGCTCCATGACTTCGAGGACTTCATGATCAGCCGTGGCGTGGATACGGAACTGACCGGCACCCCCCGGGAGCCGGTGCAGGAGAAGGACCCGGCCCTCATGAGCCCCCAGGAGGCCCTCCACAGCCTGGTGCTTTTCTCCGTGCAGCACAACATCCGCCTCATGCACATGCTCTCCAGCGAGCAGAAGTTCGGCAACATCATCGAGGCCGCCCGCTCCGCCAAGAGCTGGCAGCAGCTGCGGGCCTTCCTCAACGTCTTTGAGGAGTACTTCACCTATCTGTCCGTGCGCCAGAAGACCCAGGCGCTCTCCTTCCTCTACGAGCTGCTGGTGCACCGGGACGGGGACATCCGCCGCCAGGCGGGCGCCCTCATCGGACAGATCATCGCCAAATTCCATCTGGTATACCGCAAGGAGGTGCCGGCGGACGCCTCCAGCGACCCGGCCGAGGAGGTCCCCTTCACCCTCTGGGAGGAGTACCTGGACAGGATCATCTTCCCGGACTACCGCACGACTCCGCAGCAGAAGGCCCATATCGGCTATACACTGAAGCTGATGGTGGGCTCCATGCTGCAGCACGCCAGGCCGGGGGACATCCCCCGCTTCCTGGACGCCCTCTTTGCACGCTGCCGGCACCCGGAGAACCTGGACGCCGACGCCGCCTTCTGCCTGCTGGACGCCATCGGCTACCTGCCGCCTCAGCACTACGGGGAGGAAGTCCGGGGCATGCTCATTGAGTTTGCCGCCCACTATGCGGTATCTGCCGACATGCGCCTGTGCACCGCCGCCCTGGAGTTCTTCCAGGAGGCCCAGCGCTCCCTGCCCGGCGGCCACCCCCAGATGCGCCGCATCGTGCAGGTGGTGAAGGGCGTCTCCACGGAGCCCCTCACCTCCCTCTACCTGGTGTGCCGGATCCTGCACCGGGCCGGGGAGGACACCCGGGAGCTGGAGGAGCGGCTCTACAGGGAGGACATCACCGGGGAGGTCTTCCTGGACGACCTGAAGACAGCCACCCCCTGGGCCGTCAAGGTTGCGGGCATCGAACTGCTCCGGGACCAGGTGATCCACGGGGTCAAGGACCACATCCTCCACATCGCCACCCATTTCTCGAATCTGGTCAAGGTGTCGGAGCGGGTGGTGGTGCGCCAGACCGCGGGGGCAGCCCTGGTGCGCATCCTCCCCCTGCTGCGCAGGGAGCAGAGGAACGAGGTGGTGGTGGAGCTGGGCAAGGGGCTGGAGATCGGCCAGTACCAGATCTCCCGCTACATCCCGGAGTATCTGGGGGAGGCGGTTCTGTACCTCCACCCCAGCGAGCTGGACGAGCAGGTGCTGTGGCTCAGGAGCCTGCTGGGCTCTGCCAGCGACTCCGCCGCATCCGGCGCCCTGAACACCGTGGCGGTTCTGCTGCAGCACTATCCCGCCTACCGGGCCCGCTTCGCCCAGAGCGAGGAGAGCTACGAGAAGCGCCGGGAGGTGCTGGCCGGCATGCTGCTGCAGGGTCTGGCCCACTACCGGGAGGCGGTGCGCCAGGAGGCCCTGCTGGTGATCGGGAAGATGCTCTTCGGCTCCTCCGCCCTGGACATGGAGGAGAAGGCGAGGCTGTTCGGCATGTTCTGCCGGAAGCTGCTGTTCCTGATCCGGGAGGCGCCCCAGACGGAGGCCCTCACCTTCTTCTACCGGGCCGCGGCCCTCTCCCACGTCAGCCGCTTCCTGTCGGACTACAGGCTCAGCGGCGGAACCTTCACATTCACCCAGGCCCGCCGGGTGGCCTTCTTCCCCGGCACCTTCGATCCCTTCACCCTGTCCCACAAGGGCATCGTCCACGCCATCCGGGATCTGGGCTTTGAGGTCTACCTGGCGGTGGACGAGTTCTCCTGGTCCAAGAAGGCCCAGCCCCACCTGATCCGCCGGCAGATTGTCAACCTCTCGGTGGCGGGGGAGTTCCATGTGCACCTGTTCCCGGACGACATCCCCGTGAACATCGCCAACCCCCGGGACCTGAAGCGGCTGGTCTCCCT
>CAYYHY010000309.1:0-3050 GCA_964471855.1 uncultured Oscillospiraceae bacterium | reverse complement strand
TCTTCTTCCTCAGTACCGCCCATAGCTGCCAGAGTTCGCTGTTGCAAGCAGCGCCGTGATTCCATGAGGCAACCTGCTGAGCTGACCACTCCAGGATGGCAGGTGATCCAGTGACAGAACTGCAGATGCCATGCTGGTGCTCGTCCCCCGGGCTCGCTGCAGAAGGCAGCGCCATAATACTGCCCGGCCCTTTCTTACCTGCTCCTGAACAACAGGAAATCAGTGCGGCAGAATTGCTGTAAAGTTTTCCCCTTTACACAGCCATCGTCTCCCACGCTGACCTGAAGGTCCCTGAAGCAGGTGCCTGTCTCCGCTCAGAATGCGAAACCACCCCAGGAATCCGGCAGTCTGTCCCTGAATCCTTGCATTTGCACGGTCGACGCTCCTTGAGTACATCACCGGATGTCATCCGCACTGGACGTCTGTTCTGCTGTGCACTCAAAGTTCCAGACCGGATACAGCGCCTGTGCGCCCGGCACCGTACCGGCACACAGGGAACACGCGGCGGGTCGCCCTGCGGGCAGGAAGAAAGCCGGGAACTGCTCCCCGGCTGCTCTCCCTCTGCGGTCCGGAAATCCTCCGGACTGCTTCACATGTATGCCCTGTGGAAGACCTTCTTGCCCTTCCTGATCATGAGGCCGTCTCCCTGCAGGTCCGCTGCAGTGTAGGCGGCGGAGGCTCCGGCGGGTTTCGCCCCGTTGACCTCCACTCCCCCCTGGTCCACCAGGCGGCGGGCCTCCTTGCGGGAGGGTGCCAGTCCGCATTTGAGCATCAGGTCCAGAAGACCGATGGACCCGTCCTTCAGGTCGCTCTCAGCCAGCTGGGTGGCGGGAACGTTGTCCATGTTCCCTGCCCCGGCGAACACAGCCTTCGCACCCTGCTGGGCCCGTTCCGCCTCCTCCTGTCCGTGAACAAGCTTTGTGAGCTCGTAGGCCAGGATCTCCTTGGCTTTGTTCAGCTGGCTGCCTTCCCACCTGTCCATCTCGTCGATCTGTTCCAGGGGCAGGAAGGTGAGCATCCGCAGACACTTGAGGACATCCGCATCGTCCACGTTGCGCCAGTACTGATAGAAGTCATAGGGGCTGGTCTTGTTCGGATCCAGCCAGACGGCGCCGCTGGCTGTCTTGCCCATCTTCTTGCCCTCGGAGTTGAGCAGCAGGGTGATGGTCATGGCGTGGGCGTCTTTGTTCAGCTTGCGGCGGATGAGCTCGGTTCCTCCCAGCATGTTGGACCACTGGTCGTTGCCTCCGAACTGCATGTTGCAGCCGTAGTGCTGGAAGAGATAGTAGAAGTCGTAGGACTGCATGATCATGTAGTTGAACTCCAGGAAGCTCAGTCCCCGCTCCATGCGCTGCTTGTAGCACTCCGCCCGGAGCATGTTGTTTACTGAGAAGCAGGCGCCGACTTCCCGCAGCAGGTCCACATAGTTGAGCTTCAGCAGCCAGTCCGCATTGTTGAGCATCATGGCCTTCCCTTCCCCGAACTCAATAAACCGCTCCATCTGCTTCTTGAAGCAGTCGCAGTTGTGCTGGATGGTCTCCGGGGTCATTACGGTGCGCATGTCGGTGCGGCCGGAGGGGTCGCCGATCATGCCGGTGCCGCCGCCGATAAGGGCGATGGGCTTGTTGCCTGCCATCTGCAGGCGCTTCATGAGGCACAGGGCCATGAAGTGACCGACATGGAGGGAGTCCGCCGTGGGGTCAAAGCCGATGTAGAAAACGGCCTTCCCCTCATTGATCATCTTTGAAACCTCTTCCTCGCTGGTGACCTGGGCGATCAGGCCCCTGGCCTTCAGTTCTTCATAGCAGGTCATTGAAACAGCTCCTTTTTCTTGCATTTCAGGCTTGCAGGGGCGGTCCCCGGACAGGTCAGGACGCAGCAGGACTGCGGACGGCCTTCAGGACGTTGTAGCCGATGACTCCGATGATGACAACGGCGGCGCCTGCAACAGAATACATGCTCACATGCTCGTGGTAGAAGACGGCTACCAGAACGGGGTTCAGAACCGGCTCAATCCCGGAGATGAGACTGGCCGCTACAGGAGGTGTGGTCCGCAGCCCGATGCACATGCAGATGTAGGCCACGGCCACCTGGAAGACGCCCAGCACCGTCAGGCTGATCAGCGCCTGCGGCGGGAACTGGGTCTCCTGGAGCAGGAAGGGCAGACCAGTGACGGTGGACAGCACGTCGCCCAAGAATACGGAGGAGATGGGGTCGCTTCCCGGCATGTCGTTCATCATGAAAACTCCGGAGTAGAAGATCCCTGCCGCCAGGCCTGCGGCGTTGCCCGCCATGCTGCCGGCATTCAGGCTGTCCAGGAAGAAAAACACCACGCCGCCGAACACAACGGCACAGGCTGCGAGGTCCAGCCGGTCCGGCTTCCGGTGGAAGAACAGTGCGGAGAAGATGATGACAAACACCGGCGCAGTGAACTGCAGCACGATGGCATTGGCCGCCGTCGTCATCTTGTTGGCAATGGCAAACATCACATTGGTGCCGCAGACGCACAGCGCCCCTGTAAAGATCCAGCGGTTGAACTGGAGGGGGTGTCTGATGACAAGCAGGTAGATGCCGATGACCAGGACAGCGATGGCGGTGCGTCCCCCGTTCACAGACATGCCGTTCCACGGGATCACCTTGATGCACAGTCCCCCGATGCTGTACAGCAGCGCCGCAGCCGCTACAAAGAGCGGACCGCTGTCCCGTTTCTTCTTCATCTTGCGGTCACTTCCTCAAAAAACGCCCCCTGTCCTTGCGGACAGAGGGCGTCTGTTAACGCGGTACCACCTCTGGTCGTTCCGGCCTCACGGTCCGGAACCTCAGGGAGTCTTGCAACTCCTCACGCTGTAACGGGCGTTCCCGGCCTGTCCCCTACTGACCCCGTTCCGGATGCGTTCAGGCGGCTGCTCCGAGGTGTATTCTCCGGTGCTCCTCTCCCCCGTTCCACCCTGCCGGGGGCTCTCTGTGCAGGCAGCTGTCCGGATACTTCTCCTCTTCTCTGCAGTGCCCATACTTTAGCATCACAGAACGGGCATGTCAATATGTGCAGG
>CAYYHY010000308.1:0-3052 GCA_964471855.1 uncultured Oscillospiraceae bacterium | reverse complement strand
TGTCCTTCTTTGAGAGCAAGGGACACCTGCGCCTGCCCAGTTTCTCCCTGATTCCAAGAAACGACGCCTCCCTGCTGCTGATCAACAGCGGCATGGCGCCCATGAAGCCCTGGTTTACCGGAGAGGAGGAGCCGCCCCGGCGCCGCGTCTGCACCTGCCAGAAGTGCATCCGCACCGGAGACATCGAGAACATCGGACACACCGCCCGCCACGGCACCTTCTTTGAGATGCTGGGCAACTTCTCCTTCGGCGACTACTTCAAGCGGGAGGCCATCGCCTGGACCTGGGAGTTCCTGACCTCCCCCGACTGGGTGGGTCTGGATCCCGACCGGCTCTACCCCTCCGTCTACGAGGAGGACGACGAGGCCTACGAGATCTGGAACAAGGAGATCGGCATTGCGCCGGAGCGCATCTTCCGCTTCGGCAAGGAGGACAACTTCTGGGAGCACGGCTCCGGTCCCTGCGGCCCCTGCTCCGAGGTGTACTATGACCGGGGTCCCGAGTACGGCTGCGGCAAGCCCACCTGCACCGTGGGCTGCGACTGCGACCGCTACATTGAGGTGTGGAACGACGTCTTCTCCCAGTTCGACAACGACGGCAGCAACCACTATACGGAGCTGAAGCAGAAGAACATCGACACCGGCATGGGCCTGGAGCGCCTGGCCTGCGTCTGCCAGGGGGTGGACTCCCTGTTTGACGTGGATACGGTGATGAACATCACCCGGAAGGTCTCCGAGATCACCGGCGCCCACTACGGGGAGAGCCACGAGAAGGACGTGTCCCTGCGGGTGATCACCGACCACATCCGCTCCGCGGTCTTCATGATCTGCGACGGCGTCCTGCCCTCCAACGAGGGGCGGGGCTACGTGCTGCGCCGTCTGCTCCGCCGGGCGGCCCGCCGCGGCAAGCTGCTGGGCGTCAGCGATCCCTTCCTGTACCAGGTCTGCGACACCGTCATCCACGAGAACGAGGGGCACTACCCCGAGCTGCGGGAGCGGCAGAGCTACATCACCCGCATCATCCGGGTGGAGGAGGAGAACTTCGCCCGCACCATCGACGGCGGCATCCGCATCTTCACCGACATGCTCCAGGCCCACAAGGAGAAGGGCGAGACCGTCTTCTCCGGCGCCGACGCATTCAAGCTGTACGATACCTACGGCTTCCCCGTGGACCTGACCATCGAGATGGCCCAGGAGCAGGGGATGGCAGTGGACGAGGAGGAGTTCCACGCCCAGATGGAGGAGCAGCGCCAGCGCGCCCGGAAGGCCCGGGAGGCCCTGGGAGATCTGGGCTGGGCCGGCGTGGAGTTCGGCAAGGAAGTGCCCGCCACCGAGTTTGCCGGCTATGACCACATGGAGCTGGATGACGCAAAGGTCGTCGCCCTTGTGGTGGAGAACGAGCAGGCTGAGACCATGATGACCAGCGTGGACGGCATTGTAGTGCTGAACCGCACCCCCTTCTATGCGGAGATGGGCGGACAGGTAGCCGACCACGGCACCATTTCTGCCGGCGACATGGTCTTCGAGGTTACGGACGTCCAGAAGAACAAGGGCGGCAAGTACATGCACTACGGCAAGGTGCTCTCCGGCAGCATCTCCCTGGGGGACACCGTGAAGGCCTCCATCGACGTGGACCGCCGCCGGGCCATCATGCGGGCTCACTCCGCCACCCACCTGCTGGATGCCGCTCTGCGCCAGGTGCTGGGCGACCATGTCCATCAGGCGGGCTCTCTGGTGGAGCCGGACCGGGTCCGTTTCGACTTCACCCACTTCTCCGCCATGACCGGCGAGGAGCTGGAGAAGGTCTCCAAGATTGTCAACGAGGCAATACTGGCGGGCTACGACATCGTCACCGATGTGCTGCCCATTGAGGAAGCCAGGAAGCGGGGGGCCATCGCCCTCTTCGGCGAGAAGTACGGGGACACGGTCCGGGTTGTGGACATGGGTCACGGCTTCTCCGTAGAGTTCTGCGGCGGAACCCACCTGGACAACACCGCCAAGGTCGGGGTCTTCCACATCCGCAATGAGTTTTCTGTCGCCTCCGGTGTGCGCCGCATCGAGGCTACCACAGGCAGGGTCTCTCTGGCGACCATGAACGAGTACCAGAAGATGCTGTTCGAAACGTCGGCGGCACTGAAGACCAAGCCGGAAGAGGTGCAGGAGAAGGCTGCGGCCGCCATGCAGGAGATCCGGCGGCTGAACCAGCTGGTGGAGCAGCACAAGGCGAAGGAAGCGGCCGGCGAGACGGAACGCCTCCTGTTCTCTACCCACGGTGTAGGCCCGCTGAAGGTGCTCACGGCTGTGGTTGCTGATGCAGATGCCCCCAGGCTGCGCCAGATGGGCGACATTCTCCGGGACAGGGAGCCCAATATTGTGGCGGTTCTGGCTTCTGTCAGCGGCTCCAAGATCACATTCCTGGCTGTCTGCGGCAAGGAGGCGGTGAAGGCCGGCGTAAAGGCAGGGGACATTGTGAGGCAGGTCTCCGCCATTGCCGGAGGATCCGGCGGCGGCCGGCCCGACTCCGCCATGGGCGGCGGCAAGGATCCGCTGATGCTGGACAACGCTCTGGCTATTGTGGACAATGTGGTGTCCATGAAGCTGAGCCTTCTCCATTAAACAGGAACAGAAATACCAGGGGGACGCTGACCGGGATGCCGGGGGGCGTCCCCCTGCTGCTTTCATGGCATGCCAGTGCCGGCACCTGGAAACCGCAGTGGCACAAGGATTTGCGGCTGCAGGCAGGCGCGGAATTCCAGGAGGAACCTTCCAGGATGCCGCTGTGGAGGGGGCGGCCAGGGTACTGTGTCATTACCGGCGGTGCCACACCAGCTGGTCAGCTGGAGACATGGCGCAGAGGCCTTGCATGAAACCACCTGCCCCGAACAGAACATGGCGGATGTGACAGGATCGGAAGGAAGACCCACACCCGGGTATAGGAATCAATAGGGTATATCAAACTGCGGTAGCACAAGGAATTGCAGCTGCAGGCAGGCGCAGAATTCCATGAGGAACTTTCCGGGGTGCCGCTGTGAAGCGGGTGGCCAGGCATTGTG
>CAYYHY010000307.1:0-3061 GCA_964471855.1 uncultured Oscillospiraceae bacterium | reverse complement strand
CCGGCTCTGCAGAGGCGTTTGCGTTGACACATGGGGCGGGTGTGCATATAATAGTGGAGAAATCAGCCTGCAGATGCTGATGTCAGCTGATGCAGGTCATATGCAGAAACCATCCACGTCTGGGGGCACACTGGAACATGGACATCCATCTCAATGACGTTCTGAAAATGAAGAAGCCCCATCCCTGCGGCAGCCAGGAGTGGCTCGTGCTGCGGGTGGGCATGGATTTCAAGCTCCGCTGCATGGGCTGCGGCCATGAGGTGATGCTGCCCAGGAGCAGGGCGGAGAAGAACATCCGGAAGGTCTACCGGAACGGGGAGGCCGTGGATGTGAGCGGGAAAACGACAAAGGGAGCTGCCCTCGATGGATAAGAAATACTGGAGCGAACGGATACAGAACCTGGTCCCCTATACCCCCGGGGAGCAGCCGAAGAACCAGGTGTTCATCAAGCTGAACACCAACGAGAACCCGTACCCCCCGTCCCCGAAGGTGCTGGAGGCTGTAAGGGAGGCTGCAGACGGGAGACTGCGTCTCTACCCGGACCCGGAGGCGGTGGAACTGAGGAAGTCCATTGCAGAGTTCTACGGGCTGAGCCCGGAGCAGGTGTTCTGCGGCAACGGCTCGGACGAGGTGCTGGGGCTCTCCTTCTACGCCTTCTTCACCCCCGGACAGAAGGTTCTCTTCCCTGACATCACCTACAGCTTCTACCCCGTATATGCGGAGCTGTTCCACATTGACTATGAGGAGATCCCTCTCAACGAGGACTTCACCCTGCCGGTGGAGAAGTTCCTGGGGGAGAACGGCGGCTGCGTCATCTGCAACCCCAACGCCCCCACGGGGAAGACTCTTCCCCTGTCAGACATCCGCCGCATCCTGGATGCAAACCCGGACAGGGTGGTCATGGTGGACGAGGCCTATGCGGACTTCGGCGCCGAGTCCGCCGTCTCCCTGCTGCCGGAGTACCCCAACCTGTACATCGTCAGCACCATGTCCAAGTCCCGCTCCCTGGCTGGCATGCGGGTGGGCTACGCCCTGGGAAGTCCGGACCTCATCGCCGGGGTAAACTGCGTCAAGAACTCCTTCAACTCCTACCCCCTGGACCGCCTGGCCCAGGCGGCCGGGAAGGCAGCCATGGAGGACCGGGCGTACTTCGAGGAGACCCGGAAGAAGATCATCGATGTGCGGGAGAAGACGGCAGAAACCCTGAAGAGCATGGGATTTACGGTACACGATTCAAACGCCAACTTCCTGTTTGTCTCCTTCCCCGGCATGGACGGGGAGGTCCTGCAGCAGGAACTGAGGAAGAGGGGGATCCTGGTCCGCTGGTTCAGCCGCCCCAGGATCCGGAACTTCCTGCGCATCACCATCGGCAGCGGGGAGGACATGGAGGCCCTGTGCCGGGTCTGTGCTGAGATTACAGGAGGGAACTGACACATGCGATACGACAGCGACATTCTCTACCGCCCTCCTGGAGAGTGGAAGAGCTACCTGCTCCAGTGCACCATCGGGTGCTCCAACAACAAGTGCACCTTCTGCGGGATGTACAAGGAGAAGAAGTTCCGCATCCGGCCCGTCGAGGATATCCTGGAGGATATCGACATGGCCCTGGACTACTACGGTCCCGGTCTGCTGCGGGTATTCCTCATGGACGGGGACGCCATCGTCATGAAGACGGAGGACCTGATGAAGGTGCTCCACAAGCTCTATGACACCTTCCCCATGCTGGAGAAGGTCACCCTCTACGCAGGACCCCGGAGCACTCTGACCAAGTCCCCGGAGGAACTGAGGGCGCTCCACGACGCGGGTCTCTCCCGGGCCTACCTGGGTGTGGAGAGCGGCAGCGACCAGGTGCTGGAGTTCGTCCACAAGGGCTGCGACGCAGCCACCATGCTGAAGGCCGGCAGGTCCCTGGTGGAAGCCGGCATCGACCTGTGGGTCACCGTCATCCTCGGGATGACGGGAGCCAACGGGGAGGGCGGAGACTGGAAGGAGCACATCCTCTCCACCGCAAAGATCATCAACGAGATGAAGCCCCGGCACCTCTCCGCAATGACCTTCGCCCCTGCGAAGGGCACTCCCCTGGGGGATGACGTGCAGGCCGGACGCTTCCAGGTCTGCTCTGCAGACCATGTGCTGAGGGAGTGCAGGCTTCTCATTGAGAACCTGGACGTGAACCCCCTCCACTTCACCAGCGACCACGCCTCCAACTATCTGCCTCTCAAGGGCAGTCTGCCGGAGGACAGGGAGACCTTCCTCACCCTCATTGACCGGGCACTGGAAGGCAAGATCCGGCTGCGCAGAACGCTCAACCGCGGCATGTGAACTCTTCAAGCGGGACGCCATCCCGGCGTTCCGCTTTTTAAGGTCCAGGAAGGAAAGGAGCCGTCAGGCATGAAGAAAATCGAGCTTCTGTCCCCGGCCGGCGACATGGAACGGCTGGAGATGGCCGTCGCCTACGGGGCGGATGCAGTCTACCTGGCGGGCACTGCCTTCGGGATGCGGGCCTTCGCCGGCAACTTCACCCCGGAGGAACTGAAAACAGCCGTCTCCTTCTGCCACCAGAGAGACGTAAAGGTCCACGTCACCTGCAACACCATGCCCAGAAACGACGAGATCACCAGGCTCCCGGAGTGGCTGGAGTATCTGAACGATCTGCATGCCGATGCCATTATCCTGGCTGACGTGGGTGTCCTCTCCCTGGCAAAGAAGTACGCCCCCGATGTGCCGGTACACATCTCCACCCAGGCCAGCGTGGTGAACTGGCAGTCGGCGAAGGCATGGTATGACCTGGGTGCCTCCCGCATCATCCTGGCCCGGGAACTGAGCCTGGACGAGATCCGGGAGATCCGTGCAAAGGCGCCGAAGGATCTGGAACTGGAAGTGTTCGCCCACGGCGCCATGTGTGTCAGCTACTCCGGCCGCTGTCTTCTGTCCAACTACATGACAGGAAGGGACGGGAACCGGGGCTGCTGCGCCCAGCCCTGCCGCTACAGATATGCCCTGGTGGAAGAGAAGCGCCCGGGACAGTACTTCCCTGTATACGAGGACGAACAGGGAACCT
>CAYYHY010000306.1:0-3065 GCA_964471855.1 uncultured Oscillospiraceae bacterium | reverse complement strand
AGAAATCCTCCTGTACCGGCTGCGCTTCTGTCCCGCTGCCAGTCCGGTACTCCTGTCATCATGCAGCCAGCTGCCCTTCCGTCAGAACCGCAGGAAGACAGCGTCGGCCAGACCGTCCCCGTCCCGCCGGGCGCAGCACCAGTATGATCCGTCCCCCAGACCGCTGTCGGCCACGGTCCCGTTGGGCAGCACCCCGGCCGGGATGTCCCCGCCGCTCTTAATGACCTGCGCACAGAGGCTGCAGAATTCTTCGTCCATATGCAGTTCGAACCCCGTCTCTTCAGAGGTGTCCGGACCGCACTCCCGGGCCGCTCCGCTGTCGAAGATGCCGCACTCGGCAAGGTCCACCCAGACTTCCCGGCTCACCGGGGAGAAGCCTTCGGGCAGATCCCCCTTCCCGATGGTGCGGAGCAGGGTCTCCCTGTCCAGGGGGCTGTCGCTGTGGACGGCCAGCAGGTACCATACGCGGAAGCCGCCGTACATCTTCCGGTCTGAACGGAGGACATATGCCTCCCAGGTTCCGGTCCGGCAGTCCCGGATCTCGGCCCGCCCCCTGCTGCTGATGATGTACATCGGGTCGCATGCCAGAAGGCATCCTGAATCAGAGGTGAAGGTGCCCACTGAAAACTGCTGCATGCCGCTCTCTCCTTTCTGTCATGCCGGAAGACAGTCCCGGGTTCTCCCCGTTCTCCTGTTCCGTGCAGGGAAGAGGCGCCCTCAGCGCTTCCTCTTTTTCTTTCTCTTCCCTTTCCCGTGGGTGAGGGGTCCTCCGGCCAGGCCCCGGACTTTGGCACGGGCCTCAGGGGTGCCGCCGATCCATCTGTTCATTTCATTTCTGCTCTGGCGCAGAGCGAAGATGGCCTTCACCCGCTCCCTGAAGGCCGGATCAAACTCTGCCGCCGCAATGCATGCGTCCACGGGGTCAGCCGCGGGGGTCAGGGTGCGGATCATGATGCGGAAGCGGCGGGTGTCCATCGCCCGGCGCACAAAATACTCGGCACTGTACCGGCCTGTATCCTCGTCCAGCATCCACTGGAATTTAAACTCCAGGGGAAAGTTCCAGGGCAGGTCCAGTTTCGACGCCGGCACGTAGAATACAGAGGCATCCATGCTGACAAAATCCGAGAGTGCCATGGGAAGGTCCGGGTCATACACCACCCCCGGAGCCGGCATGTCCGGGTCTGTGCCGGTCATCCGGTAGGGGTCCTCCGCCTCGATCTGGGGCAGAAGACCCGCCATGGTATCCCTGATTCCCGGGTCAAAGGCCAGGTTGCCAATCATGTGGATGGACAGCGCCTCCTCGTCAGGCGTGGCCTGGAAGCCCGTGCTGACCACAAAGAACTGGGCATCGGCGTCATAGCGCCTGACAAAGGCGTTGTGTATGAGCTTCTCAGCGGGCATATTCGGAGGTCCGCTGTCATCCTCCCCGTGCTCCACGGTGAATTCCAGGGGATACTCCTCTTCTGCACCGAAGTGAAGGGAAGAGGAGATGAACCTGTACTCATGCAGCACGCCGATATCCACACCATCAAACAGCATCATTTCTCACCCCTCTCCTGTTCCAGGTTCCGGCTCCCCCTTCAGGCAGAGGGGACCCGCAGCCGCCACCGCCTCCAGGGCCGCCTCGATGCCCCGGGTGATCTCCCATGCCTCCATGCCGGTGTCCGTCCCCGGGGAGCGGAGTGCCGGCACATGCATGAATCCCGCCCGCATGGCGGGGTACTTCGCTGCGGCCTCGTACAGGACCCCGTACATCAGGTGGTTGCATACAAAGGTCCCTGCGCTGTAAGAGATGGAGGCAGGAAGTCCCGCCCGGCGGATGGTCTCCGCCATCTCCCGCACCGGCAGGGTGGAAAAGAAGGCGGCAGGTCCCCCCTCCACCACAGGGCGGTCCACCGGCTGGCATCCCGCGTTGTCCGGTATCCGGGCGTCGTCCACGTTGATGGCGATCCGCTCCGGAGTCAGCTCCCGGCGGTCCCCCGCCATGCCGATGCACAGCACCGCATCCGGCCTCTCCCGCTCCACCGCCTCCATAACCGCGGGGATGCAGGCATCGAACACCGTGGGTACAGTCAGTTTCACAATCTCCGCGCCCCCGGCGCCGTCCCTCACGCCGGCCACCCCGGCCTGGGCGCTGTTGACGCTCCCGCCCCCGAAGGGATCAAACGCCGTCAGCAGGATCTTCATCTTCCCGTCCTTCCTCCTCTTCCCCCGGGGCTCTCCCGCCCGGGAACCTCTCCTTCTCTGCTGTCAATGTACCACATCCCCCGCTCCCCTGTCAAATCCCGCTCCTGCCTGTCAGCGCTGGAAAGGGCTTGCCAGCAGGGGAGACCGGTATTATAGTAGCAGCAGCAGACCTGTACAGAAGGGAAGGACCGGCATGTGCGCCCAGTTCCAGTTTCTTGAGGACGGCAGCAGCGGAGAGCTCACCCGCATCGCTGCGGAGATCGACCGCTCCCACGGGAGCGGCGCCTGGTCCCGGGGGGACATCCGCCCCTCGGACCCCGCTCCCGTTCTTGTCCCCTCCTCTTCCGGCCCCGTCCCGGACCTCCAGTTCTGGGGCTTCCCCTCCGGCGGCCGCCTGGTGATCAACGCCAGATCGGAGAGCGCCCTGGAGAAGCCCCTGTTCCGGGACTGCGTGCAACGCAGCCGCTGCGTGATCCCCGCCAGCGGGTTCTATGAGTGGGACCGGGACCGGCGGAAGCACTGCTTCACCATGCCGGGGGAGCACATCCTCTTCCTGGCAGGTCTCTTCTGCATGCAGGAGGGCCGCCCCCGCTTCACGGTCCTCACCGCCCCGGCCAATCCCTCTGTGGAGAAGGTCCACAGCCGCATGCCCCTGGTCCTGACCCGGGGTCAGGTGGAGCCCTGGATCTTCCGCCCGGAGGCGGCCCCCGCCATCCTCCGCTGCGTCCCCCCGGCCCTCCGGGACACGGACCTGGAGGACCAGCTCTCCCTCTGGACCTGATACACAGGTCCAGGGACAGCATCCGCCTCACCCGTCCCAGAGATTCAGCTCCCTGTTTATGAACGGCGCCCCTTCCCTCCGGCCCCGGCACGCACAG
>CAYYHY010000305.1:0-3077 GCA_964471855.1 uncultured Oscillospiraceae bacterium | reverse complement strand
AGACATGCAGCCGCTGCAGTGTCACTCTGCAGCGGCTGTTCTTGTTACGTGATTCGATAGCGCTTGATGCGGTAAAGTACGCTGTCGGTTGTCACTTCCGACTTCTTTCCCCGGAATCCGGAGGCTGTACGTTTGGTATACTCCAGAGCACAGGAAAACAGGATTTCCTTCACCGGAACAGACACTGTATCTCCCTGCCGGAAGACAGGAAACAGGAGCATGCGCTCCTTGCCTGCATAGGCACGTGCTGGAAGGGTTATGTTTCTGGTGTCGCGGCGTGTCTCCTCCAGGTAGTGTGCTGCATCCCAGTAGGCGTCATTTCCAAACTCCTTTGCCTCTTCCAGCAGTTTGACCGCCACATCTCTGACAAGCGTTTCCTGAAGAGCAGCAAAACGCCTGTTCTGCTTCAGTGCCTGCTCTGCAGACTGCATCTGTCTGGTATCCGGTTCGCTGAGATTCCGCAGTTTCTCCTGTGCAGCCAGCGCCTCAACATCTGTAACTGTACCTTCCGGGTTGACATGCAGTCCCTCCAGGTCTTTGACAGAAGTCACAAGCACGGTGCCGGCATCTGCAGCTGCAGCCCATCCGACTGTCTCCTTGTCTCCCTGCTGTACTGAAATACGGCGCAGAGGACCGCCCTCCGGGATCTTGCTACAGACGAGGTCCAGGACCTTCTCTACTGCCGGGCTGCCCCAGGACAGGAACTGGATATTCCCTGCTGCCCGGTCCCGGTCCGGCACTGCAAAGATCTCAGGGCAGTTTTCACTCTCCGGCATATGCCAGACTCCGTTCGTCAGAACCTCTGCTCCCAGATCTGCCAGATAGGGTGAACTGACAAATGCCTCCTGGATGTCTCCCAGCACAGCCGGATATGGCTGTGCCTTCATTGCGCCGCTGAGCCTGTGGTACATCTCGTACTGGTCACTGGCACTGATTTCCATGGAAGCAGAGGCCTTCCTCTGAGCCATCAGCCGCTCCCTGGATTTCTTCTCCAGTTCTTCTTCCGAGAGCTTTCCCTGCTGCAGTTCCCGAAACTCCTCCGGTTCAACCGGCAGCATGGAGATCTGCTGAGTCCCTACAACGAGGTTGGTTGTCTCCAGCCGCTGCAGCAGCCGTCCGTAGACTGTCTCCTCCGCACTTCCCAGGTAGCACATGTTCAGAACTTCGATATCGGTGTGGGTCTGTCCGATACGGTCAATACGTCCGATTCGCTGCTCCACTTTCATCGGGTTCCAGCCAAGGTCGAAGTTGATCAGCAGATCCGCCGTCTGGAGGTTCAGACCTTCTGCAGCTGCATCTGTACAGAGCAGCAGGTCAATCTCCCCGCTCAGAAACAGGTCCCGGATCTCCTCCCTGGAAGCCGGGATATCCTTCCCCTGGTCTGGATCATACCAGCAGGACTTGACGCCAGAGTAAACTCCAACTCTCATCCCGCCGGCCCGGACAGCAAGGCAGTTCCGTATGCTCTCGATTGTGTCGAAAAACCTTGAAAACAGGACTGTCTGGCGAAGTCTCCCGCTTGGGAGCCACCTTTTCCCCAGTTCTGTCAGCAGAGCCTTCATCTTGGAAGGCGTCTCATTCATGCTCTGCAGCTGTGCCAGCATCTCTGTCAGACGCGTCTGCTCCCACTGCAGGTCCGCTTCGGTCCTGTCTTTCAGAATGGTATCCAGTGTGATGCTGTCAACGTCCAACTCGCTGTATTCCTCTGCTGAATCCTGCAGTTCATCCAGCGCATCGTCCAGTTCCTCCTGCGAAGCATAGTTCCGGGCCCCTGTCATGAGGGTCAGTTCCACCCTCTTCAAACGCCGCTGCAGGGTCAGCCGGATGGCATCGAGACTGGATGCAAACCGCAGCTGGAGGAAGCTGAGCAGGAAGAACATCATCTGCCGGGTCTTCTGGCTGCTGTACCGCTGAATCTGGACAGACAGCTCCCTGCAGTAGTCATCCAGCATGGCGTACAGCTTCGCCTCGGCTGCGGTAAACTCGACTGCACAGATGGGGCGCACATGCCTCCGGGCCAGGTTGCTGGTCAGCTCCCCGTGTTCCCGGTACTTCTCCAGCAGCTGCCTCGTATGCCTCATCATGACGCGGGACAGCGGCGAAGCCGCAAAGAGCGGCTGCAGGAGGTACTTCACATCTGCTCCCATGGGGTCTGCATAGGGAAGCTTGCGCAGCGCCTTCTGATTGTGCCCTGTCACCACAGAGTCCTGCAGCTGCTGCCACAGAAACGGATCCAGCGCCTCCAGCTGGGCGTAGCTCTGACCCAGCACCTGCCAGTCCTGCCTGGACAGATGCTCTCTGCTCAGCAGTTTGGACAGCAATTCAAAGTAATACATGCTCAGGGTCGGGTCGTTCTGATAGGGTCCCGTTCTGCCCGTCAGTCGGAAAAGGTCATACACCTCTATGGAGTCGATCTGCATCGGGGTCGCAGTTGCCATCCAGAGGCACCGTGTCTTCAACCGAAGCACATCTGCCATGGCTCTGTACAGCTGCCCGTACTTTGGGGCTGCTTCAGACCCATCACGGGGATTCTGGCGGCGGGCATAGTGGGCCTCATCCACCAGAATGATATCGAAATCCTCCGCTCCCCGGAGCATGCTGAGCCGCTCCTCGCGGCATATGAGCCCCGAAGAGACAATGTTCAGGTCAGGACCGAACAGGTTGTCGCTCACAAAGGTGTATTCCTGCGGATATATGCACACATGCTGCACTGCTCCGCTCCCGCCCGGTTTCGTCCTGCTTCTGAAGAAAGGCAGCAGGGCTTTCTGGGCCAGTTCCCGCTGCCACTGCTCTGTCAAACTGGCAGGTGCAACAATCAGCACCCGCCTGACAGTACCTGACATCACCAAGCTCCGGATTGCCAGCGCCGCCTCAATGGTCTTGCCCAGACCAACCTCATCGCACATCATGTACGAATATGGCCAGCTCTCCACAAGCCGTCTGCTGACGATTTCCTGGTGGGGCCACGGCTCCACCGGCGCGGAATACATGCCCACGTACTTCCCGCCGGGCATCCTGGGAGCATCCCGGAGCACAGCGAAGAGCAGCATCTCCTCCAGCGTCGGTTCCGTCGCAGT
>CAYYHY010000304.1:0-3079 GCA_964471855.1 uncultured Oscillospiraceae bacterium | reverse complement strand
GATCTCCCCGGCATGCCTGCGGACTGGCTGTGTTCCGGGTCGGTCAGACAGAAGCGGCAGGGTGCATGGAGAATGGGGAATGAGTATCCGCAGGTCTGTGGGGGAACCTGTTCCCCCGGCTCTCTGAAGATGCTGCTTTCTCCAGGATGTCTCTGCTTTCCTCCACAGGGGAGGCGGAATGGGGATCTTCTTCTGTCCTGCTGCCATGTGCGGGACTGGACAGGCTGTATAACAGGAAGCTGGCCTGGAATGCTGTCCTCCGGGGCGGCCGGGTGCAGCCCTGGTGCATGGGAACTGGTCCTGACCGGGTTCCGGCGGCCCCCTGCGGGGCCCGGGGCGGAGGACTGTGACAGGGAGGAACAGGGGAGAGGAAGAGGCGGAATGGAAGGACGGCGTCTGTCGGAACGTGTCATTAATGGCGCTCTGGACGTCTCAGAAGCATGCTCATGGGGGGCCTGTACCGGATGCGGGAGAGGCAGGGCTGCCGGCATGGAGAGAGCGGGAAAGCCGTGCGGCACAGGGGATTGCGGCGCTGCCGGGGAGCTGGCGGACAGCGGGGGAAGGGAAATTCTCCTTGACAGCACTCCACCGCTGTAGTATATTAGCGTGACAGAGCGCTAAAGCGCCGGCAGGAAACAAGAGAGGGATATTACCGTTGAAAGCGACCATCAACACCCCTGAGGGCACCAGGGACCGGCTCTTCGCCGAGTGCGCGGAGCGGCGGCAGGTGCAGGAGCGGCTGGTAAGGCTGTTCAAGCGCAGGGGATACCAGGAGGTGTCCACGCCGGACACCGAGTTTTATGATATTTTCGCACGCTCCGGCAGTTCCATCAGCCAGGAGCAGATGCTGAAAGTGGCGGACCCCAGCGGCAAGTTCTGCGTCATGCGGCCGGACTCCACCACGCCGGTGGCCCGGGTGGCGGCCACCAAGCTGCGCACCGTGCCCCTGCCCCAGCGGCTCTACTATGAGCAGACGGTGTACCGGGTCCGGGCCGCCCACAACGGGGCCAGCCGGGAGATCCCCCAGTGCGGGATCGAGTTCATCGGGGCCTCGGGGATGAAGGCGGACATGGAGATTGTAGCCACTGCCGTGGACGCCCTGCGCACCTGCGGGGCAGCCAGGTTCCACGTGGAACTGGGCCACGCCGGCTTCTTCCGCACCCTGGCGGAGCGGCTGGGGACAGACGGGGAGCAGACGGAGGAGATGCGCCGCTGCATCGAGAGCAAGAACTACGCCGCCCTCAACGTGCTGCTGGAGCCATTCAGCAGCGACCCCAATGCGGAGGCCCTGCGGAGGCTGTCCCGTCTCTACGGCGGCATCGAGGTGCTGGACGAGGCGGAGAATCTGGCGGGGCGGACCGGAGCTACAGACGGGCTGCGCACCCTCTGGGAGGAACTGGCTGCTGCGGGCTATGGTCCTTATATCCGGTTTGACCTTGGCATGGTGCATCAGATGGAGTATTATACGGGGGTAGTCTTCCGCGGCTACGTGGAGGGGGCCGGAGATGCGGTTCTCTCCGGCGGCCGCTACGACAGCCTGGTAGGGGTGTTCGGCCGGGAGGCCCAGGCCACCGGCTTCTGCGTGGATGTGGATGCCCTGGCCCGGATCCTGCCCCCGGCGGCTCTGCCCCGGCTGCGCTGCGTGGTCCACTTTGAGAGCGGCTGTCTGGCGGCGGCCATGGAGGCGGTGGACAGCCACCCGGCGGGCACCTGCGAGCTCTCCCCCTGCAGGACCCTGGAGTCCACCATGAACCTGGCCCGGGACAAGGGCGTGCGGACCGTGCTGGTGATTGACCGGGACGGGGAGCGGGAAGTGGAGGTGGAGGCATGAGCGCAGCAGAGCGGCTCCGCATTGCCGTCACCAAGGGAAGGCTGCTGGACCAGTCCATGGAGATGTTCCGGAAGATGGGTCTGGACACGGGTCCCCTGGAGGACCCGGGGCGCCGGCTCATCCACTCCCTGCCCGGCTCCGACCTGGATGCGGTGCTGGCCAAGGCCCCGGACGTGATCACCTATGTGGAGCACGGGGTGTGCGACATGGGCATCGTGGGACGGGACACCATCCTGGAGATGGGGGGCAGCTTCTACGAGGTTCTGGATCTGGGGTTCGGGAAGTGCCGCTTCGCCCTGGCTGTAAAGGAGGGCTCCGACTTCTTCGGTACCTACCGCACCCGGCGGGTGGCGTCCAAGTACCCGGAGGTGACCCGGCGCTACTTTGCGGGGAAGAGCATGGACGTGGAAGTGATCAAGATTGAGGGCAGCGTGGAGCTGGCCCCCATTCTGGGTCTGGCGGACGCCATTGTGGACATTGTGGAGACGGGGGCCACCCTGAAGGCCAACGGGCTCATACCCATCGACACGGTGGCGGAGGTCTCGGCCCGGCTGATTGTAAACACGGCCAGCATGAAGCTGTACAAGAACCGGATTGCAGAATTTATCGGCCGCTGCGAGGCGGTGCTGGAATCAGGAAAGGGATAAGGAAGAGACAAGGGACAGGAGGAACATGAATGATCAGTATCATCCGTGCAGACGGGAAAGCGGAGTTTGCCCAGCTGGAGACCATGCGGGCCCGGGCCTCCGAGGTGAACGCAGACATTGAGGAAGTTGTCCGGCACATCATGGACAACGTGAAGGAGAAGGGCTACGAGGCGGTCAAGGAGTACTCCTATGTATACGACAGAAGGGAGCCCTTTGAGCTGGAAGCCAGCGTGCTGGACGACGCCTGTGCAAAGTGCAGCCCGGCGGTCATCGCGGCTCTGGAGCACGCGGCGGCCAACATCCGGGACTACAACCAGCGGGTGCTGGCCAGGACGGAGATGTGGACCTCCCCCGACGGGGGCCAGGTGGGGCGGATTGTCCGGGGCCTGACCCGGGTTGGGGTCTATGTGCCGGGGGGCACGGCGGCCTACCCAAGTTCCGTGCTTATGAACGTGATCCCCGCCAAGGTGGCCGGGGTGGAGGAGGTCATCATGGTGACCCCGCCCACGGAGCACCTGAGCACGGAGGTGCTGGCGGCGGCGAAGATCGCCGGGGTGGACCGGGTCATCGCCGTGGGCGGCGCCCAGGCGGTGGCGGCCCT
>CAYYHY010000303.1:0-3102 GCA_964471855.1 uncultured Oscillospiraceae bacterium | reverse complement strand
TGAGCAGCAGGTACTTGATTACCAGTAACATTATCTTTACTGTAAATAAACAGCAGTCACTGGTAATGATCTGACTGCAGAGGAAGACATCTCCCTGTCTGTCCTCCGGTCTCCCCTGCCCCTGGAATGAACAAAAGGTCCTCCACGCTCTGGGGAGAGCATGGAGGACCTCTGTCAGATGAGTCAGTCGGCGGGAACGTCAACAATGACGTGTGCCTGCCAGCTGCCCGGGATGCCGGTTACATCAACGGTGAAACCCCTGCCGGCATAGTGATATGCGCCGTGTTCGGCCAGCTCACTGGTGATATCGAACTCTTCCAGACCGTCCGGTCCGTCCAGCATCAGCATATCGCGGCCGCTGCGCTGAACCACGCGGGCTGCGGACGGAGCGTGGAGGATGATGACCTCGCTCTCTGCGGGAGCACCTGCGTCGTTAAAAATCGTGTTGCCGTTCTCGTCGGTCAGAGTGACCGTCCTTCTGCCGGTTTCGGCGTGGAACTGACAGGTTCCGAGGATGGACCCGATCAGGGGTCCTGCCTGGGGTGCGGCAGCGGCAGTGCCGACGATCATGACGGCGGCGACGGCAGCGGCTACCAGGGCGGTCTTCAGGGGACGGCGGTGCTTCCTGCTGCTGGTTTCTGACATCTGCAGGACCTCCTCAATGGTATTTTCGGGAGCCCGGAGGCTCTCGCACAGCTTAAAGTAGTCCTGGGACAGCAAAACCCAAACACTCCTTTCCAGAATGAGATGGCGCCTCCGGGGTTTCTGTCAGTTCCCGGCGCAGCTTTTCACGGGCCCGCATCAGCCAGGACTGGACAGTAGACTGTTTGGCGTTGAGAAATCCGGCGACCTCCGACACTGGGAACCCCTCATAGTAGTAGAGGTAGACAGCGAGGCGCTGGTTCCGGTCCAGCCTCATGACCGCGTTGTACAGGTCGATCCGGTCCTGGTCTTCCGTGACCGGACCGTCAAAGTCCTGCAGCGGAACTGTGGTGCGCCGCCAGGATGAGCGGGCCAGCCGGCTGCTCTCGTTTACTGCCACACGGATCAGCCAGTTGCGCACGTGCTCCTCGCTTTCGAAGTCGTCAGGATGCTCCAGAAGCTTCAGGAGGACGGTCTGCAGGATGTCCTCGGCGTCGTGCGGATTTCTCAGGGCGTGAAGCGCCACGCGGTATATGGAATCACTCCAGGTTTTCGCGATGCGGGTGAACTCCGCGCGGTCCAAAGCCTCACCTCCGTCAGGGAATTTGGGTGTGTTCTGTGGAAGGCCTTCCATACAGAATACCCCTGAGGGCACCGGAATATTGCACCTTCCGTCAGATTTTTTGACTCGGCCTTCCTCTCCCCCGTCGCTGGCGGCCTCCAGGCTGCAGACCGGCAGGTGTTCCCCCTGCTTTCCAGGGGCTGGCAGATCCGGCGGCAGAAATCTGACCCGGACAGAGGAGGGCAGGGTATGCCTCCAGGAACCATGGGAGATGCGCAGACGCTGCGGGCGGGGTGTTACCTGTACAGTTTCCGTTGACGGCAATCCAGGCTGAACATATAATTTGTGCCAGTGGAAACGGTCTGTTCCACAGGAGATGAGGGAGAACGGAGGAATTTCAATGAAAAAAGCACTGTCAGCATTTCTGGCGCTGGCCCTTCTGGCGTCTCTGTGCTGCATGCCTGCCTCTGCAGCCATGGGAAGTCTGCAGAAGGTGAACACATATTACAGCGGACGGTTTGCGGACGTGACGGAAGAGAGATGGTTTGCGCCCTGGGTACAGACGGCCTATGAATACGGGCTCATGACCGGCACCACGGATACGGAGTTCAGCCCCGGGGGGACCTTCTCCTGGGCTGAGGCGGTGGCCATGACGGACCGCCTTCTGGCGCTGAACCTGGGGCTGCCTGAGCCGCAGAGCAACGGAACCCCCTGGTACCAGGGATACGTGGACTACGCCTGTGAGGCCGGATACCTGCCCGCCGGAGTCGAACTGCCGTGGAACGACCCCATCCCCCGGGTGGAGTTTGTACGGCTCATGTACTGCGCCCTGAGCGACGAGGACCTGGCGCCTGTCAACGACATCAGATACGGGCAGATTCCTGATCTGTCGTACGGGTCGGACCTGGGAGATGCGGCCTGGGCCCTGGAGGGAAACGGCGTGCTGACACCCGAAGAGGTACAGCATATGCTCGAGATGCTCCCAGTTTTTGCCGGCGACCCGAATGCAGGAGACACCACGGTGGAGCAGCACGACAGGTTTGAAATCACCTACAAGTTCTACAATGCGGGCATCCTGACCGGCAATGACGCCTGCGGGACCTTCACCCCGGATGCCAGCATCGACCGTGCATCTGTGGCGTCTCTTGTCAGCCGCGTTGTGGAGCCGTCCCTGCGGGTGAAGCAGGAACTGGTGCAGAAGCCGGCGGATCTGGTGCCCATTGCACAGCTGGCCAACCTGCCCAGCGTAAAGAAGAACGCAACGGACGCACAGTTTGCCCAGGCCTATGAGGCGGCGGAGAGGATTGTCACACCCCTGGCCCATCTCAGCAGGAAGGCGCAGCTGTACGGCATCGCCATGGCCCTGCGGATCCTGACAGAGGAAAAGGTCCAGTACTCCATGGAGTCGGACAACTACAACGACCCCTACGGATTCTTCATCGCAAACAGCGCCTCCTGCGCCGGCTGCACCAGAGCGACCGGTCTGTGTCTGAACATGCTGGGCATCCCCTACGAGCATGTCAACGAGAACGGATATACCCACCAGTGGTGCCGGGTCAGCATCGACGGGGAGCACTGGATCTGTGATGCCTACGGACTCTACTGCGGTGTGGAACCTGCCCCCGGACAGCACCCGTACCTCTGAGCCCGTTCTGCCGCGGACCTTCTCCAGGGAGCGCAGAAAAACTGGAAATTAATTGCCAGCAAAGTGCTGGAACTTATTGACAGGCCGCCGGCAAGATGCTAGTATTAGTGACGCAGGCATCTGTTGCTGGCATCGATGCCTGATATCCTATGCGTTGGCGGCTGCTGTCCGCTGGCGAGATCCTGGATGGCAGTCGCCACCCGTGAAACGGGGAAAACAGCGGGACAGACGAAGGTCTGTCCCGTTTCATTTT
>CAYYHY010000302.1:0-3106 GCA_964471855.1 uncultured Oscillospiraceae bacterium | reverse complement strand
TCATGGTAATGGGGATGTCGATGGTGGCCTTTGATTCATCTGTACTGGAGAAGGACACGGTCTTTCCGTTTTCCTTAAACAGGTCCTCCATGGTGCCGCTGGATCTCTCTGTGTCGATCTCCACCTTCGCATGCTGCAGGTCCTTCTGCACCTGCTCCTCTGTCAGGAGCACCGGAGGTTCCAGCAGATAGCTGTCACGCACAATGGCAGTGCTGCTCCAGGACTGGGAGGTACGGTACACATAGGACAGATCCGCCACGTTGACGGTCCCGTCCCCGTTCAGATCATACGCAGCTTCGGCTGAACCGAGGTGTTTGGAGAGCTCATCGCAGTCCGCGCTGTCGACCTTCCCGTCCTCAGTCAGATCCGCCAGGCCGAAAGAGCCGTTGCCGGTGCTCGGGAACACCTCCTGCGCATATTTGTCCAGCGTGACCGGCTGCTTGTAGGTCCGGAAGCCGTCCCCCGTATATGTGACGGTGTATTCGCCCTGAACCAGTCCGCTGAAGATCACCCGGACGTAGCCGGGTGTGTCCTGGCCGCCGACGAGAGGAGCCTTTTCGCTGTTCAGCAGCGCCACATCGGCATAGCCGGTGAGGTTTGCGTTCTCCGGCAGGGTGTCGATCTCAGCGTCGTCCTTCACGTAGGAGTTGACTGTGAAGGGGGTTGTGCTGTCTTCCGCCAGACTCACCGTCACCAGCGGTATCTCCACACCGCTGAAAGACAGCTCAACCTGGACGTTCCGCTTCTTCAGCTCCTCCTTCGGCTGGGGATACTTCATCTCCAGCGTAGAGGTAATGCTGCCAGTCACAGTGCCGTGCTTGCTGGACGGCAGTCCCGGGGTGAAGGACGGTCCTTCCTCTCCCTGCCCCGTGTCCTGAGCAGGTGACGCATCCCCTGTCCCTGCGGCGTAGGCGCCGGCAGGCATCAGCGACAGGAGCATGACCAGCACAAGCAGTCCGGACAGGAGACGTCGCGTATGCTTCATCTGTTTCATTCCTTTCTGACGGGCATCCGTCTGCCCGTTTGATAAGCTGCGGTCCGTCCGCAGCTGCTGGGTACTCGGGATCCACCTCCCTCTGAAGTTCGGAGCACATCACGCAGCGCCCCTTCTGAATATCCGGCATGCCGGACCTCTCCCGGGGACTGCTGCGTCCCCCGGCGGGTCCTCTCTGCCGGCACCGGTCCCTGCCGGCTGTCTTTGCTGACAGAACTCCGAGAGGCTGCAGCGGGGCCGCTCTGCCTTCCGGCAGAACACCCCTCCTGTCCTCCTCTGCGGGTACATGCTGCAGGTCCGCATGCTGCTCCCCTTCCGGCGGGAGGGGCTGTTACCGTAACCCGGCGCAACCATTATAGTGCTGCGCCGCTAAGAATTCTACCCTTTCCAGGCATTACGGGACAGCATATTCAGGAAATCTAAAGGGGGTGTTCCCTTCCAGATATTTCCAGTTTCTGTCTTCGCTGCTGTCCCTGTTTTCTGCCATCTCCGGCTTCTGACCCGCCTCTGCAGATGCAGAACGGGCACAGACCGCTTCCATCCTGCAGTCTGTGCCCGCGTTCTTCTGATCTTTCCGGCGGCTCATCCCCAGCCGTTGTCTGTGGTGGTGCAGTCGGTGAAGGAATTGAAGTCGTAGTAGCTGAGCCGGGAGCTCTTGTTGTTCTGGAAGGTGCAGCCGGTGAAGTCCAGCACCGTGGAGCTGCTGTTGCTGATCATGGGATACACGGACCACCAGTAGCCGTTCCCGTTGAAGAAGCACTGTTCAAATGAGCATGTGCATTCCGAGCCCCAGGCCTGGACTGCGCTCCCTGCGCTGTTCCGGATGGACGTCCCGGTAAATCTGCACTGCACGTTGTTCAGCAGCTGAACCTCTGCCTGCTGGGAGCCGTAGATATCGCAGAGGTCCACGGTGACGCCGGTGGAGTTCTCAATGCCCAGGGTCGGGGAGTCCCAGGAGGTGTTGGCCTGGTCGGTCAGTTCCTGTCCGATGGTCAGGCCCCGGAGGGTGATGTCCGTGCAGTTCTCGATGTGGATGACCTCGTCGTCAATCTTCGTGCCCAGCAGCCGGACATTGGCATGCCCCTGGACAAGGATATTTGTCAGCCCGTTCAGGGCAATGGTGGGCACATAGTAGTCCCCCGGCTCCAGAACCAGCGCCGCATCTTTCCCTGCCGCCTTGAGCTGTTCCAGAGCCTGACGGAAGGTGGCCGGCGTCGCTGTGATGAGCTGACGGCCTGCTGCCGCCTCCGCAATCGTTCTGTCCTCCTCAATGCTGAGCAGGACTGCATCCACTTCCTGCAGGAAGGCCTCCATGCCGGCCTGGTCTTCCTCTGTCATCTCCGGGTTCTGCTGCAGTTCCTCCACAGCAGACCTGACGCTGGCTGCCATGTCCTCCGGCAGTTCCAGCCCCGCCATGACCGCACCGGCGGGCAGAAGATAGTGCCAGTAGCCGTTCACCGCAGCAAACCCTGTCTGGGGCGTGGCTTCCCTGAGGGCCTTCAGAACTCCTTCCGCATCCTTGTCTATCTGCACAAGGGTCGCCAGAATCCACTTCCAGCGCTGGGTCAGTTCCTCCCTTGTGCCGATTTCCGCTGTCAGACCCTGCAGGGCGTTCATGGCGCTGTCCGTCTTGCCCGTAAAGGAGTAGACATACGCCAGATTCATCCGGATCGCTGCCCTGTCCTCCTCTGATATCTCCAGCTTGGAGGACTCCTCGGCGTCTGCCGCCGCGATCAGGTCCTGGGCCTTTATAAGGTCATCCTGGGCTGCCTGCAGATCCGCAGCTGCCGTCTCCTCCTTCATGGCCGCCAGTGCGCTGGCGGCACCCATGGATGCCAGCCGCTTGTCGCCCTGCGCGCGGATGGGAGCCAGATACGCCGCCGCCCGGCCTGCATAGCCCAGGGGGTTCTTCTTGTCAATCCCCACGGCCTTTGTAAAGGTCTCCAGCGCCTCGCCGGTGTTCCCCTCCTCCAGGCTTGACATGGCAAGATCATACTGTTCCTGCCACCTCTCCGCCCTGCTGGCGCAGGATGTCAGCAGGACAGCCAGCAGAAGGAGAATCACTGCGAACAGACGTTTCATTTCCCTCACCTCAACAGCGTATTTCACACA
>CAYYHY010000301.1:0-3111 GCA_964471855.1 uncultured Oscillospiraceae bacterium | reverse complement strand
CCGTCTGCAGGACCGGGGTGCACATGCACAGGGGGACCAGACCGGCCGGGGACGGCAGGGGAGAAGAGCTCTCTGCTGCTGATCCTGCGGCAGCGGGAACAGCACGGGGTGCTGCCGGCAGAGATGCCAGGGTACCGGCGGAACGGTCCGGGCGGAGTTTCTCCGGGAGCCGGGGTGCGGCGGTCCTCTGGCTGTATTCCAGGAGGAAACCTTCGGGGATTATGACTGAAATCAGGCGGTGCGGCGGCGGGAGTCTGCTGCACCGGGGAATGAATGCGGGAGGTGACAGACAGATGCGCTGGGATGATCTGTTCAGCCAGTCCAGTCTGGAGCACGGGAAACAGGACTTTGAGGCGGGGAAGGTAACGGCTGAGCTGCCTGCAGACTCTTCATGGGAGGAACTCCGGGCCAGGGTGGACACCCGGTACGGGGCGAAAACTGTGAGACTGGGGCAGAGGGACGGGAAGCTGACGAGGCTCACCTGCACCTGCGGGCAGGTCAACGGTTCTCCGTGCAGACACAGTGCAGCGGTGCTGACCTGGCTGGAGAAAGCAGGGAAAAAGGTCCCTGAGCCGGACCCGTCTCTGTATCTGAGGCTCGACGAGGATCCGGACTTCTCAGACCCGAAACCGCTGGAAGCCGAGGAGATGACCCGCGGTGCCCTGGAGGAGGTGTACTCCATTCTGGGCAGCAGGTATCCGGAGGTCCAGAAAGAGATCATCGGCATCATGCAGAAGCGGCGCAGGGAGTCGTCGGAGGACGCCTGGCAGGAGACGGTTGATTCCATCTGGGCGGACTTTGACTGCCGCGTGGAGGGATCCTACGACAGCGTCTATGACAGGCTGAGCAGTCTTGTTGACGGGAAGACGCTGGAACTCGTGTCGAAGAAGCAGTTCAGCCAGGCATTCGGTCTGATCTGCGTGGCCTTTACGTCCTGCATGGACCATCAGAAGGAAGTGCAGGACTACTTCACCAGTTTCCGCATGAAGGGGCGGACCGTCGTATCTACGCCGGAGACTCTGATGTCCTGCTGCCGGAGGGCGTGGAAGTACCTGCTTGACCACGTTCCCTACCGGCACAGGCCTGCCATGCACGAGTGGTTCATCAGGGCATTCGCCGTGTGGAAGTATCCCGTGGAGGACATGCTGATCTATGACAGGTGGCCGCCCGCCCGGCTGACCCTGAGCCTGAAGTATCTGGATCTCGGGATCAGCAGCTGCATGGACGATGACCCGGCGCGGGCGGACGAGCTGCTGCGGTGGGCCATCACGGGCATGGAGGAGCAGGGGGCGGATGAGAACACCTTCATCGAGTACCTGAAGCCCCACTTCAGCCTTCCCGGCGCCAGGTCCTGGCTTCTGAAGAAGTGCCGGGTCGAGGGCAATACGGACGGGCTCATTGAGATCCTGGAGAAGAGCCGCGTTCTTGACGGGGCTGACAGGAAACTGGTGGCGTCCTATGACAGGCAGCTGCTGGATCTCTACACGAAGAAGGGAAACACAGATGCCCGCAACCAGGCGCTCAAGCGGTTCATCCTCCAGGGCGACGAGGTGGACGTGGCGGAGAGCGACTATGAGGCCCTCAAGCCGATCTGCACGGATGCGGAGTGGCGCAGGTGCTTCATCTACCTGATCAGCCAGCCCAAGTTCAGGAAGAACCGGTACAGCTTCCTGCTCAGGGAAGGGCACATCCAGGAGGCCATGGACGAGGTCTGCGAGAACGGCGGTCTGGATCAGCTGCTGCAGATGGAGGACGTATTCATGCCGAAGGACCCGGAGGCATACTGGGAGACCTGCGGACGCATGCTGACTGCCAAGCTCGTCAAGGCAAGGTGCTCGGCGGACTACCGGAAGTGTGCGAAGGTCCTCAAGCGCATGGACCAGGGAAGCCCGGAGGCCAGGAGAGTGTGCTGGGATCTGGTCAGAAGATGGAGGATCGACTACAGCAGGAGAAGCGGCATGCGCGCGGCCCTGGATGAGGCCGGTTTCTGAGAGGACAGCCGGCGCAGCGCGGCACAGGGGGAGGGAAACGGCGTGAACATGTATGTCGGCATCACGGACGAGGACTGGTACAGACAGCTGAGCCAGCAGAACTTCGACGAGGTCAACTTCTGGAAGCCGGGCGGAACAAAGCACTTCAGGGCGCTCAGGGAGAACGAAATGTTCCTCTTCAAGCTCCGCTATCCGATGAACGCCATCGTGGGCGGAGGCTTCTTTGCCAGCTTCAGCTTCCTTCCCCCTTACCTTGCCTGGGATGTCTTCGGGGAGAAGAACGGCGTCAGGTCCGCAGAGGAACTGATGGAAAGGAGCCAGAGGCTGTCGAAGGGAGTAGTCATCCCCAGCCGGAATATCGGATGCATCATCCTGACGGATCCCTTCTGGTTCAGCGAGGACGAGTGGATTCCCATGACCGGCTGGGCCAGGAGCACCGTACAGGGCAAGATCTACGACACAGATATGATTGAGGGCAGACGCCTGTACGAGCAGGTGCAGGAGAGACTCAGGGCAGAGAGGTGTTCCCTCTCCATGACGAAGCACCGCCTGGGAGAGGGAGGATTCCGGATCGCCGTGACAGACGCATACCAGCGCAGATGCGCCATCACGGGGGAGAAGACCCTGCCTGTTCTGGAGGCGGCCCACATCAGACCTTACGCCAGCGACGGACCGCATCTGGTGAGCAACGGTCTGCTGTTCAGGTCGGACCTCCACACGCTCTTCGACAGGGGCTACATCACCGTCACGCCGGACCGCGTCGTTGAGGTCAGCAGGCGCCTCCATGAGGACTTCGGCAACGGCAGGGACTACTACCGGTATCACGGAACTCCCCTGCTGGTGGTGCCGGAGCAGGCTGAACAGATGCCGGACAGGCAGTATCTGGAGTGGCACAACACCAACGTCTACCTCGGCTGACGCCTGACCGCAGGTCACTGCAGAATGCAGCAGCCAGCATGTGCATCTGCCCCGATGCGGTTAATAATTTGGATTGAATGCTTCTTTGACAGTGTTTAGCAAGTCAATTCGCTTATCAGTCCCCAGCCTGATGCCTGATACCCGGCACAGACGCGGCACAATCCATTGACAGAGGTGCTTTGCCTATGATCCCCATAAGATG
>CAYYHY010000300.1:0-3119 GCA_964471855.1 uncultured Oscillospiraceae bacterium | reverse complement strand
CCTGGGCAGCACTTCCATCTGGCGCCTGCGTGTGATATGCTTCTGCCGGGGTCTCTGCAGCAGGCAGGATGCATTCCGCATCTGACCAGCAGAGCAGGGGAAGGTCACCGTTCCGGCATGGAACTGCCCGCCGGCTCTGTGAAATAATGACAGCGGCACCCTCCGGTCCGGGGTGCCGCTGCGTGCTGTGCTAGAGAAGGGAGAGAGCCTCTTCGTCGGCTGCCAGCGTGAAGTCTCTGTGCAGCTGGAGGATGGAGGCGGGGACCCGGGGAGTCACAGGTCCGGTGAAGGCCTCCCTTACCGCCTCTGCCTTGGCTCTCCCGCTGGCCAGGAGCAGAACACGGCGGGCCTGGAAGATGTCCCGGATGCCCATGGTGAAGGCCCGGCGGGGGACCTCCTCCAGGGAAGAGAAGAAGCGGCAGTTGGCCTCCCGGGTGGAGGGGGCCAGCTCTGCCAGGCGGGTGCCCGGGAAGAAGGCATCCCCCGGCTCGTTGAACCCGATGTGGCCGTTGCACCCGATGCCCAGGACCATGAGGTCGATGCCCCCCAGGTTCTGTATGACCCGGTCGTAGCGGGCGCACTCCTCCAGGGGAACCGGCGCGGTGCCGGAGGGGATATGGATATTCCCGGCCGGCACGTTGACATGGTCGAAGAAGCTGCTGTACATGAAGCGGGCGTAGCTCTGGGGATGGGAGGGGGCCAGCCCCTCGTACTCGTCCAGGTTGACCGTGCGGACCCGGGAGAGGTCCAGGACCCCGGCCTGGTGCCGGCGGATCAGTTCCCCGTACATCCCCAGGGGAGTGGAGCCGGTGAGCAGACCCAGCACGCTGTCAGGCTTGAGGGTGACCTGGGCGGCCACATGCCGGGCAGCCGCCTCGCTCATGCGGCTGTAGTCTTCTGTTCTGATGATGCGCATGGTTTCTCCTTTCGTTCAGAGCAGCCGTGTGCCGTCTGCAAAGACCTGGAGCAGGTTCAGATCCCGGTCCAGCACTGCAAAGTCCGCCCGCTTCCCCTCCGCGATGGAACCAAGTTCCCCGTCCAGCCGCACGGCCCTGGCGGGTGTCAGGGTGACGGCGGTCAGCGCCTGCTCCAGGGGAATGCCGAAGGAGACCAGATTCCGCAGTTCCGACAGGAGATCCGCGGTGGAGCCGGCGAGGGTGTCCGTATGGAGAAGGCAGGCTCTGCCGTCCTTCAGTTCAACCGTCTGGCCCCCCAGTTCATACTCCCCCTCCGGCATGCCGGTGCAGCGCAGGGAGTCGCTGACGGCGGCCAGCTGCCCTCCGAATGCCTTCACAGCCAGGCGCACCGCAGAGGGGTGGACGTGCAGACCGTCGCATATGAGCTCCACTGTGGCGCCGCTGTCCAGAGCTGCCCCGATGACCCCCGGGGCCCGGTGGAGGAGCGGGGGCATGGCGTTGAAGAGATGGGTGACATGGGAGGCGCCGGCCTGGAAAGCAGCCATGGCGGTCTCATAGTCCGCATCCGTGTGCCCCAGGGCGACCGTGCAGAGCTTTGAGACCTCCTCAATGAAGGGGATGGCACCGGGCAGTTCAGGTGCCACGGTGACAAGCCGGATCTGGCCGCCGCTCTCCCGGTTCAGACGGTGGAACATGGCTGTATCCGGCAGACACAGATTCTCCGCTGCCTGGGCGCCCCGCCTGGCATGGGAGAGGAAGGGACCCTCCAGGTGGATGCCGGCGCACTTCGCCCCGTCCGCAGGGCGGACAAAGTCCCGTACGGTCCGGACCGCCCGGGTGAGAGCCGGCTCCTTCAGAGTCATGACCGAGGCCAGGAAGGAGGTGACACCATGGGAGGCGTAATGGCGGGAGAGAGCAGGGAGACCGTCAGGACTGCCGTCGGAGAAGTCCTCCCCTGCAGCCCCGTGGGTGTGGATATCCACGAGGCCGGGGACTACGAAGGCAGATCCGAAGTTCACATCTGCGGGACCGGGACCCGGCTCAGCGGACAGGAAACGGGCGGCGTCAAACTCCACACAGGCGGGAGTGAAGGCGCCATCCAGGAACACGTTTTCACTGAAGATTCTCATGGCTTCACCTCCGGCAGAGATCAGAGGGGCGGCTGCCCGGCAGCAGGAGCTTCAGCTGCACGGACATGCCTCCGGGGGATGTTTCAGCCCGGGCAGAAGCGCCGGGCATCCTTTCATGCTGCCATCATATACTGAAGAAAAGAAAAATACAAGTACCTGTCCTGGCAAACTGCGCAGTCGAGCATCGGAAACAGCGAAAAACCCTCATGTTCAGGACTTAATATATGTTGTGCATTTTAGTTCAGAAATGGCTTTTCCGGTTGAAAAACCGGGGAGAAACCAGTATACTGCAGAAGAAAACGGAACAGAAAGGACATTGCCCATATGTCTGTTTTAGTCTGCGGCGGAGCCGGATACATCGGCAGCCACACCTGTGTTGAACTGCTGGAAGCGAGGTTTGACATCGTAGTGGCGGACAACCTCTGCAACTCCAGCCCGGAGGCGGTGCGCCGGGTGGAGCGGATTACGGGGAAGAGCGTGCCCTTCCATGAGACGGAGCTGTGCGATCCGGCTCCCGCGGAGGCCGTGTTTGCAGCGCACCCGGACATCACTGCGGTGATCCAGTTCGCCGGTCTGAAGGCGGTGGGGGAGAGCGTGCGCAGGCCCCTGGAGTACTATACAAACAACCTGGTGTCCACCCTGGTTCTGCTCAACACCATGCGCAGGCACGGGGTCAGGAATCTGGTGTTCTCCTCCTCGGCCACTGTGTACGGGGACCCGGCCAGCATGCCTGTGCGGGAGGACTTCCCCACGGGGGGCACCACCAACCCCTACGGAACTACCAAGCTGTTCCAGGAGAAGGTGCTCATGGACTGCTGTGCGGCGGACCCCTCTCTGAATGTGGCGCTGCTCCGCTACTTCAACCCCATCGGCGCCCATGAGAGCGGCCTCATCGGGGAGGACCCCGGGGGCATCCCCAACAACCTGGTGCCTTATATAGCGCAGGTGGCTGTGGGGAAACTGGACAGACTCCATATCTACGGAAACGACTACCCCACCCCCGACGGGACCGGCATCCGGGACTACATCCACGTGGTGGATCTGGCAAAGGGGCACCTGGCGGCCCTGAAGA
>CAYYHY010000299.1:0-3122 GCA_964471855.1 uncultured Oscillospiraceae bacterium | reverse complement strand
CGGGACTACATCCACGTGGTGGATCTGGCAAAGGGGCACCTGGCGGCCCTGAAGAAACTGGAGACCGGCTGCGGACTGTTCGTCTGCAACCTGGGCACCGGGCACGGGTACAGCGTCATGGATGTGCTCCATGCCTACGAGAAGGCCTGCGGCAGAACGATCCCCTGTGTGGTCGACCCGCGGCGGCCCGGGGACATCGCCGCCTGCTATGCAGACCCCCGGAAGGCCCTGGACGAGATGGGCTGGAAGGCGGAACTGGGCATTGAGGAGATGTGCGCCTCCAGCTGGAAGTGGCAGTCCATGAATCCGGACGGATACACATGAATCAGGAAATCAGGGACACACAGGTCCGGAGGCCGGCAGCAGCCGGGATGCGGACACTGGAAGCCGGGGAGACCGCCTGGGGAAGGAGCGGATCTTCCGGTGCACCCGTCCCTTTTTCAATCCATACTGCAGGAAGCATCTGCATCAGGAGCGTGACTCAATTATGGACAGAAAACCGGTGCTGGCTGTAATGGCGGCCGGCATGGGCAGCCGCTACGGCGGCCTCAAGCAGATTGACCCGGTGGGCAGCCACGGGCAGATCATCATCGACTACTCCCTCTATGACGCCCGGCGGGCGGGCTTTGAGACGGTGGTCTTTGTCATCAGCCGCCGGATTGAGGAGACCTTCCGGGAGGCCGTGGGGGACCGGCTGAGCAGGGTCATGGACGTGAAGTATGTGTACCAGGACCTGGAGGATCTCCCGGAGGGCTACGCGGTACCGGAGGGGCGGGTGAAGCCCTGGGGCACCGGCCATGCGGCCATGGCCGTCAGACATGTGGTGGACGGACCCTTCGCCGTGATCAACGCCGATGACTACTACGGCCCTCAGGGCTACAGACTCATCTACGACTACCTCTGCAGCCACCCAGACAGCGACGTGTACGAGTATGCCATGGTGGGCTACCTGCTGCGCAACACCGTTACGGAGCACGGCACCGTGGCCCGGGGCGTCTGCGTGGAGACGGAGGACGGGTACCTGGACAGCGTCACCGAGCACACGAAGATTGAGAAGGACGGGGAGGACGCCCGCTTTACAGAGGACGGAGGCGCCACATGGACCCGCCTCCCCGGCGACACCATCGTGTCCATGAACCTGTGGGGCTTCACCCGCAGCTATCTGGACGAGGCCTGGGAACGCTTCCCGGCCTTTCTGGACCGTGCCCTGAAGACAGATCCGCTGAAAGGGGAGTACTTCCTTCCTTCCGTCATCACCCAGCTGACCCAGGAGGGGAAGGCCAGGGTGAAGGTGCTGTCCAGCAGCGACAGGTGGTACGGCGTTACATACCGGGAGGACAAGCCCTCCGTGGTGGCGGCCATCCGGGAGATGACCCGGTCCGGCCTCTACCCGGACAGCCTCTGGGAGACCTGAGGCGTGGGGCGGGCGGAAGATACGGTTCAGGAGGCCCTGGCCGCTTTTGATTTCGGAGCTCCCGTGGTAGGCGCCATGCGGTACGGCAGGGGGCATGTGAATGACACATTCTGTGTCCACACCCAGCCTGCGGACGAGGACTGCCGGACCTTCATCCTGCAGAGGATGAGCGCAGCCGCATTCAGACATCCGGACCAGCTGATGAAGAACATCATCGGCGTCACCGCCTGCCTGGGGGAGAAGGTAGACCGGGCGGGAGGCGACCGGTCCCGGGAAGCCATGGAGGTGATCCGCCCCCGCAGCGGGGAGGATTTCTTCACGGACAGCCAGGGCGGTGCATGGCGGGTGTTCCCCTTTGTGCGGGACGTCTGCTGCTGCCAGACGGCAGAGACACCGGAGCTGTTTGCAGCGGCCGGCCGGGCGTTCGGCCGGTTCCAGCGCATGATGGACGGCTACCCGGCGGACACTCTCTACGAGACCATACCCCGCTTTCATGACACGGAGGACCGGCTGCGGAAACTGGAGGCCGCCGTGGAGGCAGATCCGAAAGGACGGGTGAAGGTCTGCGGACCGGAGATCGCCTTTGCGCTGGAGCGCTCCGCCGACTGCTCCGTGGCAGTCCGGGCCCTGGCGGACGGCACGCTTCCCCTGCGGGTGACGCACAACGACACCAAACTGAACAATGTGCTCATAGACAGAAAAACCGGAGAGGGCATCTGCATTATCGACCTGGATACAGTCATGCCGGGCTCTGTCATCTATGACTTCGGGGACTCCATCCGCTTTGGAGCCAACCACAACGACGAGGATGAGCGGGACCAGAGCAGGGTGAACCTGGATCTGCACCTGTACGAGGTCTATGCCCAGGCCTTCCTGGAGGGGACCGGCGGCACCCTGACTGAGGCGGAGACCGAATACCTCCCCTGGGGCGCCAGGCTCATGACCCTGGAGTGCGGCATCCGTTTCCTTACCGACTACCTGGAGGGTGACTGGTATTTCCACACCTCCCGTCCGGACCAGAATCTGGACCGGGCCAGAACCCAGTTCAAGCTTGTCTCCGATATGGAAGAGCACTGGGATGAACTGATGGAAATCACAGCACGCTGCAGCAGAAACGGATAAAGTTCAGCCCCGGACCCTGTGCCCGGGGCTTTCTGACAGGCAGAAAACGGAGCATCAGGTCCCTGTGGAAGAGCGGCGACGCGGTGCAGCAGATGCAGGGACCGTCAGGCAGACCCGGATCTGGATGGCGGGCGGAGTTTCTCCGGTACGTCTGGCCCCGGGGGGATCCGCCTGCGCCTGGCCTGAGCAGATCCATTTGCAGACAAGATCACTGTGACAAGCCCCGCCTGACCCTGTGTCATCAGGCGGGGCTTCTGTCAATTCCTGTCCTGGGATTCGGGGCTTCTCCCGTGCAGCGAAAATGACCGGCGGTCGGACCTGTGGAGCAGAGGAAATCTGCTGTGTCTGGCGGACGGGAATCCAAAAAAATTTATTTTCCAGCTGTACAGCACTTGCATCTGGGTTCTGCATGTGATATGCTTCATACACAATCTGCGAGGAGCGGGATGCATTCCGCAGCCGGCTGCTCCATTCGCTGGATGCAGTTCTGCGATGCCGGTGTTTTCTGATGAGCAGATCCCAGCAGTCCGGGCAGCTGCCCCTGCCCTGCATCGGCGGACCCGGACAGGAGGAAAAGCCAGAGCCG
>CAYYHY010000298.1:1796-3125 GCA_964471855.1 uncultured Oscillospiraceae bacterium | reverse complement strand
AGGCGGTCCTGGGAGGTCTCTCCCGGGCCTGCGGGGTGCTTTCCCTCGGGAGTGGATTCGGTTCCGCTGGGACCGGCGTGCTTGTCGGAAATCATGGCTGTTCCTCCTTCTTCTCCGATCATCGCTGCTGCAGTTCCGGGGTCCGGCTGAGGACCAGGGCCTGCAGCGTGTACCTTGGGCACTTCAAAAGGACGCTTGAAAGACGCCTTAAGAACGCCGATTGCAAATTTCGGTCTTAATATACACGGACCAGGACGGGAAGTCAATCCTGTATTTCGCAGAATTGCCAGCAGATGACCGGTGGGGGCGAGGCGGATTCGTCATTTCGCACAAAAGCGGGTCAGGGGATGAATAAGAAGCAGAATCCCGCCTTATATGCAGAAACTGAGGGCAAAAAGTGCGCAGAATGAAAACTGAAACAGAGCGGAAAGACGCGAGAGTGCGCTGCCGGCGAGAAAATTTTGTTCAAACTGCGCATATGAAAGACGCCTTTCGAACGTATCAGAAAGGTTAGAGATTATAGATGCATTCTAACACGGGAAAAGCGCACGAAAAGCGTTCTAAAGGCGCACAAAATTTGGCTGCGGGGTATTGACAGGGGAGCAGCCGGCCTGTATACTGAACTGCGGGCGGCATCCTTCTGCTGTCCGCAGCCGGTTCTCCTACCCCCGGCGGAGCAGTCCGGCTGAAAGCGATGAAGGGGGACCACAGTCGTGAAGACGTTTGCAGACAAGCTCAAAGAGCACCGCATGATGATGGGACTGACCCAGGAGGACCTGGCCAGTCTTGTTGGGGTCCAGCGCCGGGCCATCCAGTCCTATGAAATGGGCGACAAGAAGCCGCGGCCCGCCACCTTGCGGAGACTGGCGGAGATTTTCAATGTGCACATCCGGGACCTCACTGACGATGAGGATGATGCGTACCTTGCCGACATGTACGATATCCAGCACGAGCCGCCCTCCGGAACGGAGTTCGATGACCTCAACCCTTCGGACCGGAGCGTGAATGAAGTGACCAAGTTCCTGGAGGACAACCCTGCACTGTTCGCCGGCGGTTCCATGAACAGCAAGGAGTCTTCCACGTTTCTCACTGCTGTCCTGCATGCCTTTATGCTGTCCGGGGGAGAGACTGAACGCCGGCTGAAGGTAGGCGAGGAACTCCGCAGCCGGGTGCGGGAACTGCAGAAGTCCTCTGTTCCGGCAGACGGGGACGATGAGACAGACGAGACCCCGGATGACTCCGGGGATGCGGACATCTTCTATTACCAGGAGACCGACGCCGGTTCCGGTGAGGAAGGGGACGCGGACGGTTCTGAGGATGGAAGTTCTG
>CAYYHY010000298.1:0-1696 GCA_964471855.1 uncultured Oscillospiraceae bacterium | reverse complement strand
GGATGAAAACCTGCCCGAAGAGGGCGGGGGCGGTGAATCCGGACCGGAGCCGGATGCCGAAGATCCTGGGGCTGAAGGAGTGACCGGTTCATGATGACCCGGGCGCAGATTATTCAAGAAGTGGAAGATCTGAAGGAGGATTTTGACGAAACAGATCCATTCCGCCTGGCAGAGGATCTGGACATCTGTCTGTGCCCCTACAGCATGGGAACGACTCCCGGGGCAGTCAAAGGATGCGCCCTCTTTCTGAGGCAGATCCCATTCATCATTTTCAATGATGAGATGCCGCGGACCTATCAGCGTCTTATCGTTGCCCATGAGCTCTGCCACATAGTGTTTCATTTTACAAAGGCCGGCCAGGTCTTCCACGACACGGGACTGCTGGATGAGAACAATGTACTGGACCGGGAAGCCAACTACTTTGCAGCGGAGCTGGTAATCAGCGACGATGATGTTATGGACTGCTGCCGGGACGGGCTGACGTTCTACCAGTGCGCAGCGCTTCTCGAGGTGCCGCCCGAGATGCTGGCTCTGAAGTATTTCCTCATGCAGGAGAAGGGATACAAGCTGCGCGATCCGCCTGTCATCCCCTCCAATGACTTTCTGAAGAATATGGAGGTGCCTGAGGTCGATGAATTCTGGTGGAGGTAAGAAGCCCGTCAAGGTGTATGTGAAAGTGACCGCAGAGTTTTCAGCCGAGGGGCTCATGCTCCCCCGGGTCATCGTGTGGGAGGACGGACGGAAGTTTGCCATCGACAGGGTGACAGACATCCGGCAGGCACCGGCCATGAGGGCCGGCGGTCAGGGCGACCGCTATACCGTGATCGTAAACGGCAGACAGAGCTACCTGTTCTTCGAGCGCAGCGCCAGTCTCACCGGCAGCTGCATCGGCCGCTGGTTTGTGGAGCGCAGAGCTGCTTGAGGACGGAACCGTCAGGTTCTGACAGCATTGGAATCTGACCGGATGTGCAGAGATAAGGTCTGGGAGCGGACCAGGATGTCCGGCGTCCAGGCAGGAAAAGGGACTGGCTCTGCAGAAGACTCGCAGACAGGCATGCGGATGACCTCTGTGGTCTGTGCCTGCATACAGAGAACGGCCATGATCCGGAACAGCTGACACTGGCGGAAGAAAATGATACAGCCCCGGAAGGTGCAGGCACTGCTGCACTCCGGGGCTGATCTGTATGGATTTGGTGCTGGCGGCGTCACAGGACCGCCAGGTGGATATGTGCGCGGACCTTCGGCAGCAGATTCGGGACAGGCAGCCGGAGAGGCTCCGCCGTTTCTGTCCCTCAGCAGCCGTACTTTCTTTTCCGTCTGTCGACGTCCATCTGGAGAGCAAAGAAGAAGTTCTCCGACATTCCGAAGACGCGGGAAAGCTGTCTGGAAATGCCGGGGGTGATTTTCTGCCTGCCGCTGAGGATGTCCTGAACCGCCGCCAGCGGCACTTCAAGGGCCGAGGCGAGATCCTCGGCCGTCATTCCCAAAGGATCCATGAACTCTTCCAGGAGCAGTTCGCCCACCTCAGGGACTGGAATCAGTTTATCCATTTGTTTTCCTCCTTTGCGGGGCATGCAGGCTGTGCTTCCGGCACCAGAGACTTCCCCTGACGCCAGACTGCCGGGGTTCCGGTATCACATCTTCGGCCTGGCAGGAACCCAAAGCCGGAAACCGGCATGCAGAACACTGCATTACC
>CAYYHY010000297.1:1703-3126 GCA_964471855.1 uncultured Oscillospiraceae bacterium | reverse complement strand
CAGCAGTCTGATTCAGGGCATGATTCCGCATTCCTCTCCCGTCTACCCCTCCTCTGCAGCGGTCCATGCGGCTGCAGGGATGCTGCCCGAATCGAAAGGAGGCAGAAGGCATGAAAGCCCCCGGCCGGAGTCTCGACATCTACATGGTGGACGGCTCCCCTTCCGGCATCTTCCAGGTCACCCTGGACAACTGGAACGCCTGCATCTTCTGTGTCCCCCGCTCTGCCCTCTCAGCGGGGGAGGACCTGGAGGAACTGCACCTGCCGGGTCTCTGCATTCTTCTGGGGCAGAACGGGGAGAGCCGGCAGTTTGCCCATATCTGCCAGGGGGACGATGCCCTCTCTCTGCTGGAGAAGGACTTCGACTTTGAACACCGGGACTGCTTCTGGACGGAAGCTCTTGTCATTACCGCCCCCGACGGCACCCTGGACCGCAGCCGCCTGACCTGTCTGGAGGCCAGACTGGTGGACGCCGCTCTCCATGCCGGGCGGTGCATCCTGCTGAACAGCCCCGCTGCCGATACTGACTCCTTCCCCAGGAAGGTCCGGGACTTCGCCGATGTGTTCTTCCCCAGCGTCCGGACCGCTCTGCCGGTCCTGGGCTGCCGGATCTTTGAGCCCTCCCCCTCGGACACCCCGGAGGCGGAGGACAGCTCCCGGCTCTTCTTCCTCCAGTCCTCCGCCGGGAACGGATATCTGTACGATGCCGCCGCCATGATCACCCGGGAGGGCTTCTGGGTACTGCGGGGCAGCAGGGTCATGCAGGTGCCGCCGGACACCTTCGAGGACTGGCTCAGCAGGGAAAGCCAGTACACCTGCGTGGGAGAGGATGGAAAGCTCACGGCGGATCTCCTCTTCCCCGGCCCCGGACCCGCTGCCCGCTTTGTCTCCGGCGGTGCGGTATCAGACCCGGCTGCCTGGACAGACATGCACGGAACTTCTCTCTTCCGGCTGTCCCATGCCTCTCCTCATTCACCTCCCCTGCTTCCGGAGTCCTCTGATGAACCGGGCTCCGCCGGTCCCCTCTCCGGTCTGCTCTGCCTCCGCAGGGACGGGGCTGCAGCCAGGGGCATGCTGACCCCGGAGGGGTTCACCGTCCTGAAAGGCTCCGCTGTCGCCCCGGTCTCCGGGACAGGCTGTCCCAGCAGCATCCTGGGCCGCCGCTTCCGCCTCGTCTCCTCCGGTGCTCTCTGCGGGGGCATGTTTACAGAGGATGTGGAATTCTCAGACCCCGGGGAGGCCGCCTCGGTCATACTGGGGACTGACGCAGGACCCTCCTGCTGGCAGCCTGAAACAGCCGGTCCGGAACAGGTCCCTGACAGCCGCAGTACTGCAGATTCTTCTGATGTACAGGACAGGCCGCAGCAGATCCCTGATGCCGGATTATCCAGCAGAGAACCGCTCGCCGGGGACGGCACATCCGC
>CAYYHY010000297.1:0-1603 GCA_964471855.1 uncultured Oscillospiraceae bacterium | reverse complement strand
GATTCTGTCATGGCTGATCCCCTGCCAACGGCCCCGGCCGGCTGCGAACTGCTCCACATCCGCCTGAGCCGGCTCAGAGCCTGGGGCTTCTACGACCGGGAGTCCGGCGTGTTTACCGTGCTGAAGGGATCCCAGATGTCGGAGACAGAGACGCCTACTGTGGCTTCACATGTCCGCGCTGCGCGCCGCCGGCTGATGGAGGACGGGTCCGTCAGAGACTTCCTCTTCACCAGAGACGTGGAATTCACCAGCCCTTCCGCTGCAGCCCAAGTCGTCTGCGGAAGCCAGAAGGACGGCTGGCTCTACTGGCTGAAGAGCGACGGCAGTACCATCGACTCCATGCGCAGAACCCCGGCGAAGAAGGCACCCGGCAGATCCAGAGGAGGAAAGCGTTCAGGGAAATCGCAGAACGGCTGACTGTGAACCCCTCCCTCTGACACTCCTGCCCTGCAGAAAGGAGACCGCTGCGATGAAAGCCCCCGGCCGAAGCCTCGACATCTACATGCCGACCGGATCCCCCTCCGGCATCCGGCAGGCATTTCTCGACAACTGGAATGCCGTCCTCACCTGCGTCCCCCGCTCCTCCCTGAGGTCGGAAGAGGATCTGGCGGAGATCCGCATGCCCGGTCTCTGCATTCTCCTGGGGCGGACCATGGAGGATGAGCCCTTTGTCTACATCTGTCAGGGGGACGATGCCCTCTCCCTGCTGAAGCAGGACTTTGACTTTGAACACCGCGGCCTGTTCTGGACAGAGGCCATAGCCATCACCACGCCGGACGGCACCCTGGACAGCACCAGACTTGCCTGCCTGGAGGCGCGGCTTCTGGCCGCGGCTCAGGAGGCAGAACGCTGCAGGGTGGAGAACAGCCCCGTCCCACAGGCTCCCGCTGTATCCAGGAAGATCCGGGACTCCGTGGAGGTGTTCCTCCAGAGTGTCCGCACAGTCCTCCCCTCCCTGGGCTGCTTCCTCTTTGAACCCCCTCCCTCTGATACGCCGGAGGCGGAGGACAGTACAAATCTGTACTTCTTCCAGTCCCGGGAGGGCGGTCAGCTCCAGTATGACGCCGCTGCCATGATCACCCGGGAGGGCTTCTGGGTGCTGCGGGGCAGCAGAGTGATCCAGGCACAGCCGGACCGCTCCGACAGATGGTCTGCCCCGGAGAACCGGTACCTCTCTATGGACAGGGATGGAAAGCTCACAGCGGATGTCCTCTTCCCCGGTCCAGGTCCCGCCGCCCTCTTTGTCTCCGGCGGTACTGTGTCAGATCCTTCTGCGTGGACAGACCTGCAGGGAGTGCCCCTCATATCTCCGTCCCGCGGCTCCTCTTCTGAGCCGGACGCCGCCAGTCCCCTCCCTGACATTCTCTGTCTACACAGGGACGGCGTCTCTGCCAGAGGTCTGCTGACTTCCACTGGCTTTACAGTCCTGAAAGGCTCCTCTGTGGCTCCCGCCGACGGAGCTGTCTGTCCCGGTACAGTCCTGGGCACCCGCTTCCGCCTCGTCTCCTCCGGCATGATCCTGGGCGGCGTGTTTATGGAGGATGTGGAGTTCCAGAATCCCGGCGAGGCCGCCTCTGTGATTCTGGGAACCCGTGCAGGCGCA
>CAYYHY010000296.1:0-3155 GCA_964471855.1 uncultured Oscillospiraceae bacterium | reverse complement strand
CTGACCCCCATCTCGTTGGCGATGATCTGGCTGAGGGTGGTCTTCCCCAGCCCCGGGGGTCCGTGGAGCAGCACGTGGTCCAGAGGCTCCCCCCGCATCTTCGCCGCCTGGATGAAGACCTCCAGGTTGCTCTTGGCCTTCTCCTGACCGATGTAGTCCCGCAGGGTCTTCGGCCGCAGGGATCCCTCGGTCTCGTCCTCCTTTGTCTGCCGGGCGGTGACGAGAGACTCCTCCTCCTCGCTGATCTCAATGTCCTCTTCGGTATAGCTGATGCTCAATGTCTCACTTCCCCCCATGCCCCGGGACCGGAAGCCGCCGGGAGCCTGATATTCACATGACTGTCATGCTCTCAGTTCCGGACCATCTTCTTCAGCGCCTGTTTGATGATCTCCTCGATCTTCAGACCGCTCATGTCGATGTCCTTCAGCGCCCTGCTGATCTCCGAAGAGGAGTAGCCCAGCACGGACAGGGCCGCCGTGGCCTCGGAGAGCTTGTTCTCCGGGATGACGGTGACGCCGGTGCCCCCGTAGGTCTCCCCTGCCGCTCCCCCGGCCTGCTGGCCCTTGGCCAGCTTGTCCTTCAGCTCCAGGATGATGCGCTGGGCGAGGCGCTTCCCCACCCCGGGGGCCCGGGTGAGGGCCTTGTCGTCCCCTGTAATAATGGACAGAGCCAGCCCGGCGGGATTCCCGCTGGACAGAATGGAGAGGGCAGCCTTGGGACCCACCCCGGAGACGGAGGTGAGCTCGCTGAACAGGTTCAGCTCCTCCTTTGTAGCGAATCCGTACAGGTCCATGGCGTCCTCCCGCACATTGAGGACGGTGTACAGCTTCGCCTTCTCCCCCTGCTTCAGGGCGGAGAGGGTGTAGGTTGTGGTGTGGCACAGGTACCCCACGCCCCCGCAGTCGATCACTGCCACCAGGGGCTCGATGTGGGCCACCGTGCCGCTGACATAGTAGAACACGGCGTCATGACCTCATTTCCCGCCCGGCCGCTGCAGCCGGGTCCGGACTACTGTTTCACCTCGTAGCGCCCCGTCCCCGGGGTGGCCGGCTTCAGGGCGGAGAGGCGGGAGGTGAAGGAGCGTGCGTGGCACAGGGCGATGGCCAGGGCGTCCGCCGCGTCGTCCGGCTGGGGCACCTTTTTCAGACCCAGAAGCTTCCGGGTCATCTCCATGACCTGCTTCTTCTCCGCCTTCCCGTATCCGGCCACCGCCTGCTTGACCTGGGAGGGGGAGTACTCAAATATGGGCACCTCCAGCCGCTCCGCGGCGCAGAGGATGACCCCCCGGGCCTGGGCCACGCTGATGCCGGTGGTGATGTTGGTGTTGAAAAAGAGCTCCTCCACCGCCATGGCGGCGGGCTGGAAGGTCTCCAGCAGCTGGGTGATGTCCCGGTCGATCTGCAGCAGCCGCCCGGGCAGAGGGTCCCCCGAGGGGGTTGTGACTGCGCCGCAGCTGACCAGCTTCTGCCTTCCCCCCTCGCTTCTGAGCACGCCGAATCCCACCGTTGCAAATCCCGGGTCTATGCCGAGGATAACCATAGATATTCTCCTGACGTGACCAAAGTCTGCATGCGCGTAAACTTGCGTAACGCCCATTATATCACCCCCCGCAGCGGTTGGGAAGAAAAAGCTTGCACCCCCGGGGGGAGTTTCCGTCCCCTCCGGAGGCGCAGATGCAGGGGCATGAAAAGACGCGGCACCGGTTTCCCGCCGGCGCCGCGCTGGTGCTTGATCAGATGCTCTTGTACTTCATGAGCAGAGAGGACATTTCAGCCCGGGTCAGGGGCTGGTTGGGATTGAGCATCCCGTCGCTGCCCTGCATGATGCCGGTGGCGACGCCCCAGCCCACGGCGTTCTCAGCAAAGCCGAAGACGCTGGTGGAGTCCCGGTACTCGTCCAGGCTGGCTGTCTTGTCCTGGTGAGTGGAGAGGGTTTTGTCGTAGTTGTACAGCAGGGAGATGAACTCCTGGCGGGTAATGGGCTTGTTCACGTTGTTGCCTGACATGGACATGCCCGTCAGCAGGTTCGCGCCGCTGGCCCACTCCACTGCCGGGGTCCACCAGTCGGGACGGCCGCTGGTGTCCGGAACGCCGCCGGCCAGGTTGTACAGCACCTGGATGGCCTGGGCCCGGGTCAGGCTGGTGTCCGGCAGGAAGTAACCCTCGTCCGTGCCGGAAAGAATTCCGTTCTCCCAGGCATACTTCACCGCCAGGTAGTACCACTCCCCGGGCTGCACATCCGGGAAGGGCAGCAGGGAGCCCTCAACCGTCACCTCGCAGGAGCCGTTGGATGCGCCCTTGTACACGTTGATGGTCGTCGTACCCTCCATCATGGCCACAACCTTGCCCGTGTCATCCACCGTGGCCACGCTGGGATCGGAGGAGGTCCAGGAGACAGGAAGCTCGGGTGCCAGGTAGCTGGAGTAGGTGGGGCTCAGAGTCAGCTCCTCGCCGGCCTGCAGCGTGGCGGAGGTCTGGTTCATGGTCACCATGTGCCAGGGGTTGTTGGGATCGGGGTCGCTGGGCTCCCAGCCGTTGTAGTTCCGGCCGTTCATGCCCTCGGGGATCAGCCTCACCGGCTTGCCCAGGGCGCCGGGGGTGGTGCCGTTGTAGATGGTGATGTAGGTGCCGGTGGGGCAGTTCTCATAGATCCACTTGGCATCTGCCACCTGCAGGCGGATACAGCCGTGGGAGGCCACATTGCCCAGGTTGTTGTAGTGGTCGGTCCGCAGATTGCTGGGGCTGCGGGAGTTGTAGCACACGGAGTGGAACAGCACGCCGCCGTAGATGCGGGAGCAGTACTGACCCCATACGCCGCCCATCAGGACTGCCCATCTGTGCTTGTCGCCCAGGCGGTAGGTGCCGGTGGGCGTCTGGGTGCCGTTGGCGCCGGTGGAGCACACAATGGCCTTGACCGGGACCGAATAGTAGCCGTTGCTGTCCAGTCCGTAGATGGTGATGCAGTTCTGGGGCCGGTTCACCATGATGTAGTAGGGGGAACCGGTATTCTGGGTGTGCACCGCTGCTATGTAGTCCGACGCGAATGCCTCAGACGGGATCAGGGCTGCTACAAGCAGGACAGCCAGAATCAGGGACGACACTTTCTTCCACATGGCAAATAATCCTCCTCAAAGATTCGGAACACCGCCCCGCTGC
>CAYYHY010000295.1:0-3180 GCA_964471855.1 uncultured Oscillospiraceae bacterium | reverse complement strand
ACGAATGTATGGGGCAGGAGAACAAGAAACCTCAGGATAGCAGGGGTATGACAAAACCAATAGAATTCCGCAAAATTTTATCCTTCGCACCCCCAGATACCGCCATACACCATCCAGCGACGTGCCGCCTCCAGATATTCCAGGCGGCTTTGCTGCGTCTGGGACATGAGCATCATGAAACTGCATCTGCCTGCAGACCCGGCTCCGGTCTGCGGATGAGCCGCTTCCAGCTGATCTAACCGGTCAGAGGGAAGCGGCTTATTTCGTGTCAGCTAAATGTTTTAATGTTTCTTCATGCTGGGGTATTGCTTTATTGTCCGTGTTATGGTAGAATTTACTGACGAGTTGAAAGAGGTGCCAGCCATGAAAGCTAACTGCAAAAGCCTTGAAAAGTTCAGAATCCCCGACAGAGAGGTCGAGGGACAGACCGAAATCATCAGGCAGGTGTCGTCCGACGACATAGCCGCCAGGTTCGGTCTTGAGAAGAACAACTTCTGGCGCGTGCTGGCTGACATGGTTCCCTGGGGAATGTGCGACGACCTGTTCGACTGCCGGATGGACGAAGAGGGCAACTTCACCAGACCCAGGGTACAGGTGGACGGACGCCCCAGGATCCCGGCGACCACCCAGCTGGCAGTCTGCATGGTGAAGACCATCACCGGACTGTCAGACCGCGCACTCGTCAAGGCCATCAAGGACACCCCCAGCCTCCAGTACTTCATCTTCCTGGAGAGGCCGCTGAAGGTAGTCGGCGACGAGAAGGAGGAGCCGTTCTCCTTTCAGAGCATCTCCAACTTCCGCAAGTCGTTCCATGCGGATGCTGTTTCCCAGCTGATCGACAAGTGCATCAGCAGCGATGCACTGCTCCCCTTCATCACCGTTGACCAGAACGGTGAGACTGTCTTCGAACTTCCCTCCGACCCTGCTGAGCGGGCCAAAGCTGTGCACGACAGGGTTATTGGCATGATCCGCGGATCGGAGGCCTTCAACCCGCTGGTCAGCAGCAGCGATGCCGGCAGGAAGGACCCGGCTCCTGAAGCGCCCGAACAGCCCGCCACTGAGGACCAGGACGATGCCGGACAGGAACAGCTCTCTCTCGATCTCCCCGGAGAGAAGAACGCCGCCACCCAGGCTTCGCTGAACGCAGCCCTGGACCTGATTCCCACGCTCTGGAAGACCGCCGGCACTCCTCCTGCGGATGACGGCAGCCAGACCGCTGTGCCCGCTGAGGAAGCGGAGACTCATGACCAGAATCCCCCCGAGGATGCGAAGGAGGAGAAGGTCAGTCCCCCCAGAAGGTCACGTCCCCCCGCGCCGCTGATGATGTTTCAGTTTGCCACACCGGAGACAGTAGCCGACGTCGCAGTGCTCATGGGAAAATCTGCAGATGACCTCATGAAGCTCGATGTGCTGGAGTACATCGAGGAGCTGACCGGTCTTGTCAGTGACCAGGACAAGCTCCTGAAAAGCGACCCCAGGGGAGGTGCGATCGTCCTCGCCGCCATGTTTGCGCTGGCTGCCGGTCTCTCCCAGAAGCTGAAGACCAAGTATCAGCGGGAGCGGTACGCTGATGTCATGGAAGCCTGCAGGCATCTGGCGTCATTCTTCATCCACCGGGGAGAGGCTGCAATCGATGCAACGGTGTTCCCTGCGGACATTCGCTTCCCAATGGACGTCTCTACCCTGAATCAGGCCAGAGAGAAGATTGAGAAGGCTGTCAATATTGTATGGGAAAAACTCCCCGCTTCTGTTACAGAAGAAATTGGAGAAATGCTTCCGTACACATGGCGGGAGGCGCACAGCCGCTTCCTGGACATCTCCAAGAACAAGAAGCCTACAGAGGATGATATCAGAGCAGGCGTCAAATATCAGCTTGATTACATCGATGCTGCCGGTGAACAGTTAGTAAAGCTCAGCAAGATGTACAAGACACTGTACAATGCGGAAATCAAACTTCCTGATTATCTTTCCAAAGACCTCGAAACTGTCAAAATAATCTACAAACAGCAGAAGGAGATGTACGAGAACAGGACCCACCGCTGCGACCACAGGATTGTTTCCCTTTCCCAGCCGTACGTCAGGCCTATCCAGCGCGGCAAGCGCCCCCAGAAGACGGAGTTCGGCATGAAGGTCCACCTCATGAACGTAGGACACGACACGATCCTGCTGCGGACCAGCTGGGAGAACTACAACGAGGGCTGTGACATGCCCCTCGCCATTCTCCGGTACTTTCAGATCTACCGCTGCCTCCCTGAGGCCATCCTGGCGGATACAATCTACCAGACCGGTCCTGGAAAGGCACTGTGCGCTCTCCTTGGCATCCGCTGCACGGGCAGGCGTCTTGGAGCAAAGGAGAAGGAGATCCAGACCTGGGCCCAGAAGGTGCAGGAGTACAAGGACATGTGTGCCCGCGTCATCATTGAAGGCCGGAACGGCACCATCAAGGGCAGCTACGGCATGGACCGCATCGCGTGCCGGTCTGACGAGGCTCAGAAGTCCTCCGCCGCGTCTGCAGTGCTGTGCATGAACCTGGCCCAGGAAGTGAACCGGACCATTGAAGCCAGACGGGAAGCCGCGAAGAAGAGCCGCATCCGTGCATGCTGATGCAGCTGCACCCTCCCCTGGGAGGGGCGGGACCCAGAATTTCAAAAGTTTCACAGAAAGCGCCACGAAACCCCGGTACCGGGGCCTCGTGGCGCTGATTTCGTATCCGGACGGCGAAGCTTTCCGATCCTGGAAAGGCAGGCGCTCTGGATCTGAGGAGAGGGAGAGCCAGACATGGGTTCAGAAGGTGCAGGAGTACAGTGATGTGTGTTTCCCGCGTCATTGTTGAAGGCCGGAACGGCACCATCAAGGGCAGCTGCGGCATGGACCGCATCGCGTGCCGGCCTGACGAGGCTCAGAAGACCTCCGCCGCGTGTGCAGTGCTGGCTCAGGAGACCGGCCGGATCATTGAGGCCAACCGGGGAAGCCGCGAAGAAGAGCCGCATCCGTGCACGCTGATGCAGCTGTACCCCCCTGGGAGGGGCGGGGACCAAAATTCCAAAAAGTTATCCACAGGAGACCCCAGTACCGGGGCCTCGTGGCGCTGTTTTCGCGTCCTGGGCGGCGAAGTTTTCCACAGCCCCCCTGGGGACCCCCCACCCCCCGGGTATGGCGGCAGTTTCACTTTTTAGACAG
>CAYYHY010000294.1:0-3182 GCA_964471855.1 uncultured Oscillospiraceae bacterium | reverse complement strand
ATCAGGTTCTCCACGTCCAGGTCCCGGGCTCTCCGGCAGGCCTCTGCGGCAGTGCACAGTCCCTTCCCCGCCGGGTCCCCGTCCGTTTCCAGACAGAAGGCGCAGTGGAGCAGCCAGCGGGCGCCCCGGACAAAGTGGTGGACGGCCGGACCGCAGGGCTCGTCCCCCAGACAGGTGAGCTGAATCCGGAGGCCCTCATAGACGGCAAAGCCGAACTGCCGTGCCCCCTCGCTTCCCGTATCAAAGACGGCGGCGGGACGTCCCAGCACGGTAAAGGTCTGTCCGTGAACCAGGGGCTGCAGCCGGATCCTGCCTCCCAGCAGGGCCGCCTCCGGAGGAGACAGCAGAAGGGAGGCCAGCTGCCGCAGCACATAGAGGGTCTCGTGGCTTCCCAGGATGGTCATGTCCCCCTCCAGGCTGCCCGCCAGCATCTCATCCGCCGCCAGGCGCACCAGCCAGAGGATCCCCAGGATGCGGTCCGGGGTGCCCCGGGTGACAAACACCTGACGCATGTCCCGCCAGTCCAGACCGGCCGCCTGGATCTGCGGGATCAGCCCGTTTCCGCCTCCCCCGTCCACCAGGAGACAGTCCGTGCCGTCCCGGAGTACAAAGCAGGTATTCCAGCACCCGGATGCCAGCGCATGCCCTGTTCCCAGCATGGTGAGCGTCAGCCGGCTCTGCGGCGCTTCCCTGTCCGGGGCATTTCCCCCTGCGCCGCTCTCCTCTGCAGGTTCCGGGGGCTTCTTCCCTGTGCCCTTCCTTCCCCGGTCTCTCCTCCCGCTCCCGGAAGAGCGGGAACGGGACCGGTTCTGTTTCTTCTTCTCCTCCGCCGGCTCCTCTGCCTGTGCAGGGGCAGGGGGTTCTGACTGACCGGCTGTCTCAGGTGCCTCCGTCTGCTGCGGCGGCTCAGAGTCTGTGTCCTCCGGTTCTGCGGCATCCCTGACCGCCTCTTCAGGCTTTCTGTCTCTGGGTACCGGCGGCATCTCTTCAGGGTTCTGTTCGCCGGCTGAAGTCTCTTCCCTCCGGGGTTCCGCCTCCGTCTTCTCCTCCGGAACCTGTTCCCCTCTGCTGCTGCCCCCTGGAGCATCTGTATCAGCAGGCGGGGGCTCCTCTTCAGGTGCCGGCCCGGCAGCCGCAGCCGCTTCCCTCCGGTCCTCCGCCTCTTTCCTCTCCGCCGGAGACCGGCCGTCCGGCATGGGAAGGGCGGTCTGCATGTTCTCCTCCGCCGGCGGCTCTTCCTCCCCGGAGGCCTGCATGGCCAGCTGACGGGCTACAATCTCCGCCGCTCTCCTGCATCCCTCCGCAATCACCGGGTCGGGGGGCGGAGCCGGCTTCTTCCCCGGTGTCCTGGGGGTCTTCTGCTTCGAGGGGATCAGCCCCTGGGGTGTCAGGGTGCCGATCATGGGACCGGAGATCTTCTGCGGCCGCTTCTTCTCCCGGCTGTATACGGAGGTCGCCTCATACACGTACCAGTGTCCCTGGAGATGGCGCACCTCTGTCCCCACCGGCTTCAGCTCCATGAAGCGGGCTACGAACTCTGGCTTTTCTGCTGCAGGTTTTCTGCCAGCCACAGGTGTCCCTCCTCTCTGCCGGCTCTTGACGTTCCTCTCCTCCATGGCTATACTGTGCAGAAGCGTACAGCAGAGGATGCAGCCTCTCTGTACACAGCGGATGCCGCGGCGGCGGAGCGGAACCCCGCTCCTGTGCATGGACCCGCCCGGCTGGAGCATGAGGAGGATCGCTCATGTACGAACTTGTACACCTGACGGGAAACAGCTTTTATATCCGGTCGCCCGCAGCCATCGGGCTGGTGCGTCTGGAAGGGGACGACGTGTGTCTCATCGACGCCGGCAATGACAGGGATGCCGGACGGAGAGTCCGGAAGGTGCTGGACGGAGAGAAGATGCACCTCACCGCCATATACAACACCCATTCCAACGCCGACCACATCGGCGGAAACCAGTATCTCCAGAGACAGACAGGGTGCCGCATCTACGCCCCCGGCATTGAGTGCGCCTTCACCCGCTGGCCGCTGCTGGAGCCCTCCTTCCTCTACGGCGGCTGCCCGCCGAAGGACCTGCGCCACAAGTTTCTCCTGGCCCAGGAGAGCCCCGCCCTGGAGCTGACACCCCAGGATCTGCCATCCGGCATGGAGCTCATCCCCCTGCCCGGTCACTTCTTCGACATGGTGGGATTCCGCACCAGCGACAGCGTGGTCTACCTGGCCGACTGCCTGTCCAGCCGGGAGGCGCTGGACAAGTATGTCATTGCATTCCTCTATGACCCAGCGGCCTATCTGCAGACTCTGGAGAAAGTGAAGGCCATGGAGGCGGAGTGGTTTGTCCCCGCTCACGCCGAGCCGGCCCAGGACATCGCGCCTCTGGCCCAGTACAACATCGACCGGACTCTGGCGGCTGCGGACCTCATAGTGGAACTGTGCGCAGAACCCAGGACCTTCGAGAGCATCCTGCAGGCCCTGTTCACCCGCTTTGATCTGCTCATGACCTTCGAGCAGCACGCCCTGGTGGGCAGCACCGTCCGCTCCTACCTGGCCTGGCTCAGGGACACCGGCCGCATCACCGCCCGCTTTGAGAACAATCTGCTCCTCTGGGAGCGTGTGTAGGAGGAAGACCAATGGCTATAGACAAGGTGCGGGCCTGGTTCGCCCGCTTCGGCATGGAGGACCGGATTCAGGAGTTCGATGTCTCCAGCGCCACCGTTGAACTGGCCGCCGAGGCTCTCCACTGCGAGAGCCGGCGCATCGCCAAGACCCTGTCCTTCATGGTGGACGGTCACCCCGTTCTGGTCGTGGCCGCAGGGGATGCCAAGGTGGACAACCGCCGCTTCAAGGCCCAGTTTCACGCCAAGGCGAAGATGCTCACCCCCGATGAGGCGCAGACCCTTGTGGGACATGCCGTAGGAGGTGTCTGCCCCTTCGCGGTCAACGAGGGTGTCCAGGTCTGCCTGGACGAGTCCCTGCGCCGCTTTGAGACTGTCTTCCCCGCCTGCGGGAGCAGCAGCAGCGCCATCGAACTGACTATCCCCGAACTGGAGAAGGTTGCAGACGGTAACCCGGAGTGGGTGGACGTGTGCAAGGGATGGCGGGAGGAAGAGCAGCCCTGACGCTCTGACGCAGAGGCAGGGTCAGCGGATCTGGTTTCTCTCTCCCAGCAGCAGATCCC
>CAYYHY010000293.1:0-3189 GCA_964471855.1 uncultured Oscillospiraceae bacterium | reverse complement strand
GGCTTGTCCACGCTCTTCAGCCGCTCTTCCACCTCGTTTGCAAGGGCGATGAGGTTGATGCGGGTGCGGCCGCAGGTGGGGCAGGAGACAAGCTCCGGACCGTCCCTGCGGATCCCTGCAGCCTTCAGGATGTCCCTGGCTGCATACACCTCTTCCACAGGATCTGCAGAGAGGGAGACACGCATGGTGTCGCCGATGCCCAGTGCCAGGAGACCGCCGATGCCTATGGCAGACTTCAGGGTTCCCATCCTGACTGTCCCTGCCTCTGTCACCCCCACGTGGAGCGGGTAGCTGCTCTGCTGACTCATGAGCTGGTATGCCTTCATGGTTACGGGGACACTGGAGGCCTTGAGGGAGATGCAGATGTCGTCAAAATCGTATCTGTTAAGTAGCCGCACATGTCCGAAGGCGGACTCCACCATGGCCTCGGGGCAGACACGGCCGTACTTTGCCAGGATGTCCTTCTCCAGGGAGCCCCCGTTCACGCCGATGCGGATGGGGATGTTTCTTAAACGGCAGGCATCGGCTACTGCCTTCACCCGGTCTGCGTCCCCGATGTTTCCCGGGTTGATGCGGATCTTGTCCGCTCCGGCTGCTGCGCACTCCAGGGCCAGCTTGTAGTCAAAGTGGATGTCGGCTACCAGGGGGATGGGGCAATGTTCCCTGATCCTGCCGAAGGCTTTCGCTGCCTCTCTGTCCGGAACGGCCACCCGGACGATCTCGCAGCCGGCTGCCGCCAGGGTCCGGATCTGCTTCAGGGTGGCTTCCACGTCCTGGGTGGGGGTGCTGCACATGGACTGGATGCTCACCGGGGCGCCGCCCCCCACCGGCACGCTGCCCACATGGATCTGTTTTGTCACTGTATCAAGAAACCTCCTGTCATGGATAGAACGTCAGCCGGACTGAACCTGCAGCCCGGCTGACCGTGTCTAAATTCCGATGATCTTGCCTATGTCGCTGGCTGTCACCACAACCATGAGGACCAGAAGGGCCACCAGTCCGGCTGCATGGACCCAGTTTTCATACTTGGCTGCGATTCTCCTGTGGAAGAGAACATTGAGAATGCCGTTAAGCAGAAGGAAGAAGATGCGGCCGCCGTCCAGGGCCGGCAGGGGAAGAAGATTCATCACTGCCAGGTTCACCGCGATCAGGGCCGACAGGGACGCCACGTTGATGACCGAGGCCAGCAGGTTGGGGGAGTACTCCGGGTCGCTGCCCACCTGGGCGATGGTCTCCGTAATGCCCACCACCCCGGACAGGTCCCGGAGTCCGACCCTTCCGGTGATCAGGTCCCCCAGAGCCAGCCAGACGGAGCGCACATAGTCTATGGAGTTCCAGACTGTAAACATCAGCTTGTTGCCCAGGGTCGCCGGCAGGATCGTGGTCCCGATCATCAGACCCCGCTGGTGCACCATCTGCCCCTCCGCGTTCACCCGGTCCTGGTAGGGCATGTAGACGGAGAGGGTATATACCTCCCCTTCTTCGCTCTTCATTTTGAACTCCACCGTGTCCCCGGCCCGGCTCAGGAACTGGCTCAGGTTTCCGTACTGGTACATCCTGTGCCCGTCAATGGCCAGCACCTGGTCCCCGGGATGGAGCCCGCAGTCCTCCAGCCCGAACCCCTCGGTAAAGCCGGCGATGGTGGGCATGACAAAGCCCTGGGCCGGCAGGTTGAGGCACAGGAGGATGAGAACGCCGGTGAGGAAGTTCATGCCGGCCCCTGCCGCCAGGATGAGAAACTTCCTCCAGCCCGACGCAGCGCCGAAGGAGCGGGGGTCGTCCGAGTCCTCGTCCTCCCCCTCCATGGCGCAGAAGCCGCCGATGGGGAAGATCCGCAGGCTGTACAGGGTCTCCCCCTTCTGCTTCTTAATAATGGCGGGACCCATCCCTACGGCGAACTCGTTGACCTTCACGCCGCAGAGCTTGGCCGCCGTAAAGTGCCCCAGCTCATGGGTCGTGATCAGGATGCCGAAGATCACTATGGCCGCAACAACAAATACTGCAAAGGACATGTCTGCCTCCAAGTCGTATGATTTCCGGTCAGCCTGCGGCTGCCCGGGCCGCCTCGTCTGCGGCATAGATGTCATCCATGGACGGGTCCTGGACCACAGGGACCGTTGCAAGGGCGTGCTCCACCCGGTCCGCGATCTCCAGGAACCCGATCTCCCCGGCCAGGAACTTTGAAGCTGCCGCCTCGTTGGCGCCGTTCAGAATCGCTCCTGCGGTGCCCCCTGTCCGGGCCGCCTCCCTGGCCAGGGCCAGGCAGCGGAAGGTCTCCTCGTCCGGCTGAGCGAAGGTCAGAGGACCGCTGCTGCACAGGTCCAGCTCCTGCACCGGACCCGGCACACGCTTCGGCCAGGTGAGGGCATACTGGATGGGAAGACGCATGTCGGGGACACCCAGCTGGGCCAGCACCGCGTGGTCCCGGAACTCCACCATGGAGTGGATGACGCTCTCCCTGTGTATCAGCACGGAGATCCGGTCTGCCGGCATGCCGTACAGGTGCATGGCCTCAATGAGCTCCAGACCCTTGTTCATCAGGGTGGCGGAGTCGATGGTCACCTTGGCTCCCATGTTCCAGCAGGGGTGGCAGAGGGCATCTGCAGGGGTGACATGCTCCAGCTCCGCACGGGTCTTCCCGTAGAAGGGACCTCCGGAACAGGTGAGGATCAGGCGCTCCACCTCCCCCCGGTCCCGGTTCCCCTCCAGGCACTGGAATATGGCCGAGTGCTCCGAGTCCACCGGCAGGATCCGGGCGCCGAAGTCCCGGGCCTCCTCCAGGATCAGGGGACCGGCGCAGACCAGGGTCTCCTTGTTGGCCAGGGCAATGGTCTTCCCCTCCCAGATGGCCCGCAGGGTGGGGCGCAGACCGGCGATGCCCACCATCGCGGTCACCACCGTATCCGCCTCCGGGATCCCCGCCGCCTCGTCCAGTCCGGCTCTGCCGTACAGGACCTTCACCGAGGTGTCCGCCAGACGGATCTTCAGGTCCTCCGCCGCCTGCTCGTCGGCCAGTACAGCCAGCTTCGGCTTGAATCTTCTCGCCTGCTCCTCCATCTGCTTTACACTGGACCCGGCTGCCAGAGCCACTGCTTCCATGCCGCAGGCGGCAATCACGTCCAGTGACTGCCGCCCGATGGAGCCGGTGGAACCCAGTATGGATATCTTTCTGCTCATTGTGACAAACCC
>CAYYHY010000292.1:0-3196 GCA_964471855.1 uncultured Oscillospiraceae bacterium | reverse complement strand
CTCAGGTACACCGCAGGGGCGGCCTTCACCGTCAACCCCCGGGCCTACCCGGAGCTGACCAGCAATGAGCGCATCCACCTGATCACCATCGGGGGCAATTCCCTGGATATCCAGTCTCTGCATCTGGTGATTCTGGTGGGTACCGTCATTATCATGGTCCTGCTGGAGCTGTTCATGCGGCACACCCTCACCGGCAAGGCCATGCTGGCCGCCTCCCAGGACATGCAGACCCTGGGGCTCATGGGAGTGAACGCGGAGCTGCTCATCAAGGTCACCTTCGCCATCAGCGGCGCACTGGGTGCGGCAGCGGGATTCTTCATCGGTCTCATGTACGCCATCAATCCCATGATGGGGGCGCTGGCGGGACTGAAGGGCTGGTCCTGCGCCATTCTCGGGGGCATCGGCAGCATCGCCGGCTCCATGGTGGGCGGCATTCTCCTGGGCATTGTAGAGAGCCTCACTGCAGGCTTCATTTCCACCGGATACAAGGACGCCATCGGCTTTGCCATCATGATACTTGTGCTCCTGATCAAGCCCTCCGGCCTGATGGGCTACAAGTTCGAGGAAAAGGTATAGGGGGCGGAGACATGAAAAAGAAGCGCTCCCTCCGCCGCAGTTCCGACTGGCTGTTCGGCATGAGCGGCAGGACTACCTTTATCGTCTCCGCTGTCCTGATTTTCGCTGTCTGCTTTGTGGACAGCTTCCACGGGGGCAAGCAGTGGATCCCCACCTACGTCCAGCACGTGATGGTCAACTGCCTTCTCTCCGCCCTCCTGGCCCTGGGTCTGAACTTCATCTCCGGCTATCTGGGCCAGACCTCCCTGGGCCACGCCGTGTTCTACGGCATCGGCGCCTACACCACAGCCGTGCTGCTGCGGGATGGGGGACTCAACTTCTGGATTACCATTCTGGCGGGCATGCTGCTCTCCATGCTGGTGGCCATCCCCCTGGCGGCGGCCTCCCTGCGGGTCAAGGGGGCATTCCTGGTGGTCATCACCTACGCCTTCTGCGAGATCTTCCGCTACGTGGCTATCAACACCCCCTTCCTGGGGGGCACCGCCGGCATAGCCGGCATCAAGGCCCCGGAGATCTTCGGGGTCAGGATTACCAAGATCGCCTCCACCAGCAAGGGCGGCTTCATGATCGTCGTCTTTCTCATTGTGGCGGCGGTGGCCTTCTTCTCCTGGCGGATTGAGCACTCCCGGGTGGGCTTCGCCTTTGCGGCCATACGGGAGGACGAGATCGCAGCCAAGGCCATGGGCATCAACGTGCAGTACTACAAGGTTCTGGCCATGGTCATCTCCGCGGCCATCTGCAGCATTGCCGGCAGCATCCAGGCGGCTTTCGCCACCATGGTGAGCCCCGAGCTGTTCAGCGCCACAAAGTCCATCCAGATCTTCTCCATGGTGGTCGTGGGCGGACGCATGAGCATCAAGGGCATGATCCTGGGCGGCACGGTCATGACCATATTCCCCGAGATCTTCCGCTCCGTCAAGGACCTGCTCAAACTCAGCTTTGACCCCTGGAACATCCTCTACGGTCTGCTTCTGGTGGTCATGATGCGGGTGCGCCCCCAGGGCCTGTGGGGGAAGAAGGACACGGAACTGGACGAGGACGAAGCCGCTGAGTCGGAAGGACAGGGAGGGCCGGAACATGCTGCTTGAGACGAAACAGCTGACCAAGGCATTCGGCGGCCTGAAGGCCAACGACGAGGTGGACTTCCACATCGACGAGGGCGAGATCGTCGCCATCATCGGACCCAACGGCTCCGGCAAGACCACCTTTTATAACGTCATAACCGGCATCTCCCCCGCCACCTCCGGACAGGTCATCTTCCAGGGGAAGGACATCACCCGCATGCGCCCGGAGAAGATCACCGAGATGGGCATGGCCCGCACCTTCCAGAACATCCGCCTCTTCGGCAACCTGACGGTGGAGGAGAACATCATCGTGGCCCGCCACTGCCGCCGGCACACCGGCATCCTGGATGCCGTCCTCCACAGCGGAAAGCAGAAGGAGGAGGAGCGGGTCTGCGGGGAGTATGTAAAGAAGTGCCTGGAGTATGTGGACCTCTACGGCAAGCGCCACTGGAAGGCCCGCAACCTCCCCTACGGCATGCAGAGGCGGCTGGAGATCGCCCGGGTTCTGGCCACGGAGCCGAAGCTCATCCTTCTGGACGAGCCGGCCGCCGGCATGAACCCCCACGAGAAGGACGACCTGATCGCCATTATCCAGCGGCTGAAGCAGGACAGCTACTCCATCATTCTCATTGAGCACGCCATGCGCATGGTGATGAACATCGCCGAGCGGGTGGTGGTGTTCGACCACGGCCGCAAGATTGCGGACGGCCTGCCGGAGGAGGTCCGCAGCGACCCCCTGGTGATCGAGTCCTACCTGGGGAAGGGAGGCGGCGCAGATGCCAATGCTTGAGGTCAGGGACCTGGACGTCTTCTATGGGAAGATTCACGCCCTGAAGGGTCTGAGCCTGGAGGTTGAAGAGGGAGAGATCGTCTCCCTCATCGGCGCCAACGGCGCCGGCAAGACCACCCTCCTGACCGCCGTGATGCACCAGATCCCCAGCACCGGCTCCATCACCTTCCAGGGGAAGAGCATCGACCACGAAGGCACCATGGATATCGTCAAGTCCGGCATGACCATGGTCCCGGAGGGGCGGCGGGTGTTCGCCCGCACCTCCGTCCAGGACAACCTCCTGCTGGGTTCCTACAGCCGCAAGGACAAGTCGGCTGTGAAGGAGGACATGGAGAAGATATACACCATGTTCCCCCGCCTGCGGGAGCGCAGGGGTCAGCTGGCCGGCACCCTGTCCGGAGGGGAGCAGCAGATGCTGGCCATGGGCCGGGCCCTGATGTCCGCGCCGAAGCTTCTGCTGCTGGACGAGCCCTCCATGGGTCTCTCCCCGATCCTGGTGGACCAGGTCTTTGAGACCATCGAGGAGATCAACAGAACCGGCACCACCATCCTCCTGGTGGAGCAGAACGCCAACAAGGCCCTGGGCATAGCCAGCCGCGGCTATGTCATGGAGACCGGGGAGATCGTCCTCACCGATTCAGGAAAGGCCCTGCTGAACAACCCGAAGGTGAAGGAGGCCTACCTGGGCGGCTGACGCCGGGACATGCGGCATACAGAGGATAAACTGACACTGCAGCGGCTGCATGGAGACATGCAGCCGCTGCCT
>CAYYHY010000291.1:0-3205 GCA_964471855.1 uncultured Oscillospiraceae bacterium | reverse complement strand
CCGCTGCGCTTGAAGTCCGTCTCCGTCTGCTCCCTGTCGGAGCGCTCCAGAAGCCCCGTGTGCTCCCGGGCGTTGATGCGCACCAGGTCCCCGGTGCTGTAGAGCCGGCCGTAGAAGCCCGCCCCGCTGCGGCTGTGCCTTTCCAGGGTTCCGCTGCAGCTGGCCCGCGGGCATCGGGCTCCCTCCCAGAAGGGAAGATCCTCTTCCGATACGTTTCGGATGGCGCCGCATTCGCTGCAGCGCAGCTGCGCCGCATGGCTGGATACACGGACGTGACCGCGGTTCAGACCGTAAACTTTATACAGGCCGGGGGAGGGGACCTGGACCACCAGAAGCTCCTTGACGCACTCCTCCAGGATGATCTGAGAGATCTTCTCCCAGTTCAGCTTCTCCACCAGTCCGTCGCCGGTGCGGCAGTTCTCCAGCCTGCCTGTGTACTTCGCCGACCCCGGGCTGTCAAAGGAGGCAGCCCTTCTGGTGCCGTCCTTCGTGACTGCCAGAAATCTCGGGGTGTTCCGCCCGTACTGAAGTCCCGGCATCCACCGGTTCCGGCTGCTGGAGAGCAGGTAGGTGTTTCCGTTCTCTTTTGTGAAGGAATCGAAGACAGGGTCCGCAAAGGCCCCGCTGGTGCGCATGGTGTCCAGGAACCCGGTCACCATCCGCTCAAAGACAATGTCCGGCTCGCTTCCGAGAATGCCGATCTCGTTGACCGCCCGCAGCCTGACATTCTTCGCAATCTTCCTTATCTCCCCCGGGTCGAAGGAGAGCACGGAGCAGCCGGAGCGCTCCAGGGAGTTGCCGTAGCGGGCAGAGATCCCGTACTCCAGCATGACCTCGTACTTCAGCCGGCTGCTGATGTCCCGGATCAGGATGTCCGTCTGGGGGGACTTCTTCAGCTCCCGGTTCTCCACCATGTCCTCGTATGCCTGCATCCAGGTCATGTTGGGGGCAATGAAGAAACTGACAAAGCGGTCGTCCGGCATCTGAGAGCGCCAGTACGCCACAAACTCCTCCTGGAAGTCCATGAGAGAGAGCCCGTCCCCGCCGTCTTCGCAGTACTCCTGGATGGCCGTGCGCAGACCGAAGCGCCAGGTGCGGGAGTTCAGGAAACCCGCCCGGTGGGCCGCATCCTGGACGTTGTCCGAGAAGGCCAGGGTCTTCTTGTCGTCATTGTACCGGGAGGCAAAGAGCATGGAGGTGCCGGCGCTGATCTCCGCCGCCCCCCGGGCTCCTACGATCCCCAGGCCCCGCCGGCTTCCGCAGCAGGGGCAGACATACCGCTTGCTGTCCTTCGGCCCCGCCGTCAGCAGCTTCCCCGGCATCAGGGTGTATACCATGGTCTCCCCGCAGGCAGGGCAGGCCTCCGCTCCGTGGACATTGGGCTTCACATGGAGGCAGAAGGGACAGATCCCCGCCGGGATCATCCCCTTGATCTCTCTGCCCTCCTCCACCGGGAACAGGATGGCCAGGGAACTGTCCCCCTTGAAGAACTTCCCATAGAACTCCTCAAGGCCGCTCAGCTCCCCGCTGCCCCTGGGGCTGATCATGGTGCTCCAGCCCGTAAAGCCGCAGTCCCGGCAGGTGAGCACGGGCAGATACTGTCTTACCTGGTTCTGGTTCAGGTCCGCACTGGTGCTGTAGGTGATCTCGCTGGCGTCCACCTTCGCCATCACCCGCCGCAGCTCCCGGATCCACAGCTGCACCTGCACGAAGAGATAGGGATGCAGACTGCCGGGTTCCCCGGTGCGGGCGTGGGATATGAGTGCATACAGGGAGAGAATGACGGTCTCCGGACTCCGCAGCTTCCGCAGGTCCGGGAACAGGGGAGCCAGGTCCTCCGCCAGAACCGACGGCTGTCTGTACTGGCCCCCCGTGTCTGCCAGAAGCGCCTGCATGAAGCTGTGCCGGGACAGGGCCTCCGCCAGCTCCAGCCGCCCTTCCTCTGTGGTCATGTCCATGTGGTGGTCCGGGAACCAGCTGTCCGCCGCCGTCTGCAGATAGACCTCCGGGTCCTCCTCCTCGGTCAGCCGCTCCAGCTCCTCCGCCTGGCTCTGGTCCGGCAGGTCAAACCAGACAGGGGTCTTCCCGGCGAAGAACTCCGCCGGGCTGAGACGGTCCTCTGTAATGACCGAGTCCTCATCGAACATCTCCCCGAAGATCTCCGAGGCGTAGCTCCGGATCCCCCCGCTGGTGGTTTTCGAACCCATGGTGGCCGAGGTGCCGATGCAGCACAGCTGCCCCGGGTCGATCCCCAGCCGGTGCTTCAGCCGCCGGATCAGACAGGCCAGGTCCGTGCCCTGGGCCCCGTCAAAGGTGTGGAGCTCGTCCACCGTGATGAACTTCAGGGTGTCCGGTCTGTTGTCCTTCCACAGCTGGGCGTCCCTGGGACGCACCAGCAGGTAGTCCAGCATCTTGTAGTTGGTCAGCAGGATGTCCGGGGGACAGCCCAGCAGGGTCTCGTGGTCCGTTATGATGCCGGTCTCCGTCATGACCCGGGACGCATCCTTGCTCCAGCCGCCTACGTACATGCCGGCCGTCACATTCCCCTTCAGCATGGGGCTGTTCCAGATCAGCCCGGCGATGCGCCGGGCCTGATCGGAAGCAAGTGCATTCATGGGGTAGATGATCAGGGCCTTGATGCCCGTCTCCCCCCGGTGGCGCCAGCAGTGCTCCAGGATCGGGTACAGAAAGCACTCCGTCTTGCCGGAGCCGGTGCCGGTAGCAACAAGGGTAGAGCGGATGTCGCTGCCGGTCAGGCGCTCAAAGGCCTTCTGCTGGTGCACATAGGGTACATAGGGCACCGGCACTGCAGTGAAGCAGTCCGGCATCCCGTCCGCCAGCCGGAAGGGAAGGCGTACTGCCACATACGGTTCGTGGCTGACCGCATCCTTCTGGTCCAGCATCTTCCGGATGGAACCCCGGAAGGGTCCGTTGGTCATGGGATATCTGGATTCAATGTAGTCGCCGATACCCTGTTCCACCTGCCGGGCCAGCACACTTGGTATCATGGCAGTACCCTCCTCTGCTGTCAGGTTTCCTTCTGTCCGGGCTTGCCGTACTTCTTCTCGAAGAAGGCCCAGGCAGTTTCATAGTCCTTCTCCCGGTCACACCGGTCAAAGGGGGCGACATACTCGATGGTCCGTTCCACCGGTCCGCCGGGCATGGTGTCATCCAGGATCTTACGGTAGAACTTCTTCCCCGCAGG
>CAYYHY010000290.1:0-3216 GCA_964471855.1 uncultured Oscillospiraceae bacterium | reverse complement strand
TCCAGAACCGCCAGCGCCACGGGCCGCATGACAGAGGACGGCTTCCTGGTCCTGGCCGGCTCCCGGGTCTCCTTCGACCTCTCCTCCAAATGTCCCGATTCTCTCAAACGGCAGAGGGAACAGTTTGAGAAGGAGGGTGTGCTGCTGAACGGCTTCTTCACCCGGGACACCCTCTTCTCCACCCCCTATCAGGCGGCCGCAGCCGTCGCCGGCCGGGTTGTCTCCGGCACCAGGTACTGGAAGACGGAGGACGGCCGTCCCCTCCTGGAGTTCCTGGACAGCAGCTCTTCCCCGGAGCCGGCTCCGGAACCTCCCCCGGCAGCACCGGAGCCTCCAGCTGAGACGACACCTCCGGACGGCACCCTGTTCTACCTCCGCCGCAACGGCGGGGAGGGCACCGGCCGCCCGTCGGAAAACGGCTTTACCATCCTGGCCGGCTCCACCATCTCCCCCGTGACAGCGGCCAAGTGCCCCGACAACATCCTCAGCCTTCGCCGGCAGTTCCAGGAGCAGGGCATTATCCAGAACCGGGTCTTCACCCGGGACACGGAGATCTCCAGCTCCTACCTGGCCGCCAGCGTCCTGGCCGGGGGCGTCACCTCCGGCACAAAGAAGTGGGTCACAAAGGACGGCCGCAGCCTCGGGGAGGTCCTGGAAGGCAGGTCCGCTCCCGCTGAAGAGGCGTCCTCCCAGGCGGAGACAGACAGGCCTCCTCCGGCAGCCGCCGGACAGGAGGAGAAAGCCGGGACCCCGGATCTGAATCCCGGGGAGGAGGCAGAACCTGAACCGGCACCCGTCCCGGAAGAGGAGGCTGCTCCGGAAGCGGAAACTGCTCCTGAACCAGTGCCGGCAGAGGAGTCCGCCCCTGAGCCGGCCGCCGAAGAAATACAGTCAGAGGAACCGGCACCTCCGGTTATGCCGGAAGAAACCCCTTCCCCTGCCCCCGCGGCAGAGGCCGGCGGGACACAGCCTCCCCCTGATATTAAGCCCGGTGAGATTCCGGACTTCCACATCCCCGGTGCGCCGCTGCCGGTGACCGGCCGCCCGGCAGAGGACGGGTTTCTGGCAGCGAAGGGCTCCGGCGTGGCGGAGGCGTGCGGCCCCATCTCAGCAGACCACTGGGTCGTCCGGGACCTGATGTTCTCCCTGGGCAGAGTGGTGAACGGGGTGCTGGCGGAGGACACTGTCTTCCCCTCCCCCGAGTTCGCCAGCGCCTGCCTGCTGGGCGGTCAGGTGAGCCCCTGGGTCACGGATTCCGGCATCTTCCTGAAGGACTGGCTGGCTGCGGCTCCGGAGCCGGAGACGGACCCCGGTCTTCCCGTGCCGGCCGGCAGCGAGAAAGGCGCCTTCCCGGCGCAGATGTCCCCCTCGGCCCCTGTATACAGCACCACCTTCTATCTGGACGGCCCGGACTTCGAGGCCTCCGGACATTTGAGCAGCAGCGGCTTCTGCGTCCACCGGGACTCCCGGGTGCGCCCCTGCGCAGCACCGGGCAGCGGCACCGCCGAAGAGCGGACCAGCCAGACCCTCGCCCGCAGGTTCTTCAGCCGGACCATCCTGGAGGACATCACCTTCCCCACCGCCTCCGATGCGGCCTCCTTTGTACTGGGCACCGGTGTCTGCGGTCTCGACCGCTGGACCGACGAGAACGGCCGCACCCTGCGCAGCTGGCTGGCGGCAGAGAAGACGTACGCCCCCGAGCCGCCGCCTGCACCCAGGCTGGAACCGGAACCGGAGCCGGAGAAGGCGCCGGAACCGGAATACGTCCCGAAGCGGGACATGCTCCCGGCGGTCCTCACCCAGGCCTACGACCCCGCCAGCCCCGTCTGCGGCATCATATTTACGATTGACAGCCCCGATGTCAAGGCCTCAGGTCACATGACCCTCAGCGGCTTTGTGGTCCACGCCGGCTCCCGGCTCAGGACTGTGCCTTCCCGGCAGCTGGCCCTCCGGAGCCAGACCCTCCGCCGGCAGCAGATCCTCAGGGAACAGGTCAAGGGAGGCACCTTCTTAAAGGACGCCGTCTTTGACAGCCCCTCCCTGGCCGCCTGCTGCATCCTGGGCACCGCCTCCCCGGGGAACAGCTGCTGGGTGGACACCAACGGCGTCCCCCTCAGGGACTACCTCCGCGACGGAACGGACAGCGGCAGCTCCGATGCGCCCTTCACGGAAGAGGAGCGCAGCCAGGTCTTCCTGCCCCGGGCCGGCAGCAGCGGAACGGAGTATGTCCTCCGCTCCGGCATCCTCCAGGCCACCGGCAGTCTCACCTCCGAGGGCATGGTGGTCCGGGCCGGCACCCGCATCAGCACGAGTCACGTGCTCCCCGCCAGGTCCGTACCGGCCCGGCTCCGGGCTCTGCTTGCAAAGAACAGATGGCTCCGGAACGACAAACTCGTGCGGGATGTCTGCTTCCTTACCCCTGAACTGGCGGCCGCCTTTCTTACCGGCTGTTCCGCCGCCGGCAGCGACCTGTGGAGGAACCGGAGCGGGCGGCCTCTCACCCCGGCTTTCCCTGCAGCGGCAGAGGAGAGCCCCAAACCTCCTGAGGACGGGGCGGAGCCTCCGCCCTTCCAGATCATCGAACTGGGACCCGTCCCCCTGGACAGCACCCTGACCCTCCGCTCCTGCAAGGCCAGCGGCTTCCCTGCCAGAGACGGCTTCGCCGTCCTCCAGGGCTCAGAAATCAGCTCTGCGGCCCACTCAAGGAAAGCAGATGAGCGCATCCTCGCTGTCCGCAGGCGCATGGAACAGGAGGGCTGCCTGGCAAAGGGCGTCCTCATTTCGGATGTGCTCTTCCCCTCCAGCGAGGCCGCCGCCGAGGTGATCTCCGGACTTGCAGCAGACAGCGCTCCCGGCTGGTATGACAGCGGGGGCAGCAGATACAGCCCCGGCGGAAAGGCACCCGCAGAGGCGCCGAAGCCGGTCAGCCAGAAGGGGGAGACGGTCTACCGCCTCCAGTCCGTGGATGTGAAGGCCTCCGGCGTGATCCGGAACGGGTCCTTTGTAGTACTGGCGGGCTCCTCCATGTCCCCCGACGTCGGCCCCGGCACACCGCCCCTGGTCGCCAAGCGCCGCCGCAAGCTGGCGGCGGACAGGGACGTGGTCAACGGCGTCTTTGTCCGGGACGTGGCCTTCACCTCCCCCGCGGTCGCCGCCAGCGCCATCCTGGGCATCTTCCGCAGCGACCCCGGTCTCTGGAAGGACAGCCAGGGGAAC
>CAYYHY010000289.1:0-3224 GCA_964471855.1 uncultured Oscillospiraceae bacterium | reverse complement strand
CGGCGGCTCCGGTGCCAGCACCTCCGGCGGCGGAAGCGGGGCCGGAAACTTTGAGGATGTGGACTGGCCCAACGGCACAGTGACCGTCATCCTGCCCTACGGCGCAGGCGGCGACACGGACACCTACTGCCGTCAGCTGTTCCAGCGCATCGGCGATAAGACCGGCGGCACCTTCGTCGTAACCAACACCGAGGGCGGCTCCGGCATCGTCGCCGCCATGGACGTTCTCAACCGCGCTCCCGACGGCTCCACCCTGCTCTTCAACCACACCGGCGCATCCCTGGTCCAGGAAGCCATCGGCACCGTGGACTTCAGCTATACTGAAGACTTTGCCAACTGCTGCACCGTGGCCATCGACGAGACCTACGCCCTGGTAGCTGTCGCTGCAGACGGCGAATACAGCCAGTACAGCCACGGCTGGACCACTCTGGACGAGATGCTGGCAGAGGCCAAGGAGAATCCGGGCAGCGTCCGCTACTCCACCGTGTTCGGCTCCACCACCGAGTATGTGGGAACCATGCTGGAGAAGCAGGCCGGCGTGGAGTTCGACAACATTGACGTAGGCACCTCCGCCGGCGACCGCATGGCTGCCATGCTGGGCGGACAGGTTGACATCCTGGCTGCGAACTACATGAACGTGAAGGACTACATCGAGAAGGGCGATCTGGTCTGCCTGGGCATCATGGCTCCTGAGCGCGTGGAAGGCATCGACTTCCCCACCTTCGCCGAGCAGGGCTACGACAAAGTCGTCACTGCCAAGAAGTATGAGATCAAGTTCCCCAAGGGCACCGACGAGGGCATCATCAACAAGCTGGCCGAGCTGTGCCGCCAGGTCGTGGAAGAGGACGAGAGCTACGCCGAAGTGCTGGCCACCTACTACGCACAGCCCCTGTACCGCGACGCCGCCACGATGAACACCGAGGATCCCGCTGAGGTGGAGTCCCTGAAGGAAGGCCTGGCAGGATAAGCCTGCAGAACAGACAGACAGAGAACATACACGGACATATACACAGCAGCCGCCTCCGTCCGGGGGTCGGAGGCGGCTGACATGAGTCGGGAGGGAAGAAAATGACGAACAAGATGCGCGACCTTGTCTGTTCTGTCATCATGATCGTATTCGGCGGCGGCATGCTGATAATGGCGAAGGACATTCCCCACAAGATTGAGAGCGACGTGGGTTCCGGATATGTCCCCACATTCATTGCCATCTGCATTCTGATCGTGGCCGTTGCCAAGCTGGTCCTGACGCTGATCAACAAAAAGCCTTCTGGAAAGCAGAAGATGGAGCCCCTGGGGGACTGGTTCGGCGGAATCAGCACCATCCTTCTGATGGCGGCCTACATGATCGCCTTTGACAAGCTGGGCTTTGTAATAGCCAGCGCCATCTATCTCTTTGTGCAGATGCTCATCCTGAGCAACGAGAAGAACCGCAATCTGATTCTGTTTGCAGCCATTGCTGTCATCCTGCCCCTGGCTGTGGACGCGCTGTTCGTATTCGCAATCAAGATGCCTCTCCCCAGAGGCCTCTGGGGATTCTGACAGGAGGGCTGAGACATGATTGCAACCGCGGTAGCCAATGTTTTTAACCCCATGTGTCTGGCCCTGATCTGGTTCGGAACGGTCCTGGGCATCGTCTTCGGTTCCGTCCCCGGCCTGTCGGCCACCATGGCAGTGGTTCTGTTCCTCCCCCTGACCTTCAACATGGAGCCCACCCAGGGCATCGCCCTTCTGATCGGCCTCTACATGGGCGGCATCTCCGGCGGTCTGATCTCCGCCATCCTGCTGAAGATCCCGGGCACTCCGTCCTCCATCTCCACCGTGTTTGACGGCGGTCCCATGGCGGACAAAGGCGAGGCCGGCCGGGCCCTGGGAGTAGGCATTCTCTACTCCTTCATCGGCTCCATCTTCGGCATCCTCGCCCTCATCTTTGTCAGCCCGCTGCTGGCCAAGGTCTGCCTGCTCTTCGGCGCTGCAGACTACTTCTCTGTGGCAGTATTCTCCCTGACCATCATAGCGGCCCTGTCCGGCAAGGACATGCTCAACGGACTCATCGCCGGCCTGATCGGTCTGGCCCTGTCCATGGTGGGCATGGCTCCCATCGACGCCCAGGTCCGCTACACCTTCGGCAACTACCAGCTGATGGCCGGCCTGGACATCACGGTCCTCCTGATCGGCGTCTTCGCCGTGACCGACATCATCATGGCGGGCTTCGGCCGCAAAACCCTGGCGGACAAGCTGCAGCAGAAGACCTACCACCTGAAGGGCTACGGAATCAGCATGAAGGAGTTCATCCAGCAGATTCCCAACGCCATCATCTCCTCCATCATCGGCATCGGAATCGGCATCCTCCCCGGCATCGGCGGTTCCACCGCCGGCCTGCTGGCCTACACCGCCGAGAAGAGCCGCTCCAAGTATCCTGAGAAGTTCGGCACCGGCATCATCGACGGCGTCATCGCCTCCGAGACCGCCAACAACGCCTGCATCGGCGGCTCCCTGGTGCCCCTGCTCTGCATGGGCATCCCCGGCAACACCGTGGCGGCTGTCTTCCTGGGCGGCCTGCTGGTCCACGGCATCAACCCCGGTCCCCTGATCTTCGACAAGAGCGGCGAGTATGTCTACGGCATCTACTTCGCCCTGATTGTATCCAGCGTCTTCATGCTCATCTTCGAACGCCTGGGCCTTCCTATTTTCGCAAAGCTGCTGGACATCCCCAAGCATATCCTGCTTCCCATCATCATGGTCATGTGCTGCGTGGGCGCCTACTCCAGTGCCAGCCGTGTCTTTGATGTACAGTGCGTACTGTTCTTCGCTCTGCTGGGCCTGTTCTTCAAGATCTTCAAGATCCCCAGCACCCCGCTGATCATCGGCTTCATCCTCGGCTCCATGTTCGAGGAGAACCTGCGCCAGGCCCTCCAGGCCAGCCACGGAAGCTGGACCATCTTCGTAACCCGCCCCATTTCCTGCGCATTCCTCATCATTGCCGCGGTTTTCTGCTTCTTTACTGTAAGAAAGAACCTCAGAGAGAAGAAGGCTGCGGAGGCCAAGGGCGAGGACTTCGACACTTCCGAAGAGGAAGGCTGAGACCCTTCTGCCTGTACAGGCGGAAATCCGATACCGCATGCAGGGCGGCCTGACCCGCTGCCCTGTTTTTTACAACCATTTTATATTACAGGAGGTAATATCATGGGCTGGAAGATACTGCTCCCTCAGGAGATTATGGAAGA
>CAYYHY010000288.1:0-3277 GCA_964471855.1 uncultured Oscillospiraceae bacterium | reverse complement strand
TCCAGCAGTTCCGTCTCTTCCTCCTGCTGCTGTGCAGGGGGCGTCTGTTTCTTCTTCCTTAAGGGCAGAATCCGGCTCTTCTTCTTTCCGTCTGCCGGCGGCGTCTCCTCCGGGTTCTCCGCCGGCTCTGTCTCAGAGTCCGCCTCTGTCCCCGGAACGGCTTCCGTCACCCGCTCCCGGTCCGCCTGCCGCGCCTGTCTGGGCTCCAGCAGCTCCCCGGTCTCCTCCTGCTCCTGCCGCCTCTCTGCAGCCAGGGCCTCTGCTCTCTTCCGCTCCAGCTTCTCCACGCTGCGGCGGTGGAGCATCAGGATGAGGGCGATGCCCAGGACGATCCCCAGAATCACCGCCGCCAGGGCGGTCCAGCGCCAGCTGTGCGCCAGAACGGACCCGGCCGTGGTCCCCATCCGGTAGGCCCCGGCTCCCCGGAGCCGGATCCGGGCGAAGACGGTCCAGCCGGCGGTCAGTATGAACAGGATGACACCTGCAGTCCCCAGTTTTCGCTTCATTGTCAGCCCTCCCCGCCGTACCCGCGTGCCGGGCGGCACAGGTTACTTCAGTTTTGCTCCGCAGTTTCCGCAGAAGGCGGCGTCCGGCTCCACCGGGGCGCCGCACTGGGGGCAGACCGGATCGGTCCGCACCTGCTCCAGGGGCGCGCCGCAGCGGTCGCAGAATCTGCTGGTGCGGCTCACCTCGGCCCCGCAGTTCGGGCACACGTTCACATTGCGGGCATCCCGGACCGCCTGCCGGTCCGCCTCGATCTGCTGCTTCAGCTCCTCCACCTGCCGGAAGATCTCCGCAACAGTCTCATCCCCGCAGCCGCCCAACAGCCCCGGATTTGCCAGGAGGTAGTCCCCCAGCCTCTGCCCCGCGTCCCGGATCTTCTGCTCCAGGGAGCTGATCTCCACATTCAGGCGGGTGACCTCCGCCACTTCCTTCGTCTTCGTCTTTGCGGTCTGAGCCGCACGGCTTACCGTATCCTTCCAGTTTGCCATATCAGAAATCCTCCATCTGCTTTCAGGTTATTCTCTGCCGTCTTCCGGTCACTGGTACTCCTCCTCAATGACCTTCAGCAGCTTTCTTCCCTTTCTCCGCAGAACGAAGAAGGCGATGAGACCTCCCGCCGAGAAGAGGATCAGCCCGGCGAGGCCGGCGGTCTGCAGAATCCGTCCCAGTGTCATTCCGTTTCTCCCTCCTGCAGGCCCAGCTGGGCCATGTACTCCTGGAGCAGGGACATCTCCCCGTCCGCTTCCGTTCCGCTGTACAGGTCCTCCGCCTGCTGACCGGCCCGGGTGAAATCGTCAAAGTTCCGGCTGTCCGCCTCCTTCAGGCTCTCCCGGTGCCAGTACAGAAGGGCCAGGCGCATGGGCGGGCGGTAGTCCTCCGGGAAGTCCTCCTGCAGGTCCAGCAGCAGCTGCTCCGCCTGGTCGAACTCCTCCAGGTACTCGTGGGCCAGGGCCGCGTTCTGCCGCACCGCGTAGGCGGTGTTCCCCCGGTTCATGAGGGTGTCGAAGCAGGTCAGTGCCTTCCGGTACCAGTCCTGCTTCTGCTCCTCCTCGGCCAGCCGCATGCAGGCCTCCCCCTGGAGCTGCAGCAGCGCCCCGTTCTCCCCGGCATCCAGCCGGCCGGCGGCCTTCTCCAGCAGCTCTTCCTCCTCCAGGGTTCTTCCCCCGGCCTGGCGGCAGCACTCCGCCGCCTGCACGGCGGCCCGGAGGATCACGTCGTGGTCCCCGGAGCGCTCCGCGGCCTGCTTCAGCTGTTCCAGCGCCTCCTCCCACTTCCCCTGGGAGCAGAGGATCTCCCCTGTCACCAGTTCCACGTCCCCGGGACCGGCATCCATCTTCGAGAAGGTGTCCAGGGCCTCCTGGGCCTGCTCCGTCCGGCCCAGCCGGGCAAAGCACACCGCCAGGTCCCGCTGGAAGTCCGGCTCCTCCGGACACAGGCCGGCGGCGGTCTGGTAGCAGAGCAGGGCGCTGTCATACTCCTCCAGCCGGTACCAGCAGGAGGCCAGCAGGTACTGGATCTGCCCCTGCACCTTCGCCGCCTCCTCCTCGCTGAGGGCCCCGGTGTCATCCGGGTCCGCCTGGCTCAGGAGGTCCACCCCCTGCTGCCAGTCCCCTCTGCTGTAGAGCAGCTCCCCCAGCAGGGCATAAGCCTCCGGCCGGTCCGGGTCCATGGACACTGCCTCCATGAGCAGGTCCTCCGCCTGCTCCGCATCCTGTTCCTCCAGCATCTGCTGGGCCTCCCGGATGCGGCTGCTGTAGGTCTCCCCCCTGTCCCTGTATACCATGATGCTCCCCTGTACGAGCAGAAACAGGGAGACAATCAGGCCGGCTCCCGTTACAAGGATGGCGGTGCGGCAGCTGCGCCGCCAGGCCCTGTAGCGGCTGTCCGTCTTCTCCAGGCTGTTCAGAGCCTGGAGGGCGGACTCGGCGCTGGCGAAGCGCTTCCTGGAGTCCTTCTCCATGCAGCGCTCGATTACCATCCGCAGGGGGTCCCCCAGGGTGATCCGGTAGCGGCTCAGGGGGACCACGCCGTCGCACCAGCAGGCGGGGTCGTAGCCCGTAATCATGAAGTAGGCCACCGCCCCCATGCCGTAGAGGTCGGTGCGGGGACCCACCTTCCCTGTCTTCTGGGCCTTGGCGCAGATGTCGTAGAGGGCCTTCCGCTCGTCGCTGAGCTTGTCCCTCTTCCCCAGCCGCCTCAGGGGAATGTTGTACTGCTCCGGGGCCGCATAGCCCCGGCTGGCGCCCACCGCCTCCAGCACCCCGCCGCTGAGAACCAGGGAGGTGTTGAAGTCGATGACGCAGATGTTCCCCTCCGGGGTGATCATGATGTTCTCCGGCTTCAGGTCGCTGTGGAGGATGCCCCGGCTGTGCATGTACACAAGGGTCTCGCACAGCTGCTTCAGCCATTTCAGCATCTGCTTCTGGTCCAGGGCCCCGTGCTCCTCCACATACTCCCGCAGGGTGCAGCCGGGGATCAGGTCCATGACGGTGCAGCAGGAGCCCCGGCCGTCCGTCTCAAAGGCGTAGACCCGGGGCAGGTACTGGTGCCGCAGGGAGACCAGGGCGTCCACTTCCCGGCGGACCTCCTCCGGTCTTCCCTTCCGCATCTCCATGCGCTTGATCACCACATCCGTGCCCAGGCTGATCTTCCTGGCCCGGTAGAGGCGGCTGAGGCCGCCCTCTTCCCCCAGGGGTTCGATGTTCTCGTAGTCCGGCCCCAGCATGGCGGCGATGTCCGCCACATCGGAGCCGGTCTTTGCAGTGTCTGCCAT
>CAYYHY010000287.1:0-3291 GCA_964471855.1 uncultured Oscillospiraceae bacterium | reverse complement strand
CAGGTCGAAAAACACATCTTCCGGACTTTGCCAAAAATAACGGCACGCTTGTTTGAAATGACCCGCACCCGGCTGCGGGGCTCCCCCTGGCCAGACCCGGCTGGAAGTTCATTGAGAGACCTGCCGGCAGGACCGGCGCCGTCTGCCCGTTTCCCGTCAGCTCCAAAATCTTCTGGACAAATCTGTCTGCTGCTGCTATAATATACAGCAGTTGGAAGGGCGGTGTTTCCCATGAAGCAGGTATACCTTACCCTGGACAGCCACGACCGGGAGATCCTGAAGCAGCTTGTTTCCAGCCCCGACACACCTCCGGCAATGGCCAAAAGGGCGAAGATGCTGCTGCTGAAGGAACAGGGAAGAACAGCCCAGGAGATAGCCGAACAGATCGGCGCAGAGCGCAAGTCTGTGGAGAAGTGGGTCAACCTCTACCGGAACAGACCCAGAGGAACCGATGTCGTCCAGCTGCTCTCAGACAGAGAGGGCCGCGGACGCAAACGGGAGATCGATGAAGCTGCGGCTGCCTGGATCAGGGAGAAGGCAAAAGAGTGCCGCTCAACCGCCGAGCTCGTCCGGACAGTCCAGGCGGAGGCTGAGGCCGCCGGGTTTCCCCGTCTCAGCACCATATCAAGGTCTTCCGTGGTGGCAATCATCTCAGACAAGTGACAGGGAATCATCCCTCAGGCAGAAATCCTGCCGGGGATTTTTCCAAGCCCTTGATGGTAGTTTAATATTTGTCATTTTAGATATTGAAAGCAGCAGCTTTCTGCTGCAGAATGGAGGAAGCATCATGGTCATTCCTTATGTGCTGCCGTGCATCTATATCCTGGTGGATATAGCTCTCGGCAAGAAGCTGAACGCCATTGAGATATTCAAGGCCTGGACCGAAAACGGTTTCATTGACGGAGCCGGCACGGACCCCTTTGACTGCACATGCCCCGTCTGCGGCGGCCCTGTCCTCATCAAGCATTCAGGCTATAAAAGGCATCTCAAGTGCATGGATCCCCTCGGGCACCTGACGGAAAAACTGATTGAAATCGAGCGCATGCTGTGCCTGGCATGCTCCCATACCCACGCCGAACTCCCGGACTGCATAATTCCCTACTCCCAGTACAGCCTTCCGCTCACCCTTTCGGTGATATACACCGTCAAAAAGGCGGAGGAGCAGTGCCGCGGGACCGGCGACTGGACGAAGTACACGAAGGAGATGTCTGACATCCAGGACAGGCTGAAGCTTACCGAAAGCCAGATTGACAAGATGCTGAAGTGCTACGACAGAGATGTGAGCCTGATCCCGGGGCTTGTCCAGACAGAAGACATGTCTGTTGACGACGTGTTCACTTTCATCTGCAGCGGGATCAGCTCATACCGCACCCGCAAGTCACGCAGCAGGGAGGTGAAGCTCACCGGCATGTCGGCATTTCTCTGCGCCTTCTACGAGAAGAACGGCTACCACTTCCTTCAGCCGAGCCACCTCAAGCCCGCATGCGCCCCCGTCTGCCCTCTCAAGGCCTGCCTGGACTACTGGGCAGAAAAGGGCACACCCCTTCAGAAAGGCCTCAGAATCAGTCTGGCCTGGGTGAACCAGTGCCTGGATTCCGCCTGTGCCGCCGCCGTGCTGCACGGCTCCCAGGATGCCCCCGGCGCCGTCACCGTCACAGCTTCTGCTGCACCCGGCGGGTTTTCCTCCGGGTCGCCATGACCGGCAGAAATACATCTGAATGGATCTGAACGGCCAGACCGGCACCTGGGGAGGGGGCGGCCTGCGTCTGAGGGCCGGGACAGACACCCATGGCACCGCCATGCCCAAATTTCGGCATGATCTGCAGCCGTGGCCGGACCAGGCCGCACAGCCTCTGCTGTACGGTCCGGGGAGTCATGCCCTGAAGAGGCCGGACCCCCCTTTTTCGACCCCGCCGGGAGAACGGCGGGCATATTTTTTGCCCAAAAAATCTCATACTCCGGAATTCCAGTCTGGGAGGCCTTAACATAGCCTGCATGACCCGCCCCCTCAGATGCGCTAGAATGACCATGCTGACCGGCACCCGGCCGCCGCATCACGGCCGGGAGTGCCTCCGCAGCCGGCCCGGTTCCGCGGGCGCCCGCGAGGGCGGTCCCCCGGGGCGGCCCCGGCGGGCGGAACTTCTGGAAGGGAGGTGAGATTGTGAACATGGATACCAACCCCGTCACTGAGGAACTCAGAGGGTGCATTGCGGATGCCTGCGCCAGGATGGTGCTGATTGCCCCGCTTGTGTCCGGCGTCATTCCGAAGGACCAGGCGGCGGCCTACTGCAGGCAGATGGCATCCAGACCCGTCCTCTCCGGCAGAGGCGAAGTCTGCAGCCTCCGCCCCGCAGCGATCATGAGCTGGTACCTGACCTACAGGGACTCCGGGTTCCGGGGCCTTGTTTCGGAGTACCACCCGAATCTGGAGATCCGGGACATCTGACATGCATGAAAGGAGAAGTGACAGACTGTGAACAGAAGAGCATCCGTCCGGGCGGGACTGCCGGGGGGCATCCCGTCCGGCCTCAGGGCAGAAGCAGGTCTCCTGCTTCCGGAAAGCCGGGAAAGGAGGGAGACGTCGTCATGGAGGACGCTGTAATCCGGAACGATGAACTCAGGCAGAGGATCTCGGCTGCCAGTGAAAAGCTGGCCGTCATCTCCCCCATTGTGACCGGAGTGGTCCCCGAGAACGAGGTGCCGGCCTGGTGCAGGAAGAGGGCGAAGGAGCCTGTCGTTCTCGGCGGGGTGAGCCGCACTGTCTGCGCCGGCACGCTCATGAACTGGCGCAGCCGGTACCTGGAAAAAGGGATTGAGGGTCTGACGCCCAAGCCCCGCTCCGACCAGGGGAAGCTCAGGGCAGTGAGCGAGGAGGCGGAAGCGGCGATCGTCCGCCTCCGGAGCTCCTTCCCCCGGATGAACGCAACCCAGATGACCAGGCAGCTGAAGAGCATGCAGCTCATTGGTCCTGACGTGAACGAATGCACCATTCAGCGCTACCTCCGGGATCATCGTCTGAGGGTGCGGGACTGCGCGGACCCCGGGATGGAGGACCGGGCCAGGCTGGCCTACGAGGTGCCCTACTTCGGCCAGCTGTGGCACTGCGACACCATGTTCGTCCCTGACGTCGTCATTGACGGGGAGTCCGTGAAGCTCGCCCTCATGCAGATCATTGACGACCACAGCCGGCTGATCGTTGGCGGCGGCTTTTTCCTGCATGACAACGCCGCCAATTTCCAGACGGTTCTCTACCGCGCCGTAGCTGCCTTTGGCTGCCCGGCGGTACTCCAC
>CAYYHY010000286.1:0-3309 GCA_964471855.1 uncultured Oscillospiraceae bacterium | reverse complement strand
GCGCTTCCCGTCCATGAAGTCCAGCACAGCCTGCTTCTCCACCGGATCCTCAATGGGCGCCGGCTGGAAGTTGTTCCTGCTGGCCCCTGTGTGGACATAGCAGGGGATAAACTCGGAGGTCCTGTCCAGCAGTTCCCCCGTCTGCGGGTCTACGGTCAGGGTCATGCGGTAGATGACCGTGCGGTTCTCCGGGTGGACCCAGTCCCCGAAGCAGAAGTTGCCCAGGGAATAGAGAATGTCCGCACCGCTGTAGACCTCCCGGGGCTGGATGTAGTGGGGTCCGTTGCCCACGATCAGATCCGCGCCGCTGTCCACCAGTCTCCTGGAGGCCTGGATGCGCCAGTTTTCCATGACGTGGGTCCGCTCCGCACCGCCGTGGTAGAAGACAATCTGGAAGTCTGAGACCTGCGCCGCCTCCTGGATTCTGGGAATGATCCTGTCTGCATCCCCGGGGGACCAGAGCCCGCTGCAGATCACCGCCAGGGTAAAGCCGTTCTTCTCCCAGTAGAAGGTCTCCTCATCCGTGCCGTAGAGCAGGCCCGCATTCCTCACCGCATCGATGGTGTCCTGCTTTCCGGCTGCGCCGTAGTCGCCGGTGTGGTTGTTGGACAGGGAGACCGCCTCCACGCTGGAGGTGGTGAGGATCTGGGTGTTGGACGTCCTGGAGCAGTACCAGTAGTTGGTCCTGCCGTACTTGGGGGTTCTGGCCAGATTCCGGTCGGTGAAGACGTTCTCCAGGTTGACCACCGTCAGGTCGTCCTCCTCAAAGATGGGCTTCACTCTGGAGAGGAAGTATTCGGGCGGATTGCTGTTTGCATAGTCGTTGAAGTTGCCGGGGCTGGTGGTGTTCATGTAGGAGGCCAGCTCCACGTCCCCCACAAACTGAACTGTGACAGTAAACGGTTCCGGCTTCGGCATGGGGATGCCGGTCAGGGACCCCAGCAGGGCTGACAGCGCCAGCGCCATGCTGACTGCCTGAATTCTCATCAGGACCCACTCCTTTCTTCAGTCCGTTCCGGAGCCGCAGGGCCGCGCCCGGTCTCCGGCTGCATATGCCAGCATTATGCACGGAAACAGGGGAGAGCGCAAGTTCCCCTCAGAATCATTTCAGAGGCAGGGACCCCCGCCCGCACATGGAAACGGCCTGCACAGACCGCTCTCTGTCCATGCAGGCCAGATCTTCCGCTTACAGCAGGTGGATGCTGCCCAGCACGGGGACCGGCTTCTCCACGCCGATAATGGCGTAATAGAGTCCGAGAAGCGTTCCGACAAGGCAGACGAGGCCTCCCACGAGACCGATGATCCCGCCCACCAGAGGCAGTCTGCTGAGAAAGGCCACTGCGGTATTGGCAATCCAGATCACCAGCGCCTGGTTCTTGTGGAAGCGGCTCTCCCTGCTGCCTGCAAGCAGGGCAATCAGAAGCCCCACCCAGGTGATGTAGGCTACGATGTCGGTGGCATGCTTGTTCATCCGGGGCACCTCCTTTGCTGTCTTTCAGCCGGCAGAGATTCTGCATGCTGCATGGGAAATATTAGCACCTCAGCGAAAAACCGTCAAGGCAGGGAACCCCGGCAGAAACGCCGCCGCTTTGCCGGCTGCCCTGTTTCCCTGCGCCTGTTGAGCCCGGTTTCTGCTTCTGGTATAATCGACGGCAGAACATTCCGGACCCCTGCCCGCCACAGGAGGTCTGGTACGAACAAAGAGAGCGGCAGGAACCTCTTCCCGGTCCCTGCACCCGAAACTGGAGGCACAGCCATGAACATTCTCATTGTGGTCGACATGCAGAACGACTTTATTGATGGCGCCCTGGGAACCCCGGAGGCCGAGGCCATCGTCCCCGCCGTCTGTGACAGGATCCGCAGCTTTGACGGCACGGTTCTCGTCACCATGGACACCCACCCGGACAGCTATCTGGACACCCAGGAGGGGAAGAAGCTCCCCGTGCCCCACTGCATCAGAGGCACCCCCGGCTGGCAGCTGAACCCCGCCGTCCAGGAGGCCCTGAACACCACGGCTTATACTGTCTTCGAAAAGCCTGCCTTCGGCTCCACGGCCATGATGGATGCGCTGAAGGAGCTGCAGCAGAAGGAAGGGGTGGAGAGCGTGGAGCTTGTCGGGCTGTGCACCGACATCTGCGTCATCTCCAATGCCCTGATGGCGAAGGCGTTTCTCCCGGAGGTCCCTGTCTCCGTTGACGCCGCCTGCTGTGCCGGGGTGACCCCTGAGAGCCATGCAAACGCCCTGGCCGCCATGAAGATGTGCCAGATTGATATCCTCAACGGCTGACCCCCTGCGCACAGAATCCCGTGCCCCCGGAATCCGCTGCGGGTTCCGGGGACATCTTCCCTCTGCCGGACCTGCCCCGGGGAGGATCCCCGCTGTACACAGACAGAACCGCCGGTGCGGAGCGTCCTGAGTCCTTCCTGTCCCGCCCGTCCAGACCCCTCGACCGCATGTGCAAACCCCTGCTGCCCAGCGTTTTTTAATCTTCCCGCAGTGACACGCTCCACCGTCCGTGCTATAATGGACATGCTCCAGGCTGACCAAAATCTGACCGAAACCGGCATGGACAGACCACGTCCAGCTGATGTCTGTCTTCAGCCCGGGGCCTCCGTTCCGAACCCGGATGCAGCAGAAACGCCTGCGCCAGTTCATACAGACCCGTCTGCAGGGTCCCCCGGACCATTGCCGGAGGACTCTCTGCGGAAACGGTTACTTCAATTGATTTGCGCCAAATTATGGCGCCTGCCGGCACAGCACGCACGGCTCATCAGCCCAGCGTGACCGCCGCAGCAAAGGAAGCAGAGGGAACGAACAGGGAACAGGGAGGTGGTAGGAAGAACAGCCGGCTGCCGTTCAGAAGGAGGCACGCTCCGATACAGCGGAGCTGCCCGGCGGACGGAAACCGGCACAGGCACACAGGACGGCATTCCTGCCGCAGCATCTGCCCCGGAACGCCCGGGAGGCAGGGCAGACCCGGCAGGGGAAGAGCGCCTCCCTGTGCCGCAGAATACATCAGACGGGCCAGGTGCCCCGCCAGAAGAAAGGATGGTCAACAGAACTATGAAACATTGCCGACGGCTGCTGTCAGCACTTCTTGTGCTGATCATGCTCCTGTCCCTGATGCCCGCCAGCGCCTATGCGGCTGCTCCGGACACCCCGGAAACAGCCGCCGCTGAAGAAAGCATCGATCCGACCGGGGAGACCTCCCCGGCCGAAGAAGCCCTTCCTGCTGAGGACCCCGCGCCCTCAGATGCCGGCCAGACCGCCGATGAACAGCCCCCGGAGGCAGAGGACCAGCTGCAGGT
>CAYYHY010000285.1:0-3323 GCA_964471855.1 uncultured Oscillospiraceae bacterium | reverse complement strand
CCCTGTCAGGAGAGACCGGCGTCATGGCCGGAGGTCCGGAAGGGATCTCAGCCGATGAGCGTGGCCACCACCTTCAGCTTCATGGAGGAGTCCCCGGCCTTGCAGGTGTAGAGGGTGAGGCGGCTGGTGCCGTCCTGGACCAGACCGGAGGTGTCCGAGGTGGAGCAGAAGCTGATGCTGGATACCCGGTAGGTGCGGGTGCCGTAGGCGGTGGTGTAGTAGACAAGGGTCCCCTCGGTTACGTCCTTGAGGTGCTGGAAGGCGGCGGTGCTGGTGGAGTTGCGGTTGTGGCCTGCCAGGCAGACGTTGCCGTCCCAGCCGGGGGTGCAGTCGAAGTGGGCCAGCCCTTTGGCCATGCTGGCGGTGGTGGCCCCCTCGTAGATGTACCGGTTCAGGTTTACGGAGGGGATGGACAGGCGCCCGATGGCGCCGTCCGGAGCGATGGCGGGCATGGCTCTCCAGCAGGTGGCGGCATAGGTGCCGGCTGCTGCAGCCAGGTTCATCTCCGCCCCCGTGGGCAGGGCGCCGGAGTTCACCTTCAGGGGGTCATAGCCGGCCCAGCCCAGGATCCCGCTCCACTGGGTGGTGGGAGCGAAGGCGTTGGGGAAGATGCTGTTCTGGGCGATGGCGATGTCCGTGGTGATGCCCCAGGCGTCCGGGTACTCCCCCACGGGGAGGTCCAGGACGGACAGGGGGCTGGGGATGGAGGCAGGGGAGCTGCCGTCGGAGATGGTGCCGTCGGACCCCACCACGATCTCCGGGGAGTCGGCGGCGGCATCCTCCCCCGCGGTGGTGGCCCGGTAGAACTGGGCGCCGGGGGCCTGGGCCGAGAAGTCGTACTCCAGGGCGAAGGCGGGGACGGCCGCAGCGGTCAGGGCCAGCATGACGGCCAGGAGCAGCGCGGAGAAGCGCTTCATTGAATTTCCTCCTTTATGAAAATGTGCGGGAACCGGCTCGGCTCTGCAGTACTATGCAGGGGCGCGGAAGTTTATTCCCGGAAAGGGGGCTTCTGGAGAAAGTTTTTTTCCTGCCGGTCTCAGTGCCGGGGCAGGTCCACATGGAAGGTGTACTTCTTCCGGTCCGATGCGGGACTGATGAGGTGGCTGGCCACCATCTGCTGATGTTCGAAGAACCGGATGGTTGTTCCACTGAGCTGGCTGGCCCGCCAGGAGGACAGGGCGCACAGGTAGTGGGTGGCGGAAGGCAGACCGCCGACTCTCAGGGTGACGGTGTTTCTCTTCCTGGAGACCCACAGGTACTGGACGGCCTTCTTCCTTCCGGTGTCCGGATCCAGGGCATAGACGGTGAGCCAGAACGGTCCCAGCAGACCCCGGCGCCAGATCTGGTACAGAAGGACAAGTCCCAGGAGGATGACCAGAAGGGTGAGGGCTGCGGTGAAGATGCCGGGCAGCCAGGGGAGGATGGCGGCAAAGGGTGAGATCTTCTGAACCCTCCCGTCCACCAGCTCGTACCCCTCCGGCACGATGAACCCGTCGATGATCTGAGCCCCCTCGGGGATGACCTCGCCCCTGTAGGTGACGGTGTAGCGGATCCCTGTCTCCTCATTCCGGACCGCGGTGCCCCGGTAGGAGGCCTTCAGCTCCCAGGCGCAGGGCACCTGCCAGGAGGAGGTGGCGGAGTAGACCGCCGTGGCCTCGTAGTACTGGGGCAGGGAGGAGCCCTCGATGTACGGTCCGTCGGCAAAGGTCCAGCTGGTAAGGGGCAGACCGGCGTAGCTCTGGGGCAGCAGCGAGGGGTCGTTGTAGTCCAGCTGGTAGACCTGCGTCTCCATCTCGGTGGAACTCTGCACCGTGGTGTCCGTGGCCGTCAGGGTGACGGTGGAGGGGTCCAGGTACAGATCCCCCCGGTACCCGTCCTGGTCATAGACCATTTTCGCCGGCAGCAGGGAGATGGCCTGGGCCAGGTCCCCCGAGTCCGAGGGGGAGACAAACTCCAGTTCCGCCTCCTGCTCCGATGTGGACGACACGGCTTCCCGGACAATGGTGTCATGCCGCCAGAGGCAGCCGTCCTTTACAAAGTCCTCCTTAACCAGGTCCTCCGGGTCCAGGCTCTCCGGCACTTCATAGACCTCCCGGATCTGCAGGCTTCCCCCGGAGGTCTCCTGGGTGCTCTCCACGGGGATCAGGTACGTCTTCCCCCCGGCCGCCTCCGGGTCCTCCGGTTCGGGGTGCTCCTCTCCCCCGGACACAGGGGCGGAAGCCGCAGCGGGGATGTCCTCCGCAGGCAGTTCCCCGGCCAGGCAGGGAACCGCTGCAGTGCAGAGCAGAATGGCGGCTGCGCCGGCGGCAGCCAGTCTCTCTTTCAGCGTGTGCACGTTGCATTACCTCCTTCGTTCGAACAGCTCTGATTCACGCTGCAGAACCGTACTATGCAGGGGCGCGGAATTTATTCCGGACCGGGAGAAAAAAGAAAGAAAAAATCGGAGGCGGCACGGTGCCGTCTCCGGAAAGAACACAGGACCCCTGAAGGGACCGGAACATTTGCCCCCGCCCTGTCTCCGGCGCTTGCAAATCAGGACTGAAGATAGTAGAATGAAATCCACTATCAGCGCCGGGCAGTCCGGCTGGAGGCAACATGCGAATCATCATCACTCTGCAAGCGAAGGACCTCAGGCTCCCCATGGCATGCAACGCACAGCTTCAGGGTCTTATATACACCATGCTGGGGGAGGACCGGGAGTATGCCGCCTTTCTGCACGACGGGGGCTACCGCCGGGAGAAGAAGGTGTTCAAGCTCTTTACCTTCAGCGGGATCCAGGGTCCCTACAGCGTCCAGGACGGGGAGCTGGTGTTCCGGAACGGGGGAGTCCTGGAGGTCCGCAGCCCTGTGCCCAAGTTTGCTGAGCGCCTGGCGGCCGCCTGCAGACCGGGAACCATGTATACGCTCAACGGTCAGATTGTGACTGTGACAGGGTGCTCCAGACGGGAGACACCCAGACTCCAGAGCGGCGTGACAGTGTATACAGTGACCCCGGTCACCGTGCACACCATGGACAGCACCCGCCATACCCGCTACTGGCAGCCGGACGAGAAGGAGTTCTACACCCGCATCGCCAGCAACGGAAAGCGCAAGTGGGAGAGCCTGTACGGGGAGAGACCCACCCGCTTCGCCCTCAGCCAGGTGCAGGAGTTCCCGCCCCGGCGGATCGTCACCAGATTCAAGGATACCCGCATCAATGCCTGGCACGGCCACTTCGTGCTCCGGGGGGATCAGGAGACCCTGTCCTTCCTCTACAGCACCGGCCTGGGGGACCGGAACTCCCAGGGCTTCGGCATGTTTGAAGTCCTCGCCTGACTCCCGGG
>CAYYHY010000284.1:0-3325 GCA_964471855.1 uncultured Oscillospiraceae bacterium | reverse complement strand
AGTGCTCCGCCGCAGAGACCGCCGATGATGTGGGTCAGCTGAGACACGTTGTCCTTCACAGTCACGGCATCCCAGACCTCGCCGCCCAGGTAGAGGACGACCACAAAGATCATGGTCAGGGGGATGCCGTCTCCCCGCATGCCGGACAGGGAGGACAGGACAATCATCATGAAGACTATGCCGCTGGCTCCCAGCAGGGCGGTACCCGGAAAGAGGACAAACTGGACGATGCCGGAGACGAGGGCGGTCACAGCAATGCAGAAGAGCAGCCTGGCCGAGCCGTACTTCTCCTCCAGAGGCGGACCCACCACCAGGAACAGCATCATGTTTCCAATGTAGTGGTTCCAGCCGCTGTGTCCAAGGACATGGCATACCATGCGCACATAGGTCAGGGGATCCGTCAGCGGCGCACGGTAGACGGAGAACAGCAGAGTGGTGGTTCTGCCGTCTGTGATCATCCCCGCAATGAGGGCAGCCAGGGAAACCAGTGCAAAGGTCAGCACAACCGGGGAGTTGTATCGGATCCGGAATTTTATCCGCTTCATTCCGCCTGCCTCCTTTATTATTGTGTTCTCCGCGTCTGCATCAGTGCTTCAGCAGACGCACCCGGATGATATTGGGGATGGCCCGCAGCTCCGCCACGGTCTCCCTGGACACCCGGACATTCACATCGATCATGGTGTAGGCGTAGTCGCCCTTGGACCGGTTGGTGGCGTTCTCTACGTTGATGGAGTCTCTGGAGAGGACGGACAGGATCTGGGTCAGCATGGCCGGGGAGTTGCGGTGGATGATGCACAGGCGGGAGATGCCGCTCCACTCCTGGTCCACGTTGGGCAGGTTCACGGAGTTGATGATGTTCCCCTTCACCAGGTACTCCCGCAGTTCCCGGGCCGCCATGACGGCGCAGTTCTCCTCGCTCTCCGGGGTGGAGGCGCCCAGGTGGGGCAGGGCCACCACGTTCCGCTCCACAGCGATCTTTTCATCCGGGAAGTCGGTGACATACTTGGCAACCCGGCCGGTGTTCAGAGCCTCGATCATGTCGTCGTCGTTGACCAGGGGACCCCGGGCCAGGTTCAGGATCCGGACGCCGCCCTTCATCTTGCTGATGGCCTGGGCGTCGATGAAGTCCCTGTTCTGGCTGGTATAGGGGATATGGATGGTGACGTAGTCGGAGACCCGGTAGAGCTCGTTCACGTCCTTCATCACATGGACGTGCCGGTCCAGGCGGAGGGCCGCATCCACGGAGAGGTAGGGGTCGTACCCGCAGACATCCATGCCCAGATCCAGGGCGATATTGCACACCAGCGCCCCGATGGCGCCCAGGCCGATGACGCCCAGGGTCTTGCGGTACAGCTCGGGACCGGCAAATCTGCTCTTCCCCTTCTCCACCTCGGAGGCCAGATCCACGTTCGGGGTGTGGGCCATCTCCTGCACCCACTCGGCCCCTCCCATGATGTCCCGGGAGGCGACCAGCATGGCCGCGATCACCAGTTCCTTCACCGCATTGGCGTTGGCGCCGGGGGTGTTGAAGACGACGATGCCGGACTGGGAGCAGCGCTCGACGGGGATGTTGTTGGTGCCGGCCCCCGCCCTGGCGATGGCCCGGAGAGCCTCCGGAAACTCGTAGCCGTGCATGTCTGCGGAGCGGACCAGGATGCCGTCCTCGTCGCTGACGTCGCTGCCTACCAGAAAACGGCCCTTGTCCAGCTGATTGAGACCGGCCGTGGCAATCTTGTTCATTGTCTTGATGCGGTACATTTGTGTTCCCTCGAATCTTGACGGACAGAGAACATCCGTGTTCCCCGCCGCATGAAAGTAGTGCCCCACATTATACCACGGGGCAGCACCTGCTGCAAATTCTCTGCTGGAGGAAAGTCTCCTTCTGCATGCGGAAATTCCCCTGTTTTCTGCCCGGTTTCACGGCAGAAGCAGTCCCCGGCGAGGGGGAGTGTCCGCCGGGGAGAGACAGTCAAAAAGAAAATTGAAAGCGAGCAATCCGGAGCATGAGCGAGAAATCTGGAGCAATCTGGAGATAATGACTTCCAGACAGGATTTCCCGGAAGAAATCGTTGACAGCAAAAAAACCCGGGGCTATAATACCGCTTGCGCCCGGAAGGGAGAGCATTGATGCGTTCTCACACACGCTCGCGTTGGAGATATAAGCAGGAAAAATGGAGGTTTTAACCTATGTCCACATTCATGGCCAACAAGGGGAACGTCGTCCGGAAATGGTACGTTCTGGACGCTGCCGGCCGTCCCCTGGGCAAGACTGCGACGATCGCCGCTGATCTGCTCCGCGGCAAGCGGAAGCCCGAGTATACCCCCCACGTCGACTGCGGCGACTTTGTCATCGTAGTCAACGCCGAGAAGGCCGTCCTGACCGGCAAGAAACTGGACCAGAAGTACTACCGCACGCACTCCGGCTGGGTTGGTCACCTGAAGGAGACCAAGTACCGCACCCTCATGCAGACCCGGCCCGAGCTGGCCATGCAGCTGGCAATCCGCGGCATGATGCCCCGCAACACCATCACCAAGGACTCCCTGAGCCGTCTGCACATCTACCGCGGCAGCGAGCATCCGCATGCCGCTCAGAAGCCCGAAGCCTGGGTCGAGTAAGAGGAGGTAACGCAAGATGTATCAGAGCAAGAAGAAGTATTACTACGGCACCGGCCGCCGCAAGTCCTCCGTGGCCCGCGTGCATCTGTTTGAGAACGGCACCGGCACCATCACCATCAACGGCCGCGACATCGACGACTACTTCGGCCTCGAGACCCTGAAGCTCATTGTCCGCCAGCCCCTGGAGGTCACCGGCCTCATCGGCAGAGTCGACATTGACACCACCGTCTCCGGCGGCGGCGTGACCGGCCAGGCCGGCGCCATCCGCCACGGCATCGCCCGCGCCCTGCTGGAGCTCAACCCCGAATACCGCGCCCCCCTCAAGGCCGCCGGCTACCTGACCCGCGATCCTCGCATGAAGGAGCGCAAGAAGTACGGTCTCAAAGCAGCCCGCCGCGCCCCCCAGTTCTCCAAGCGCTGAATTATGTTCAGTCCCCGAAGCCGCATGCGGCCCCGGGGGCTTTTTCCTGTCCCGGCCGGGAGGCCGGAGAAGGACCCGGCACAGGCCATGGCAGTTCTCCGGCTTCAGGGGATCTCACAGACCGAACTTCGCCCGGTATGCAGCGGGGTCCGCATTGTACTCCTTGAGCTGGGTCCGCATGCAGTTTCCGCAGGGGCGGAACCCGGCGGCCAGGGCCGTCCGCTCGTCGGCAAAGAACACCTGCTTCGCCCGGAAGGTCTCCGGGCTGCGCCGGATATGGGCCAGGGC
>CAYYHY010000283.1:0-3341 GCA_964471855.1 uncultured Oscillospiraceae bacterium | reverse complement strand
GGGTCAGGACTGTTTACGGCAGCGAAACGCTGGAAGAGAACCTGATGTTCATAGCCGAGGCTCTCGGCGGCAGGGGAACCCCCCGGGAGGTTATCCGCAGCTACTTCCTGAACGGATTCTATGCTGACCATCTGAAGACCTACCAGAAGCGGCCTGTCTACTGGCTCTTTGACAGCGGCAGGAAGAACGGCTTCAAGGCTCTGGTATACATGCACCGCTACGACCGGGATCTGCTGGCCCGTCTGCGGACAGACTATGTGCATGAGCAGCAGGAGCGCTACCGCACCCAGCTCAGCCACATCAGCGAAGCCCTTGCCCGGGCATCCGGAGCTGACCGTGCCAGGCTGTCCAGGCAGCAGAAGAAGCTCCAGGAGCAGGCGGCTGAGATCCAGAAGTACGAAGAGAAGGTTCACCACCTTGCAGACCGGCGCATCGATATCGACCTCGATGACGGCGTCGTACACAACTATGAGCTGTTTGCGGACGTTCTGGCTAAGCGCAAGTGAAGCCTTCCGGCCGGATGGCAGGTCAAGGCGCCTCGCACACCGCTCAGGGCTTTATGGAAAGGGGGCGTCAGCATGGACGCCAGGCAGATTTCTGAAAGTTTGAAGGCGCGCTTTGCTGCGCCTCTTCCTGAGTTCTACAGGAGGCGGATCATCTTCTGGCATGATGAGGACCGGGAGTTCGAATCCATGCTGGACGACATTGACGTACCGGAAGCTGAGCTCATCCGGCTGACCGGCACCAACAACTTCACTGTAAAGAAGCTTCTGCTTCACGACAGCCTGGACCGGAACTACATCATCTACGACCCGTTTTCCCATGAAAACCAGCAGGACAACTGGCTCCGTGACATCGAACGGTACAGCGAGGAGTTCCGGGCGGACTACTTTTCCAGCCTCATGGAAGAGATCCATGCCGACCCTCTGCCTGTGATGAGAAAGACTGTACGTCAGTACAGCAAGTTCTTCAGGAGCGGGGAACGGATAAACAAGTTCAAGAAGATCGGCCGCACCTACCATACACCCCAGCAGATACAGACCGATGTCATGTCTGTTCTCGCAGACGTCCCCGGAGGGTCCTTCCAGGATATCCTCATTGCGGTTCTGTCCAGCGGTCCGGACGAGAGCAGCAGCAGCGTCCTGGAAGCCTTCGCCAGGTTCGAATGTGCAGATGACTTCTGGTCTCTTGTCAGGAAGTACACCGGCTTTATTCACTCTGACGATTCACCCCTTGAGTCCCTCGCTCCCCATATCCTGCTCACCGCTCTGGCAAACTCCTTCCCCCCTGGTGCCCTGAGGGGGCTCGACCGCTATGTGTCAGATTCCAGCAGGACCTGGTGCTACAGCTTTGTGGACGAGTGGCGCTCCCGGGCTGACAGCGCCCGGCTTCTGAACCTCTGCACCGCTGTCGAGGACAGCCTGCATCTCCGCAGCCGCTTTCAGTCCATGGATATTGACATGCTCCTGGGCGGTGACATCTTCCCCTGCATCCACGAGGTCATTCTCGAGCGTCTCTTCAATGACATCGGAAACAGTGCCGTCAACGTAGAACTCATATCCCGGGCTGCAGAGGTTCTGCGCACAGCCGGCTGGCATGAGCTTTTTACCGACTTCACCGAGTGTCTGCACTGCATCGGCAGGATGCAGGGATACTTCCGCGAACACGGCGGTCTCTTCCACCTCACAAGGCCGGATGAGGTCTGGGAAATGTACACCAGAGACGCCTGGCAGATGGACAGCTGGTACAGACACTTCCACTTCGCATTCGGCAATGCCCTGCATCAGGGGCGGACGGTTCTGGAGGATCCTCTGAAAAGCGCAGCCGAATATGTGGAAGGGCTTTATCAGAACTGGTTCCTGGCAGGTCTGTCCGACTGCTGGACCCGTGCTGTCGAGCCGGCACTTCGTACGGACGGCTTCGCAGCAGGCATACCCCAGCAGCGGGACTTCTACATCAGATATGTGAAATCCACTCCCAAGGCCTTCGTGGTTGTTTCCGATGCTCTGCGCTATGAGACTGCAATGGAGCTCTGTGAAGCAGTCACAAGGTCCATGCCGGGCAGAGCACACGTGGAGGCTGTCCAGTCCATCTTCCCCTCTGTTACTAAATTTGGAATGGCTGCGCTTCTCCCCGGCAGTGAAATCTCTGTCAGCGACTCTATGGACGTCCTGGTAGACGGTCAGAAGACGCGCAGCACAGAGGACCGGGAGGCTGTTCTCCGGTCCGCCGACGGGAACAGCATTGCCGTGCAGTACAGTACAATAAAGGGCATGAAGCGGGACGAGCGGAGGAAACTTGCTACCGGGAGGCATGTTGTCTACATCTACCACAACACCATCGATGCCGTGGGCGACAAGCCTGCAACAGAGCAGAAGACATTCGCAGCCTGCCAGGATGCCATCCTGGAACTGGCGAGTCTGGTCCGGAGCATTGTAAGCGACTTCAACGGCACAGACATAATTGTCACTGCGGACCACGGCTTCCTGTACACATACAGCCCGCTCCGGGAGAGCGACAAAATCGGTACAGAAGCGGTCAGCGGTGAAATATACGAGGCGGGCCACCGCAGCATACTTGCATCCCCAGAAGCATCTTCCGATTTCCTTCTCCCCGTCAGCATGGAGAAGACAGTCTCCGGCAGACCGATGAAAGGTTTTACGCCCAGGGACACGACCCGGATCCGGACAGCCGGCGGCGGGGTCAACTATGTGCATGGCGGCATCAGCCTTCAGGAGACCGCAGTTCCGGTCCTCGTGTACAAAAACACCCGTGCGGGCAGCAAAGAGTACACCGAGCGGACGAAAACTGAACTCAAGGTGCTGACTGAATCCCGCAAGATATCCAATCTTCTGTTCTATCTGGACCTGTACCAGACAAAGCCGGCCGGCGAGAAGGTTCAGCCCTGCACCTATTCAGTGTACATGAGAGACAGCGCCGGCACCGCTGTCAGCGACAGACAGACGGTAATTGCTGACCGCACCAGCGCCAACGCATCAGACCGCATCTTCCGTCTCCGCTTCAGCCTGAAGACCGGGTCATATGACAGGCACAGCGCCTACTGGCTTGTTATTGACGGCGGAGATGGAACCGTCTCCGAAACTGAATTCCGCATCGACATCGCACTGGCGGATGACTTCGGCTTTGACCTGTGAGCGAACCGCTGCTCCCTGCCTGCATTGCCATTATGCTGACCGGCTGACCTTCTGCTGCATCGATGCCATCTTGCATGGGGCGGCATCTGTACAGCTTCAAAACTCCAGGACCCGGACGAACACCCCCGGTTGCCGCAGCACAGATTCCTGCAGAAGCGCCATGGAAGGTCTTCTCTTCCATGGCGC
>CAYYHY010000282.1:0-3346 GCA_964471855.1 uncultured Oscillospiraceae bacterium | reverse complement strand
ATGACGTGATTGTGGCCGGAGCCGGCATCATCGGCTGCTCCGTGGCCTGGCAGCTGTCCCGGCTGGGGAAGAAGGTTCTGCTCATTGAGCGGAAAGACGTGGCCAGCGGCTCCGCGGGAGCCACGGACGGGGTGGTGAGCTGCCACACCAAGAAGCCCGGTCCCCAGCTGGATCTGGCGGCTGCCTCCATGGAGATGTTCCCCTCCCTCAGCCGGGAGCTGGGGACGGATGTGGAGTACTGCCGGGGCTGCGGCGGCATGGAGCCGGCGGAGGACCAGGAGCAGATGGAGATGCTCGCCGCCATGGCGGAGGAGCAGAGAAGAAGCGGCGCCGACGTGCGCATGCTCACCCGGGAAGAGACCCTGGCCCTGGAGCCGAACCTGAGCCCCGACATTGCCGGCGCCCTGTACGCCCCCGGCGGCGGGAAGGTGAATCCCCTGCAGCTCACCTTTGGATACTTCCGTGCTGCGAAGAGACTGGGGGCGGAGTTCCTGGGGAACACGGCGGTCACCGGTTTCCTGACAGAGGGAGGACGCTGCTGCGGCGTCTGTACAGACGCAGGGGAGTTCCGGGCGGAGGCCGTGGTGAACGCCTGCGGCTCCTGGGCCGGGGAGGCGGCGAAGCTGGCGGGGCTGGATATCCCCATAAAGCCCAGAAAGGGCCAGCTGGCCGTGACGGAACCTGTGGGTCCCTTCATAAAGGCCACAGTCCAGTGCGCCCGCTACAATCTGATCAAGTTCCGGCCGGAGGCGGTCCGGGATCCTGCGGTGCTGCGTCTGGGCTCCTCCCTGAGCATCGAACAGCAGGAGAACGGCTCCATCATCATCGGAGGCACCCGGGAGCAGGCGGGGTTCGAGGACGGGAACACCTTCGAGGCCGTGGAGACCATGCTCCGGCGGGCCCTGCGCTTCTTCCCGGGACTGAAGGACGTGAACATTGTCCGCTTCTTCTCCGGCTTCCGCCCCAGCACCCCCGACGGACTGTGCATCCTGGGTGAGGTGAGTGCCCTGCCGGGATTCTTCATGGCCGCCGGCCACGAGGGGGACGGCATCGCCCTCTCCGCCGTTACAGGAAAGGCCGTGGCAGAGCTGATCGCCCTGGGCCGGTCCTCCTGGGACCTGGCTCCCTTCAGTCCGGACCGCTTCGCCTCCCGCTGAGAGGGGCGGTCTTGAGAAGCTGGAAATATGTTCCAGAAAACTGGAGAGGGACCAGACTGCTCCCCGGGGGAATTCAGGCGGGATTCATGCAGTTTCGGCTGTTTTTCTCCAGATTCTGGCAGTCCGGGGCCCGCTCCCGCCCGGAGATGCATTTTACCCTGGACATGACTGCATAATGACTAAAGGCTGGACTGCAGGGGAAGGAATTTTCTGACAGAATTCCAATGGCGCCTGCAGCGGTGCATATGGTAGTATTTTAGATGGGGACGTGGAGCTTGCGGACATTTTCCGCCCCATCCGCGGGAAACCGGAGCAGTCCGGGGACCTGCATCTGCAGAGGGTCACAAGTCCGGATCTGCCGCCTGCAGACCGGCTTCTGATATGCGAAAGCATCAAAACGAAAAGGGGAATACAGATGAAGCACATGAGAAAGTATCTTTCACTGGCTCTGGCAGCAGCTCTGGCGCTGACCTGTCTGGCCGGCTGCAGCAGCGGCAGCAGCAGCTCCGGAGGGACCTCCTCCAGCGGGAACACCTCCGCTTCCGGCAGCACCTCCTCCGGCGGCGGCTCTTCCTCCAGCGGCTCCGGTTCCGGCTCTGTCTCCGGAAGCGGCTCCTCCACCCCCAGCGCTGAGGGCGGAACCATCAAGATCGCTCTGGTCGCCCCTCTCTCCGGCGACAACGCCACCTACGGCGTCAAGCAGGAGAACGGCTACCGTCTGGCCATGGACGAGATCAACGGGAACGGCGGCATCAACGGCGCCCAGCTGGTACTGGAGACCTATGACGATGCCGGCGACCCCGCCACCGCTGCCAGCGGCGCACAGAAGTTTGCTGACGACGACGAGGTGCTGGTACTGGGCGGCTGCTGCCTGACCAACTGCACCGCCGCCATGCTGCCCATCACCGGCGATGCCGGACTGCCCGAGATGGTGGTCAGCTCCAGCGCCGCCTCCCTGCTGGGTCTCTCCGACTACTTCTACCGCATGGCCGTGCAGGACGCCCAGGTGGGTCCCAACATCGCCCGCAACTTCAAGGACATGGGCTTCACCAAGGCTGTGGCCCTCTACCCAAACAATGACTACGGCATCGGCCTCAAGGACAGCTTTGTGGAGGAGTTCAGCGACGGCGGCGAGGTTCTGGATTCCATCGAGTACCAGGCCGCTGATCAGGACTACAGTGCCATCCTCACCAACGTGAAGGACATGGCCCCCGACTGCATCGCTCTCTGCGGCACCACCACGGACTCCGCCCTCATCATCAAGCAGGCCCGGGAGATGGGCATTGAGGCTGTCATGATGGGCGCCCCCGGCGTGTACAACCAGAACGTCATCGATATCGCCGGCGATGCCGCTGAGGGCATCATGGCCGTAGGCGCCTTCGTGGCCAACGACCCCGACGAGGATGTGCAGGCCTTCGTCAGCAGCTACAAGGAGAAGTACAACGGGGAGACCCCCGACCACTTCGCTGCTCTGGCCTATGACCAGATGTACGTGATCGCCGAGGCCGCCGAGAAGGCGATGGCCGGCGGCGAGCTGACCCGTGAGACCATGGCCGCTGCCCTGGACGAGACAAACTACGAGGGCATCACCGGCACCGTCACCTTCAACGAGGACGGCGAATGGATCCGGGACTACATGGTCCTCACCGTGAAGGACGGCGAGTACGTCCGCTACGAGGGCTGATTACAGACAGAAAGAATCCGGGCATCGGCGTCCGGCAGTGCGGCCGGCGGCAGAAGAAGCCGCCGGCCGCTGGCAGTATCACGGAACTCCCCTTCCTGACAGCAAACTCTGACTACCGGGTGATGAACAATGTTTCTTTTTCTGCAGCAGATTATCAACGGTCTGGCCCAGGGCGGCATATACTCCCTGATCGCCATCGGCTGGACCACCGTGTTCGGCATCGTAGGTGTCATCAACTGGACCCACGGCGAGGTGTACATGCTGGGGGCCTATGTGGGCTATTTCCTGACATCCCGGTTAAACATGCCGCTGATCCCGGCGCTGCTGCTCTCCATGGCGGCGGGGGCCGTGATCGCCATGCTGGTGGACCAGATCGGCTACAAACCCCTGAGGAAGAAGGGGGTTCTGGCAGCCACCGGATTCATCACAGCACTGGGACTTTCCACTATACTCAGGTACACCGCAGGGGCGGCCTTCACCGTCAACCCCCGGGCCTACCCGGAGC
>CAYYHY010000281.1:0-3349 GCA_964471855.1 uncultured Oscillospiraceae bacterium | reverse complement strand
GGTGACCTGCCTGAGGCTGCTGCGGTCAGGGCTGGATGGACTGACCAGAGAAAGACCTGCGGACCCGCCGAAACGGCCCGGCTGAATCCGCATCCCCCGGAGGGCGCCGGGCATGACTGTGTCCCGGTGTTCAGCGGCAGCCGGTTCACTGAGCCCGGCCGCCATGCCGGTTCCCCTGTCTGCATCGCTCCTGCCGGGGCTCACCCGGACCTGCCAGGGAGCGGCGATGCACATCCTGTCCTCAGCGGTCTGCTGTTCTGCGGAGACGCCTGCAGGGTCAGCGGTCTGGACCGCACCGGGGTACCTCCGCTGAGGGGACGGGGAAAACACAGCAGAGTGATGCAGCTCTGTACAGACAGCCTGTCAGCGGCCGCCTGCCGGGGCTGCTCCGACGCAGCAGCTGGACCACTGGACATGCACCAGGACCGGGGATGCAGTTCCTGTCCTGTGAATCATCGATGAAAGGAAAGTGCCATGGAACACCTCAAATTCAGAACCAGAACAGACTCAAAACCGGAAGGACTGCCGGCAGTCTATGTCAGCTGCCATCCTGCGGATGCGGGGAGCACTCTGGACACCATCTGCGGCGGACTCCTGAAGGTACGGAACTGTGCCGTCTGCTGCGCGGGGGACATGTCCTCCCCCGTTCCGTACACGGAGCTCTCCCGGATGCACCTGTTCGTTTTTCCCGTCTCCACCCGCTTTCTCACTGAGCCGAACAGGGCTGCGGATGCGGACCTCCCGTTTGCACTGGAACAGCGGATCCCGGTTCTTCCTGTCCTGACGGAACCCGGTCTGGAAGGCAGCAGCCCCCTGCAGGAGAAATTCGGCCGGCTCAAGTGCCTGAGCTGTCTCCCGGCCGCTCCGGAGGAGCTGACCTTCCATGAGTCCCTGGGCCTGTACCTGGACTCGCTCCTGTTCGGCATGTCAATGGTCAGAAAAAACCGGGACGCCGCTGAGACCGGCACACTGCAGGCAGACAGCACTGACCCCCGCAGCATGTACCTGTCCGGGATGGACTGTCTGTTCGGAATCACTGTGGAGACGGACCGGTCCCGCGCCCTGGAGCTTGTCACCCGGGCAGCCGAGGCGGGCCAGCTGGATGCCATGGGGGATCTGGCGTTCATGTACCATGCAGGAAGCGGCGCGCCTGTGAATTATGCTCTTGCTGCGGAGTGGCAGGACAAATTCGCACGTGCCATTGAGGGAATTCATGGTCCGGGCTCACCGGGCGCTGCAGTGGCCCGTTACAGCCTGTATCTGTACCTCCTGGATGCAGGAAGAACCGAAGATGCGAAGGCGGTTCTGCTCGATGTCCGCCAGGACACGGGCGAATGTACCCTGTCAGACATGGACAACCTGGCCAACCGGCTGATGGGAAGCGGAAAATTCAGGGATGCTGTGGTCATGGAAAAGCAGGTATATGCCTGTACCCGGGATCTCTTCGGGGAGGATGACAGGGCCGCCCTGAAGTCACTCTGCACCATCGGCTCGTTCGGTCTCTACACCGGGGAATATGAAACAAGCAGGGCTCTGCTGGAGAGGGTTCTGGAAAAGCAGACGGCTCTCCTGGGGAAAAAGGACCGGGACACTCTGGCAACCCAGCACAGCCTGGGGAGCGCATATGTTTACCTTGGTGACCAGAAAAAGGCACAGGACCTGCTGACCAGGACCGCTTCCGTCCGCAGGGAGGTCCTGGGGGAGGAGGACCGGGCCACTCTGGCCACCCTGGACTGCCTGGCAGTCTCATATCATCACTCAGGGAATTATAAAAAGGCAAGAGAGCTGATGGCGCACGTCCTGGAATTCCGGAGCAGAGTCCTGGGAGACAGGAGCCGGGATACGCTTAATTCCAAGTACTGTCTGGCGATGTTCTGCAGTATGACCGGCGATACCGCCACTGCCCGGAAGATGCTGACAGAGGTGGTGGAGGTCTATCAGGAGATCATTGGTCCGTACCATCCTGATACGCTCAGAGCGATGACCGGCATCGCAGAGTGCTTCATCGACGAGAAAGACTGGCGCAAGGCACGCCAGCTGCTGGAGGAAGTCCTTCCGGTGTACCGGAAGACGCTGGGCACCGGCTATCCGGAGACGCTGGGGGTGGCGCAGGAACTGGCGCGGGTGCGCTACTACTGCGGCGAAAAGGAGCAGGCTCTGAAGATGCTGCGCAGCATCCTGTCCGCCCAGAGCAGGCTCCTTGGGGAGATGAATCCGCAGGTCCTGACCACAATGTACAACCTGGGTGTACTCTGCTGCGATGCGGGTCTGCATTCCGAAGGGGCAGCCCTGCTGGAAAAGACAGCGGCCGCCCGGAGCGCGGTCCTGGGCAGCGGCCATCCGGATACACTGGCGGCCCAGAGGGAGCTTGAACGGGTCAGAAGGGTGCTCAACAAGCCGCATACAAGGCACAGCAGCAGAAAAAGAAAACGCAGGTGACGGGCTGCCTGATTCCCGGCGGCACAATACCCCGGCAGTCCCGGGATGGAAGCCGGCGGCCTGCCTGAGGCTGCCGCGGTCACGGGTGGATATGCTGACCGGAGAAAGACCTGCGGACCAGCCGGACCCTCGTTCCTGCAGGGCGTCTGACATGACTGTGTCCCGGTGCTCACCTGGACCTGCGAAGGCGCGGCAGTGCCGGCTGCAGGGTCAGCCCGGCCGGGAGGCGGACCGGATTCATCAGGACCATCGGCTCTGAGGACTGTACCGGTTCTCCTGCAGAGAAGAGCGGCGGCAGGTGCAGATGGAAGTGCATCAGGGTCTGATGACTGTGACCTACGGAGACCATGGCTGGCTGCCCCGCTGCTGATTCCGGCCTGGGATGACGTCTGAGTCATAGGGGGACTGGACCGCACCGGGGTACCTCCGCTGACCGGACGGGGCCAGGCACGGCGGCACACTCCAGCAGCTGACGGTCCCGTTATTATTTCAGGGTATTTTCAGGAATACGGAATTCGGTCATCGCCGTGGCCGGCTGGCCAGGCATCAGAGTGCAGATCCATCCCATTGCGCAGCCGGATCTGCCAGTCCTTCCTGCCATGAACGGCTCACGGCAAATCCGCTGCTGTTTTCCAGCGATGAAAGGAACCTTCTATGGAACATCTGAAAGCAGGAACCAGAACTGACACAGGTCCGAAAAGACTGCCGGCCGTCTTTGTCAGCTGCCATCCGGCAGATGCGGGCAGCCTGGACAGCATATGCAGCGCCCTCCGCACGGCGCGGAACTGCGCCGTCTGCTGCGCGGAGGACATGTCCTCCCCAGTTCCGGAGGCGAAACTGACCCGGATGAACCTTTTCGTCTTTTCCGTCTCCACCCGCTTTCTCACTGAGCCGAACAGGGCTGCGGACG
>CAYYHY010000280.1:0-3357 GCA_964471855.1 uncultured Oscillospiraceae bacterium | reverse complement strand
TCGATTCCTGCCACTGCCTCCTCCACCATCCTGTCCACGTCCAGATTCTCCTCCGCCCTGGCCACCTCACCGGGCATGGGATGGAGACGGGGATGGCGGGGTGTGAAGACGGTGCAGCAGTCCTCATAGGGGAGTATGGATGTGTCGTAGGTGTTGATCTTCCGGGCGATCTGGACGATCTCCTCCTTGTCCATGCCTACCACCGGACGGAGGATGGGAAGGCTGACCACAGCCCCTGTCACATGCATGGCATCCATGGTCTGGCTGGCCACCTGGCCCAGGGACTCCCCTGTCACCAGGGCCCCGGCCCCTGTGCGGACAGCCACCTTCTCTGCGATGCGCATCATGAAGCGGCGCATGATGATGGTAAACAGCTCCTCCGGTACGGAGCGGCGGAGCTCCTCCTGGATGGCGGTGAAGGGAACCACATGGACGGTCAGTCTGCCGGTCCAGGGAGACAGGATGCGGGCCAAGTCCAGCACCTTCTCCTTCGCCTCCATGGAAGTGTATGGATAGGAGAAGAAATGCACCATCTCCAGGGCCACGCCCCGCTTGGCGATCATCCAGGATGCCACAGGGGAGTCAATGCCGCCGGACAGGAGGGCCACGGCCCTGCCGTTGATGCCCACCGGAAGGCCGCCGGCGCCGGGTTCTGCATCCGCATGGACGAAGGCGGCGTAGTCCCGGATCTCCACATGGACTGTCACTTCCGGATTGTGCACATCCACCTTCAGGTCCGGGTAGAGCTCATCCAGTTCTCCCCCCACGTACTGGCTGGTCTGGATGGACGTCATGGGGAAGCTCTTGTCCGCCCGTTTGGTCTCCACCTTGAAGGTACGGGCTGCGGACAGCTGGTCTCCCAGGTACTCCACGCACGCCTTTACGATGGCATCTTTGTCCTTCTCGCAGGACCTGGCCCGGGACAGGTCAGCAATGCCGAAGACCTTCTTCAGCGCCTCCCAGGCTCCGTCCATGTCGCAGGTATCCTCCAGCGGCTCCACATAGGTGGCGGACTGGCGCGTATATACGCGGAATCTTCCGAAGGGGTGCAGACGCCTGTGGATGTTCGCCTGCAGCTTGTCCTCAAAGCTGCGGCGGTTCAGTCCCTTCAGCACCATCTCTCCCAGCTTCAGCAGAATGATCTCACTCATGGCCCTGTCTCCTCATCTCCCTGCAGCAGCTGCAGGAATCAGTCTCAAATGTGAGGGTTATTATACCGAAACCGCTCTTCCCTGTCCATAGCGCCGCTGAAAAAGACCGCCGGGTCCGGAGAGGCCGGCAGCGGCTCTCCTGCCGGCGGTTCCATGCTGCAGCAGGCGGAAGCTTCAGCCGTTGAAGCAGAAACCTTCAGCGGCACCCGGGACGCATGGTCCTGATACCCATGCTTTATCTCTGTCCGGACCGGCTCTGGAACAAACAGGTTCCTCCTCTCCTGTCTTGCATTCCCCGGCTGTTTCGGTTAGAATGCTTCCATCAGAAACCAGTCTGCAGCAATTCGCTGCTTATGGAGGTTTTACAATGAAGCTGAGACAACTGACCGCCCTTGCCGCTGCTCTTTCCTGTGTGCTTGTTCTCCTGGCCGGCTGCAGCAGCGGCTCCGACTCCTCCGGCGCCGGCTCACAGCCCGCCGGCGGCTCCTCCTCTTCCGTCTCCCAGACAGGATCCTCGTCTTCCGTCCCCTCCTCCTCACCGGAAGCAGGGAGCATAACCGAACCCGGTGCCTCCTCATCTGTTCCGGAGAGCAGCGGGTCAGAGGAACCTGTCACTCTCTCATTCTCCCTCATGGACATCGACGGCGCAGATCCTGTCGCCTCCGAAGACGTGTTCTCGGACGCGAAGCTCACCATGCTCAATGTCTGGGCCACCTACTGCGACCCCTGCCTGAAGGAGATGCCGTATCTGGGGGAACTCTCCGCAGAGTACGACCCGTCCCAGTTCCAGATCGTGGGGCTCATCAGCGACGTCAACGATGACGCCGACGAGGTCACGCTGGACTACGCCCGGGAACTCATCGGCGAGACCGGCGCCGACTACCGCCATCTGCTCTTCAACGACTCCCTGTACAGCACCGTCATCTCCGAGGTGACCGCTGTGCCCACAACCTTCTTCCTGGATCAGAACGGCGCAGTTGTCTACGCCACAGTGGGGTCCAGAGACAAGACCGCATGGAAGGAGATCATCGATGGGCTTCTGGCACAGGTGTAGGAAGCACCTCTGGATCCTGGGGACCGCGGCCGGCACAGCGCTGATTCTCGCCGGCTGCTTCATGGACCAGTTCTCTGTCATCTGGCGCAAGGCGGTCCTGATCTGCCTGGAGTGCATCGGCATTGGCTGACAGACTTTCTTTGACATCAGCGCCCGGAAAGGAGGAACTTCTGCCGTGCTGACCAGAATCAGAACCGCCGTACAGGTGGGTTTCACCGTCCTGTCCAACGGCTATGCATTCGGCTTTGCCCAGGGGAAGATCTACCGGGGAGCGCTGAAGTATGCCTGTTCCCCCGGTCTCAGCTGCTACTCCTGCCCCGGGGCGCTTCTCTCCTGTCCCCTGGGAGCGCTGCAGGCTCTGCTGAACCAGCGGGGATTCCAGATCCCCTTCGCCGCCCTGGGTGTCCTGTTTGTATTCGGGAGCCTTCTGGGCCGGGCTGTCTGCGGGTGGCTCTGCCCCTTCGGGCTGGTGCAGGACCTGCTGCACAGGATCCCCCTCTTCCGGAAGCGGAAGCAGCTTCCCGGTCACCGGGTGCTGAAATACGGAAAGTACGCGGTTCTCCTGCTCCTGGTGTTTGCAGGCTCAGCCTTTGTCTGGGACGGCATGGTGAAGTCCCCCGCCTTCTGCAAATACCTCTGCCCCTCCGGCACCCTCTTCGGCGCCATCCCGCTCCTGTCCGTCAATGACTCCCTGCGCAGCCAGGCCGGGGGGCTCTTCCTCTGGAAGGCGGCTGTCCTCATTGCAGTCATCCTTCTGGCTGTGAAGGTCTTCCGTCCCTTCTGCCAGTACCTCTGCCCTCTCGGTGCCATCTACGGCCTGTTCAACCGCTTCAGCCTGGTACAGATTCGGTGGGACAGCGCCGCCTGCACCTCCTGCGGTGCCTGCGAGCACGCCTGCCCCGCCGGTCTGTGCAGAGAGCAGATCTCCGTATCCCCGGAGTGCATCCGCTGCGGCAAGTGTGTGGACGCCTGCCCGGCTCACTGCCTCCGCTTCACGCCGGCCCCTGCAGTCCGCAGGAAAGAGACCGAACCTGTGTGAGCGGCGGACCCCCCGCCTGCTTTCGCCCTTGCAGTTCTGATCTCATTTCGCTGCAGCCCGTACAGAACAATATCCTGTCCTCTGGAGTGCCCGGCACCCTGGAGGACAGGATT
>CAYYHY010000279.1:0-3375 GCA_964471855.1 uncultured Oscillospiraceae bacterium | reverse complement strand
TAAGCCCGTCCAGGAGCCTTCACAGGTTCCGGACGGGCTGCTGCATTCTTCAAATGCCGAATTTCTCCCGGACCAGCTGGTCCAGTGTTCCGTTTTTGGCCGCCTCTGCAGCGTCCGCCTCGACGAAGTTCGCCGTAGAGATTTCCAGGTTTGTATCGAAACCCAGGATGTAGTTGGTGGCGATCAGGTAGATTATCCTGGTGGGCGCCATCCCGTACACCTGATGTTCCAGAATGTGGCGGATCCGTTCCTTCCGGTCCGGAAAGGCCCTGGCAAGCCCGGCACTGTTGTAGAGCCGCTTCACAATCTCGGCGATGTACATGCCGGACTTCATGTACAGATCTGCAAATGTCAGATCCGGATTGTCAAAACAGCCCGGGTTCTCCGCCTCCAGCGCGTCCAGCATCTGGGTCACAACTTTCCGCGGCGTAAAGATCTGGTTCGTCTTCTGCGGGGGAATGTAGTCGAAGATGTCCTCCTCGTGGCTGTCGTCGAAGTAGTCCGCCAGTTCGCGCCTCCTGCGGAGGAACTCCTTCACGGAGCCGTTGAACACTTCCTCGTCAAAGATATGCCCCTGGAAGGTCTCCATCACGCCGGTCTCCGGATTCGGGCGGTCGCCCCCGTCCCGCAGGAAACGGAAGTCATCCAGAGTGATGCTGGTGACCTCAAGGAAGACCTGGGGCTCCGTATACTGGTCAAAGTTGGCAAGTGTGAGGCTGTCATCCCCGTAGGCCATCAGGAAGCTCGGGATTGTGCGGGTGAATCCCCGGAGAAGATCCTTCACATCGTCTTCGGCTGCCTTCTTCTTGTCTTCCGCCTGCTGCTTCTCCAGCTTCTCAACCACCTGCTGCGGTTCCTTGGATGCGGTCTCCGTGATCACATCAGAAACGGCCTTCTTGTAGGAGGTCTGCGCCTCAGTGACCTTCTTCTGGAAGGTCTCCTGAATCTGCTGTTCCTCCTCCTGGGTCGATGCCTGCTTCAGGTCCTTGTCTCTGCGGATGGCAGCCAGTTTCTCCTGCTGCCGGAGGTCATCGGACAGCCGTCTGATCGACTTGCCAATCTCCTGCCCAGTCTCCCGCTCGATCCGCTTTGTCACGGACTTCGCAGCGTCATACTGCTTTGCAACAGGCTGGATTACCTTCTCTACGACAGTTTTTATCAGCTGATCGGCAGAACCCTCCACCTTCGATATCAGTTCTTCGGAAGACATGGTCTCTGCTGCAGGTACTGTTTCTTCCTCGCCGCCGGTCTTCGGAGGATCTGTCCGCAGGAAATCGGTATCCACGCTGTCCATAACTTCACCGTAGATCTTTTCACCAAAGACTTCCTGCGCTGTGCCGATGACGATGGATGGATCCACCTTCGCGTCACCGTTCTCGTCCACCTTGACCTCTGTCAGACGGATTTTCTCCTTCTGCTTCTTCTGCGGCTGCTCCTTGTAAGGTGTGAGACGGCTGATGATCTCCTGCACCACCTGGGGTGCGCCGAAAACGTTGGAGATATTCGCAAAAATAAGGTTGCTCATGAATCCCCGGCGAACAACCTCGGTGCATTTCAGCCTCCGGGGTATGGACAGGACACTTGCAGCATCCAGTTCCACCATGCTCCCATTCTCGTCCTCGCCCAGGACAGGGAAGAAGTTGAGCAGCCTTAAGAGCCGGTCCTGGCGGTCAATGTCCGTATCAGTCTGTGTCGGGCAGAGGCCGTTGGCCATCTGGTCGTAGAGTTCCAGGGTCCGGGTCGGGTCAAAATCGAAGATGTACGCGGTTTCCTTCCGCCGAAGTTCTCCGCCGGTCACTGTCCTGCAAGGGTTCTGTGCCCGGAAGGCAGCCTGCATATAGGCAGCAGGGCTCTTCATGCTGCAGAGCATCAAGACCGCCGACCACTCCGGGATTGTAACGCCCACTGTGAGCTGTCCTACGCTCAGGGTGATGGTTTTGCCGCTGTTCTTGATGGCCCGCTTCACCTTTGTATAGGCCTTCTCCACAGCGTCCTCATCAGACAGCTTGCCGTCTCCGGCAGCCAGGACAATCTCATAGTCCCTGAATGCATCCATGGACTTCAGCATCTTCGCCAGCGCCTTCGCCGACGCCACGCGGTTCAGAAGCCAGAGCGTATGGGAAAGCTGTTCCCTCAGCTCGGGGGTAGAGAAGGGGTACTTCTCCTGTGTGGTCAGCGACTCCAGGAACTTCCGAACCTCCGCCTCGTGGACAAACCGCCCCTGCTCGTTGGTCAGGAAGAACTCGTTCAGGTCGAAGGCGTAGTCAACGTTGACATCCTCCGACAGGTTGATCCCCTTCTGAACCTCTTCATATATCATTGGGGAAAGCTGGTAGGTATACAGTGCCAGACTCGGCAGCTCCTCGTATGGGTTGTACGCCTCCCCCGCCCAGTTCTGCTTTGCCGCCTGCTCGTCGGCATAGGTCCAGTTGAAGATCTGGTCCTCGCTGAACTGGCCGTCAGCCAGGGCCCGGAAGGGAGTCCCGGAGAGGTGGAGAACATGCCGCCTGTTAATGTGGTCAAAAGCGCGCTCCGTCCTGTATGTGTCCACACCCTCATGGGCTTCGTCGATGATCAGCAGATCAAACGGCAGCTCCGATATCCACTTCAGCTTGTCGAAGCCGCCTTCAAAGTATATGGAACCCTTCAGCCCCTGCAGGGATTCAAAGGCAATCATGCCTGGCACAGGAATACCCAAATCATCATATTCGCTGATTTTCTCCACATACAGGTCCCGGCTCAGGACACCCTTCTTGCCAGCAATGGCGTCCGTCTCTGATACAAAACGGTACCGGCCATGCCAGCCGACAAACTTCAGGAAATCCTCCAGCCAGGAGTTGGCCACTGCCGGGCGGTTGGTCACGATCAGAACATTCTGGCAGCCCATCTGCTGCACCAGATCGTAGGCCGCCAGCGTCTTCCCGAAACGGGGCTTGGCGTTCCAGAGGAACTCCGTTCCGCCTCCCTCAAAATAGAGCTTTGCCTTCTGGACTGCAGCCGCCTGTTCTTCTCGGAGGGTATAGGTCAGGTGCTCCGCGTCACTGGCACTGCTACCGGCGGCAAATGCATGGAAGCAGTCATGGGCGGTCTCCGGGTCTGTTTTAAACCACTCCGTGCCCGGGCGGCGAGAGATGAACCTGCTCTCTGTGAGGTAGCGATGGAACGGTGCATCGGTGAACCACTTGTTGGACCCGTCTGTAAACTGAGCAGGCTCGTCCCACTCGATCCTGGCCGTCACACCGGCTGTGTGGGTCTGCTGGTTAACCCGCTCCTGGACCGTCTGCCTCTCGGTGTAGCCGATCTTGACAAAGCCGTTGTTTTCCGTGACATGCGGCGTGGTATAGCAGTATATGCGTGGATTGACAGGAGAAAACG
>CAYYHY010000278.1:0-3379 GCA_964471855.1 uncultured Oscillospiraceae bacterium | reverse complement strand
GAATCAGAGACACCCTGGAACTGATGCGTTCCAGGGTGTCTTCTTTCCGGACAGGTCCGGATATGAGGTCAGGTCAGTTCGATGCTGCTGTCGCCGCCCGGTTCAGAGCTGATGTCCGGACCGGTCTCTTCACTGACATCGGGAACCAGTTCGTCGCTGGCATCGGGTCCGGATTCGCCGCCGGCATCGGGACCGGGTTCCGTGCCGGCATCAGGACCTGCGGCAGGTCTGCTGCTGCCTCCGCCGGTTCTGCCGATGGTAATGGCATAGGCCTCCAGGATGGCAGGAGTCTCGCCCTCGGCAGGCACCTCGTGCTGGATGGTTACGTAGTCGCCGGGGTTGAGAACGATGACGTTCTCGTCCATGGCGGCAGATATGGAGTAGAACTGGTCGTCCCCCTCCAGGCGCAGGTAGTACCAGCTTGTGCCGCTGAGCACCGCCGTGCGGATCTCAGCGATCTCGCCGGAGGCCTCCTCCTGCTCTGCGGGCACCTCGTCGCTGGAGGTGATGCCGCGGTCAGCGAGCATGGAGATGTAGCTCCGCTCGCAGGCGGACACCGTGCTGCCGGTGGCCACGATCTGGTACTGGGCCACGTTGACCATTGCGTAGCTCTTGACCAGGCTGGTGGCGTCCATCAGAGGGATGAAGTAGGTGGGCTGGTCGGAGATGTTCAGCAGCAGGGGGAAGGTGGCAATGTAGCCCAGGTCCTGCACAACGCCCTGTGCCGATGCCATGGCCGCAGCCTCCGTGGCGCCGGGGGCCAGGTAGTAGTGGGTCTCCTTGGTGCGCATGTTGCAGAGAAGGAAGCCCAGGTTGGACTGGTCGGCGTTGGCGGAGGTGACGCCCGTGTAGACATAGACGTCGTCGTTCATGGCGATGTAGTTGTAGCCCTCTGTGGTCATGGTCACGTCCCGCTGACCGAGGATGGAGTTGATGAAGCCGTTGACCAGGGTGCCGTGGTAGTCATACTGCTCCATGATCAGCTGCGGCGTATAGAGGGTGTCCACCCAGGAGGGGACCTCCTCATAGTACTCGCACTCGCCGGTGATGGCATCCACCAGGACAGCGCCCTGGATGTCCCGGCCGCCGAAGAGACCGATGGTCTTCACCACCTGGGGACAGATCCACCAGGGGTGACCGTCCTCGTCGATCTCAAACTCCGGTGTGGAGAACATCTTGAAGGGGTAGTGGAAGCGCAGATGCCGGTAGATGTTCCGGTTCAGCGGCTCGGAGAAGGAGTACTTGATGCCCTCCTGCAGCCTGGTGACCGTAGCCTCCTGGGTCACCATGTCCACCACAACATAGGCCGGAAGGCCCTGCCTGCGGTTGGTGAACCACTTGATCAGGTCAGCGTAGCCGATGGGGGCCACGCGGACCGGACGGCCGTGGTAGTTGATCTGCGTGGAGTCGTTGGAGTACTCGAACTGGCTCACCATGTCGCTGAGGGTGCCCATCTGGCGGTCGCCCAGGTAGTTGGCGGACTCCCGGTCCAGAGTGGGGATCTCATTGAAGGAGATCTGCGCCACGTCTACGGCGAAGTCGCCGGTCTGGACATTCAGCAGGTCCCGGTAGGCGGCTGCCCGGAAGATGGGCATGGAGATGACCTCCCCGACAAATGCAGCCACAATGACCAGCCCGAACATCAGAGCCACCGGGAGGCAGTTCTTTTTGATGAATCTGAACCAGTCCTTGATCCGCTCTCTGGGAGAGCGCACTACATCGTCGTGGGGTGCGGCTGCCATGATGGAGACGCTGATGATGTAGACTACGCAGAGCAGACCCAGGAAAAAGTAGAAGTCCTGGTCCTGGGGGTTGATGGCGGGAAGGGAGAAATAGAAGTAGATGAAACCGACCACGGCGGTGATGAGAAGACTGAGGAGTATCCTCCCCAGAGGTCTCTTGGGCGCGTGGTGTCTCCAGTTGGTGCTGGCCATGAAAGGCCCTCCTTTCAGCACGCGGAAAGTAGTAGGAGATTATAATCCGTTCCACCCGGGTCTGCAAGTAGTCCCATGCAGAAATCCGGGGAAAAACTGCATGATTCAGCGCTTGTTGGAGCGCCGCCAGATTTTCTGCTTCTCAGCTGAAGCGATGAGGCTCTCCCTGAAATCCGGGTGGGCGATGGAGATGAGCAGCTCCGCCCGCTCCCAGGTGGTCCGCCCTATCAGGTTGACCATGCCGTACTCCGTCACCAGATAGTAGGTCTGGCTGCGGGGGTCGGTCACGATGTCCCCGGTAAAGTAGGGGAGAATCCTCGACTTCACTTCGCCGCTCCGGGTGGTGTAGGTGGAAGTCATGCAGATGAAGGCCTTTCCGCCCCGGGACATGGAGGCTCCCGTCAGGTAGTCCAGCTGTCCGCCTGTGCCGCTGATATGGCGCAGCCCGGCGCTCTCCGCACAGACCTGTCCGTAGAGGTCCACGGCGATGCAGTTGTTGATGGAGATCATGTTGTCCAGCTGCCCGATGGTCTCCGGTGCGTTTACGTACTCCAGAGGCGCCACGATGACGCCGGGATTCTGGTCCAGCCAGTCGTAGAGGTCCTGGGACCCGAAGGCGATGCCGGTGATCCCCTTGTTCCTGTGGAGCTTCTTGCGGGCGTTGGTCAGCTTTCCCGCCTTGAACAGCTCGTAGTAGGCGTCCCCGCACAGCTCCGTGTGCATGCCCAGGTCCTTCAGGTCGGACTGGGCCAGGAGAGTGCCCACAACATTCGGCATGCTGCCGATGCCCAGCTGGATGGTGGCCCCGGAGGGGATGTTGGGAACAATGAGGTTCGCGATGGTCATGTCCCGCTCCGTGGGCTGCTCCACAGGGAACTGGGGCAGGGGAGGGTGCTCCCCCTCCACCACGATGTCCGCCTCGGAGATGTGGATGCACTCGTCGAAGCCGCCGCAGATGCGGGGCAGGTGCTCGTTGACCTCCAGAATCACCAGGTCCGCCTTCTCCACGATGCCCCGGGCGACGCCGGTGGCGCAGGAGAAGTTGAAGTATCCGTGCTTGTCCATGGGGGTCACGCAGAGCATGGCCACGTTGACCGTGAGGAAGTGGCGGTAGTAGGGCACCAGGTTGCGGAAGATCATGGGGATGTAGTTGCAGAGCCCCCGGTCCGTGAGGCTGCGCTCGTAGGCGGAACAGTGCCAGCTGTTGTACATGAAGTGCTCCCGGGAGGGGTCGCACTCCGCCGCCTGGATGGGGCCGAAGATCAGGTTGCCGCGGATCTTGACATCCGTAAGCTCGTCGCGGCGCCGGGCCAGGGCCGCATCCAGCAGGGACGGGAAGCAGACATTGCTCATGTAGTCCACCCAGTCTCCGCTTTTGACTTCCTGCACCGCTTCATCCGGCGTGCGGAGCTTGCGGCGGTATTCGCTCATGTAGTCCAGCATAT
>CAYYHY010000277.1:0-3400 GCA_964471855.1 uncultured Oscillospiraceae bacterium | reverse complement strand
AGTGAGGATGCGCCTGTCTGCGCCATGCCTCCCCCGGCTCCGGGGAAACCCGGGAGTTCCCCTCTCCGGGGGCCGCAAAATGGCTGAAACTGGCAGGAAAACCGCATTTCAGGGGAAGAAACTGCGGGTTCAGCGGACGTAATGGTTCCAATTTGCCCCGGATTGGTTGACTTGCCTGTTACCGGGTGCTATACTGACAGCGTTTAATCTGCCGGAACAGTGGCAATCGGAGGGACCTTCTTCTATGTGGTGTGCAGACGGCTGGCAGGATTACGAGCTGATTGACTGCAGCGCAGGCGAAAAGCTGGAGCGCTGGGGAGATCAGATTCTGGTCCGGCCGGACCCCCAGGTTATCTGGAACACACCCAGGGAGCACCCCGGCTGGAAGCACAGCGCCGGCCGCTATGCCCGTTCCTCCTCCGGCGGAGGAAAGTGGGAGAACCGCTCCATGCCGGAGCGCTGGACCGTGGGCTACAGGGATCTGACCTTTAACGTCAGACCCATGAACTTCAAGCACACGGGGCTCTTCCCGGAGCAGGCGGCAAACTGGGACTGGGTCATGGACCTCATCCGCAGCGCCGGACGTCCCGTCCGGGTGCTGAATCTGTTTGCCTATACAGGCGGCGCCACCGTCGCCTGCGCCCGGGCCGGTGCCTCTGTCTGCCATGTGGATGCAGCAAAGGGCATGGTGCAGTGGGCCAGGGAGAATGCCAGGTCCTCCGGTCTTGAGGACGCCCCGGTCCGCTGGATTGTGGACGACTGTGCCAAATTTGTGGAGCGGGAGATCCGCAGGGGCCGCCGCTACGACGCAGTGATCATGGATCCCCCCTCCTACGGCAGAGGACCTTCCGGAGAGGTCTGGAAACTGGAGGAAAACCTGTATCCCTTCCTGGAACTGGTCTCCGGTGTTCTCTCCGATGAGCCTCTGTTCTTTCTTCTCAGTTCCTACACCACGGGGCTGGCCCCCGGGGTGCTGGCATATCTGCTGGAGACGCTCATCTCCGGCAAATACGGCGGGCATGCGGTCTCGGACGAACTGGGGCTGCCTGTCACCCGGTCCGGCCTGGTGCTTCCCTGCGGCGCCGCCGGCCGCTGGACCGCCGTCTGACAAGCGAGGTAATAAACTGAATGCCCAGCATGATCGAAACCAGGGACCTCCGCTTCTCCTATGTAACGGAGGACGGTCCTGCCCCTGTGGTTCTGGACGGCATCACCCTCTCCATAGAGGAGGGGTCTTTCGTCGCTGTCCTGGGCCACAACGGCTCCGGGAAGTCCACCCTTGCCAAGCACATGAACGCCATCCTCCTGCCCCTGGGGGGCACCGTCTGGGTAGACGGCATGGACACCCGGTCTGAGGAGAACCTTCTCAAAATCCGGGGCACGGTGGGCATGGTGTTTCAGAATCCGGACAATCAGACAGTAGCCAATGTGGTGGAGGAGGATGTGGCCTTCGGACCGGAAAATCTGGGGGTCCCCCCGGCTGAGATCCGGGAGCGGGTGGACAGCGCCCTGAAAGTTACCGGAATGTATGAATACCGGGAGCACGCCCCCCATCTTCTCTCCGGCGGGCAGAAGCAGCGGGTTGCCATCGCCGGCGTCATCGCCATGCGCCCCCGCTGCATTGTCCTGGACGAGCCCACCGCCATGCTGGACCCCGTGGGGCGGGCGGATGTCATCCGCACCGTCAGGGAACTGAACCGGCGTCTGGGCATCACTGTGGTCCTCATCACCCACCACATGGACGAGGCTGCGCAGGCAGACCGGCTCATCGTCATGTCCAGGGGAAAGATCGCTGCGGACGGCACCCCGAAGCAGGTGTTCTCCGATGTGGAGGGCCTGCATGCGGCGGGCCTCACGGTGCCCGGCACCACGCAGCTTCTCTGGGAACTGCGGCAGGAGGGTCTGGACGTGCCCCTGGACGCCCTCTCCGACGAGGAGTGCGCCCTGGCTCTGAAGGAGCTTCTCACCTCCCCCCGGTCTTCTGCCGCAGCACACAGCAGACAAAGGACGGCACGGCATGGACCCCATCATTGAAACACGCAGTCTGACCCACATCTACTCGGCGGGCACCCCCTTTCAGCACACCGCCCTGGACGGGGTAGACTTCTCTGTCCAGGAGGGGGAGTATCTGGCCGTCATCGGCCGCACCGGCTCCGGCAAGTCCACCCTGATCCAGCACCTCAACGGGCTTCTGAAGCCCACCTCCGGGCAGGTGCTCTTCCAGGGGGAGGACATCTGGAGCAGTCCGAAAAAGACACGCCTCACCCGCTTCCAGGTGGGGCTGGTGTTCCAGTACCCGGAGTACCAGCTCTTCGAGGAGACGGTTTACAAGGATATCGCCTTCGGTCCGAAGAACATGGGGCTGGACGCGAAGGAAATCGACCGGCGGGTGCACAGCGCCGCCGGCTTTGCAGGGCTCCGGGACGACCAGCTCAGGGCCTCCCCCTTCGAGCTCTCCGGCGGGCAGAAGCGGCGGGCCGCCATCGCCGGGGTCATCGCCATGGAGCCCCGGGTCCTGATCCTGGACGAGCCCACTGCGGGGCTGGACCCCTCCGGCGCGGAGGCCATCCTGCGCAACATCCAGGACTACCATGACGCGAAGAACGCCGCCGTCATCCTGGTCTCCCACTCCATGGAGGAGGTGGCCCGGACCGCCGACCGCCTGGTGGTGATCAGCGAAGGCCGCATCCCTCTGGAGGGCTCCCCCCGGGAGGTCTTCTCCCACGGGGCGGAGCTGGAGGAGATGGGCCTGGGCGTGCCCCAGGTGACCCGTGTCTTCCGCCGCCTGCGGGACATGGGCGTGGACATCGACCCCTCCGTCTACACCGTGGAGCAGGCAAAGGCCGCCATCCTGGCGGCTCTGGGAAGGGGGCGCAGCTGATGGCACTGAGAGACATCACCCTCGGCCAGTTCTTCCCCGGGAATTCCCTGGTGCACAGACTGGACCCCAGAACCAAGCTCATTGCTCTCATTGCATACATCGTGGCCCTGTTTCTGGCCTCCTCCTTTATCTCCTACGCCATCATGGCCGCCCTCCTGGCTCTGTCCATCGCCGTATCGAGGGTGCCTCTGAAATCCATCATGCGGGGCATGAAGCCCGTGCTCTTCATCGCCGTCTTTACCGCCCTGCTGAACATGTTCTACACCCCCGGCACCCATGTGCTGTTCTCCTTCTGGATCTTCACCCTCACCGCGGAGGGGCTGGTCCGGGCCTTCTTCATGGTGCTGCGCATCATGATGCTGGTCTCCGGCACCTTCCTGCTGACCTACACCACCTCCCCCATCCTCCTGACCGACGGGCTGGAGTCCCTCATGAGCCCTCTCAAGGTGCTGCGGGTGCCCGTCCACGAACTGGCCATGATGATGTCCATCGCCCTGCGCATGATCCCCACCCTCATTG
>CAYYHY010000276.1:0-3433 GCA_964471855.1 uncultured Oscillospiraceae bacterium | reverse complement strand
CTGAGCATCATCCGCAGGCAGAGCCCCTTACCACCGGAGGAAGCGGAAGCAGAAGCAGGAGGAGAGCGGGGACCAGAAGTGGAAGAGGACATCTGTGATGCATCTGCTGCAGTATCCCAGGAATCCCAGGAGGCTGCGGCAGCAGGAGGGCCGCGCTCCGGCATCGGAACAATGACCTCCGGACTCTTCAGCCTCCCTGTGCCCCTCCGCTGGAGCCCCTGCAGGAAACGGACAGTTTATCCTCAAATCAGAAAAATATCCATTGCTTTACCAGCGATCTGCGCGTATACTGTCATCATCTAGAACTGAACAGGGTGATTCCCGTGAAAAGGAAAACAGCAGATACAATCCCGGTTCTGTCAGACGCCATGGAGACGATCCTGACGAACTTCGCCAGCAGCGAGACTGGACCTGAGACCCTTGTAAAGAGAGCGAACATCATCCTCCTGGCCGCCCAGGGCACGACCAACCAGGAGATTGCCAGACGGGTCGGCATGCACTACAACCGTGTTGCCACCTGGCGCACCCGCTACCTGCAGGAGCTGCCCCATCTGAGGGAAGTGGAGGAAGAGGAGCCCGCACTGCTGGAGAGCGAGATCCGGCGGGTGCTCTCAGACCTGGAGCACCCCGGCGCACCGGCCAAGCTAACCAGGGAGCAGAGGCTGAAGATCATTGAGATTGCATGCCAGAGCCCCCGGGAGTTCGGCTATGATGCCGACATGTGGAGCATTCCCCTTCTGACCAGGGAGATTCTGGTGGAGGGCATCGCGGATGAGATCTACCCGAAGACCGTCAGCTGTTTTCTGAATGAAGCGGCCATGCGCCCCTACAAGATGCGGTTCGAGGCCCAGGCCGCCGAGAAGAAGCGCGCCGGCAGGGCTGACCAGGAGAAGAAGTGAAACCCAGGCGTACATATGTCCAGCCTGCGGGACGGGCACACTCCCCCAGGGGAGGAGATGCCCGGGGTCCGGGTGCCGATGCAGGCAGCCCGGAAAATCTGAGACTGTATGATTCGGAAGGAGGCGGGAAGCGGTGGTGAAAACTGTCTGTCCGGAATGCGGCAGCGTGATGGTTCCCTGTCACTCATCACTGCCAGCCGGCATAAGATGTCCCGAGTGTGGATGGGGATGGACAACGGCATTCATAGATCCGGTTCTTCAGGAGCCCGCTGTCTGCCTCTCTTCCCGCTCACAGAGCAGCGGTGTGTCTGCAGACAGGATCCGCACCGGTTCAAGGTCAGCAGGAGACAGTTTCCTGCAGACCAGGCGGCTGTTTGACGCCCCTGCTGCCAGGCTGTACCCGGTTCCTCCCCAGGCGGGAGACACGGCAGGAAATCCCGAGATCCGTGAGATTCGCGACAGCATTGCCGCAGAATCTCCGTACGGGGACTGAAGCTGACATCCATGAGAGACTGTCCTGTACTTCTGGTGCAGGGCAGTCCTTTTTTCATGGACCGGAGCAGGGGGCGGACAGCGGGAGGAATTCAGCCTGCCCGCTTGACAGAGAGGGCAGGGGACGGTAGAATAAGCAGATGCAGGGGCAAATAATCAACTGTTTAGAGAGAGGGGGCGGCCGCCGTGACCCAGCGGGAGCAGCAGATTCTGCAGTGGATCCAGGAGGACCCCATGATTACCCAGCAGGAGCTGGCGGACCGGGCGGGGATCACCCGCTCCTCCATGGCGGTGCACATCTCCAATCTGACCAGGAAGGGGCTCATAGCCGGAAGGGGCTACATCCTCTCCGGCCAGCGGTATGTGGCCGTGGCCGGGGGAGTGAACATGGACATCGGCGGCAGGTCCGCCGGTCCCCTTGTGGCGGCAGATTCCAACCCGGGGACCATCCGCATGTCCCTGGGGGGCGTGGGGCGGAATATCGCCCACAACCTGGCGCTGCTGGATGTGGATACCCGTCTCGTCACAGCCCTGGGGGATGACGTGCATGCCCAGAAGATCGCCGCCTCCTGCCGGGAGCTGGGGATCGACCTGAGTCCCTCGGTCCATGTGCCGGGGGCATCGACCTCCACCTACCTCTTCATAGCCAATGAGAAGGGGGAGATGGTCCTGGCCCTGTCAGACATGGACATCTACCGCCATCTTACGCCGGACTGTCTGGCACCCCAGCTGCCCATGCTCCAGAGCGCACAGGCGGTGGTGCTGGACGCCAACCTGCCGGAGGAGACCATCGCCTGGCTGTGCCGCTGCCTGAAGGTCCCCGTCTTTGCCGACCCGGTATCCACAGCCAAGGCGGCGAAGCTGAAGCCCGTCCTGGGGCGCATCCACACCCTGAAGCCCAATCTGCTGGAGGCGGAACTGCTGACCGGAATCCCGGTCACAGATGAGAGAAGCCTCCATGCAGCGGCGGATGCCCTGCTGGAGGCGGGGGTGAAGCGGCTGTTTCTCAGTCTCGGCAGCCGGGGGGTGCTGGCCTGCGAAGGGACGGAGAGGATCCTTCTTCCCTGCCCCCGGGGACACGCTGTCAGCACAACGGGCTGCGGCGATGCCTTTACGGCGGCCCTGGTGTGGGCCTTCCTCCAGGGGATGGACCTGAGGGACTCCGCCCGGGCGGGGCTGGCAGCCGCATCGGTGGCACTGGAGGGGAGCGAGACCATCAACCCCCTCATGAGTACAGATTTGATCCGCGAACGCATGAGCAAGCAGGAGGTTTAAATATGAAGTTCAACCAGTATCTGGACATGTCCCCCGAGGTGGCGGAGGCCGTTAAAGAGGGGCGGCCTGTGGTGGCCCTGGAGTCCACCATCATCTCCCACGGCATGCCCTATCCCCAGAATGTGGAGACTGCCCTGTCCGTAGAGAAGATCATCCGGGAGAACGGCGCCGTGCCCGCCACCATCGCCGTCATCCAGGGAAGACTGAAGGCCGGATGCACCCCGGAGGAGATCGAGTACCTGGGAAAGAAGGGCACGGAGATCACCAAGGCCAGCCGCAGAGATCTGGCTGTGCTGGCGGCCCGGGGCATGGACGGCGCCACTACGGTCACCACCACCATGATCATAGCCCACATGGCGGGGATCAGGATCTTTGCCACCGGGGGAATCGGCGGAGTGCACCGGGGGGCGGAGACCACCATGGACATCTCGGCCGACCTGGAGGAACTGGCACATACCCCCGTCATGGTGGTATGCGCCGGCGCCAAGTCCATCCTGGACCTGGGCCTGACGCTGGAATATCTGGAGACCCACGGGGTGCCGGTGCTGGGCTACGGCACAGAGGAACTGCCGGCGTTCTACACCCGCCACAGCGGCTTCTCCGTGGACTACCGGGTGGATACGCCGGAGGAGCTGGCCCGGGTGTTTGCAGCCAGCCGGGATCTGGGTCTCGAAGGCGGCATCCTGGTGACCAACCCCATCCCGGAGGAGTACTCCATGGATCCCGCCGTCATCAATGCGGCCATTGACGAGGCCATCCGCCAGTGC
>CAYYHY010000275.1:0-3454 GCA_964471855.1 uncultured Oscillospiraceae bacterium | reverse complement strand
CCTCCAGGGTCTGGGAACCGCTGGATTTGCCGGTTTCAGAGCCGGTTTCTCCAGCGTCGGTGATCTTGGAGTTCTGACCAGTGCTGCCCTCAGCAGGCACAGTGCCGTTCCTGGTCATGTTGATCTTCTCCCGCGCCGCATCTATCGCGTCGAACCGGGCTGTCAGTCTTTCTTTGTAGCGAGCGACTGCATCCTCTACAAACTCGTCCCGGTCCTGTCCTGTGGCCCCGGCAACCATGTCGGCAACCTTGTTCAGAAATCCGGTCCTGCTTTCCAGGATCTTCTGTTTCCGCGCCGTGGGATCTCGTGACTCACGGTCTTCCGCATCCCTTGCCGCCTCGTACTTCCTGTAGCTTTCACTCCAGGGCATCAGTTCAGGGAGAACAGCCCTGTCCACGACGGGCTTGTCTTCCTTTTCCTTCGCCGTCCCGTCCTCCGGTACGGACCCATCCTCTTCTGCCTTGTCGCTGCTGACCTTTACAAGGTGCTGGGGCACAGTGTCGAGAAGATACTGCACATAGTAGACGGGGTTGGCCCCGTTGGCCTCTGCTGTCGCAAGAAGGGTGCAGCAGTTGCCCAGGACTTCGGCCCCTTCCTCAGAGCGGCAGAAAAAGGCGCAGTTCCTTATCTTCAGGAGGAGCTTGATGCACCGCTCAACAAAGGTGTTGTCAATGGGGATCATGGGATCATCCAGGAAACGGCGGAGGCCCTCCTCCTGGTTCAGGAAGTAGCCGACCGCCTCCCGCAGCTTGGGGGAAACCATGGGATCCTCCAGATCGAGACCCCGGATGAAGGTGTACAGCTTGTCAAACAGGGGCTTGATCTTGGTCTGCCGGATTTCAAGCCGCTCCTCCGGAGAGAGATACTTCGCCTGGGTATCCAGCCTGAAGATTTCCCCCAGCAGATTCAGTATGTATGTCTCCGGCAGCTTCTTCAGGGCCTCTTCGTCCAGAATGCGGAAATTCCCGCCAACCATGGAGTCGACCGCTTTCCGGCGGGCATGTGACAGGCAGAACGAGTTCTTCATCCGGCCGTTCGACTCTCTGGCAACAGCACCGTAGCTCTGCATGGCATCGCTGGTGGAGACTCCCTCGTATCCGGGCAGTTTCTCCCTGATGCCTTCGGTTGAGCGTGATCTCAGGTAGCGGTAGATCTTGAGGATGGGATTGTCCCTGTCCAGCTCGCTCGAAGTGGTTACCATGATATAGCCCAGGTGCTTTGCGAACTTCGGCGGCTTCTTGCCTTCCTCGCTGACACGGTACTTCAGAATCGTTATGGGGGTCTCATCGTTCTGGATGTGGTCCCTCTGCAGCACAAGCTCCGTCATGTACTCTGCCACCGGCCTGAGAAGATTCACGGTACGGGTGCGGACTGCAGATTCAAGGCTGGCGGGAAGAATGTCCAGACCGAAGGTGCTGAAAGACTTTGCCTGCGTGTAGTAGGGGATCCCCTCATAGAACTTCCGGTAGATTACCATGGCAATCATGGAGCTTCCGTAGGTCGTATTCGGATCAAGCGGACTGGTGTTCCAAAGCTCACGCGAACCGTCCTTCAGACGCAGCTCAAAGCTGGCGGTGAGCTTCCTTCTTGCGTAGGGAACCGGCTGCGGCATCTCCAGAACAACGGTTTCTTTGATCCCCAGAAACGAAACCTGTTCAATGTCATCCCGGGTATCCAGCAGATCATGAAGTTCCTCGAGGGCCCGGCTGTCATCAGCCAGCTGCATGTCCAGCCCGGCCGCACGCACTTCATTCAGCAGCGCAGGTCTGGGAGTGTGTTTCCGCTTGTTTGTCTCCCCGGATTTCCCACCTGCTGCCTGCTCTGCTGCGCCCTGTCCGGTACCTTCCGTGTCCTGCCTGCCGCAGTTGAGGTACTTGCTGTCTTCTCTCGTCGGACCATAATTCGCCCTGTTCAGGAGCCTGTTCTTTACCTGCTCGGCATTCAGGTCTGTAACTGCCTCATTCAGCAGATTCGCCGCATTGTCCAGCTCCGTCTTCAGGGTTCCGCAGTCCGCGTTCGCCTTGTCAAGGGCTGCTTCCAGATTGGATTTCTCCTGCTGCAGGGTCTGGATCTGCTCCTTTGCAGCGGCCAGGTCTTTCTGCAGCCTGCTCTCCCCGCTGCCCAGACCGGCCATGGTGTTTGTGAGGACGTCAACCTGTGCGGACAGACTTTTGTTCTGCTCCAGCACTTTCGCAATGGCATCCGTACGCTCGTTCAGATCAGGAATGACCGCCAGAGCCCTGGCCTGCCTGTAAACTTCCGGATCCATGCTGATGCCGCCCTCCCTTCTGTCACTCAGCCGCCGGCTTTGTCCCTGGCTGAATACCGGTGTATGGTGTCCAGGGTCTTCCAGAGCCGGTCGTTTTCCACCTGCAGCTGCGCGATCTCCGCCTTCTGGCTGCGGACCGCTGCCTCGCACTGCTCCATCTGCAGGGTGAGATCCTTCACCCGCTTCCGGAGCTCCCGGTTCTCAGCCGCCCCGCCGTCCTCCCCGGTCTCAGCCGGCGGTTCCGGGTTCTTCCGCGGCCGGCCGCGCTTTCCGCACGGCACAACCTCCCCGGTCTCCGGGTCCACCTTGCCTATCAGTTTCCTCTTGCTGCGGGACTGGTGCAGCTCGGGGTGGTACGTACTGACTGCGGAGTACACGTATATGGTTCCCGTCCTGGGGTCCTTCTGCCTTACAATGGCCATCCGTCATCCCTCCCTTCTTTGGCTTCACTGTTTGATTGTATTATAGCACGCCATGACACCTATTCAAGTAATAAAATGCACAATTTTTTCGCCGAAAACAGCGACGCTTTCGTCAACATGAACAAAGGCAGGGCCGCAGCCCTGCCTTCCAGTGGGATTCATTCATTTTCCGCCGCTCCGGGGGTTCAGGGTGGACACGATCGAATACCCGTCAATGAACCGCTGGTAGTCCTCCAGAGTGATTTCCATCATGGCCTGGCCGCAGGCCGGGGGCCAGGGGTAGCAGCCTTTTATCAGTTCCTGTGTGAACACATAGTACCTGTTTCCCTCGTAAACCAGGCCCTTGACCCGCCTCCGGTTCCTGCCGCGGAACAGCCACAGGATGCCCGGGGTCACCGGGTTCATGCTGCAGCGGACCACTACCGTCCGTGCCAGGCCTACGGCCCCCAGGCGCATGTCTGTCGGCTCCAGCACCAGTATTATCCGCTCTATGCCGCTGAGCTCTCTGAACACTGATGTCACCTCCGTTGTCCGCTTTCCAGTGTAGCAGATGCCGGCGTGCATGTCTACATGCCGGCTCAGACCGCATCCCCCTTCTGGTTCCGCAGCAACCCGTCTCTCACCGGCTGACATCTGCTGCGAAAAGAGGACCCGGTCATCTGCCATGGCAGGCAGAAGCCGGGTCCTCAATGAAAGCGGTTCCGGGAGGCACGGTTACCAGCTGACCTGATGCCCACCCTGACAGTTCGTATTTTAAGCTTAC
>CAYYHY010000274.1:0-3462 GCA_964471855.1 uncultured Oscillospiraceae bacterium | reverse complement strand
ACCGGACCAGTGAGCCTGTGGTACGGTGCGGGGTGGACAAGCTGTGAGCGGCCGGAGAGCAGCTGCAGGGGCTGCCGGACTTCCGGGGAGAGATTCTGGCAGTGGAAGGCATGCCTGCAGGATCCGGTGGCACAGGGTTCTGTAAAGGAAGGCAGAAAGGAAGGCGCACAGGCCGGCACGGACCGGTTCTGTGCGCTTTTCTGTCGTGGGGGAGAAGACAGGGGAGATCACTGGTCGAAGCCGATGTACTTCTCCAGGATATCCAGGGGGACGGTGCTGTTCTGCTCCTCCCCGATCTTCCGGAAGCCGTACTTTGTGTAGAAGCTCCGGGCTCTCTCGTTGTAGGGGGCACAGCGGAGACGGAGTCTGTCCCGGCCCAGGGGGCGGAAGAAGGAGACAGCGTGTCCGATGAGCTGGATGCCCAGGGACTGGCCCCGGCGGGAGGGGCAGATATAGCAGAAGGGGATGTATCCGGCTCCGTCCTCTCTGCAGCGGACCGTGTCCAGCTGCACCAGACCGGCCAGCTCATCCCCGCACATGGCGGCGGTGACACCCCAGGGGGAGCGGCCGATGTCCTGCTCTGCAGCGGCCAGGAAGGCGTCTCCCGGGAAGGGGATGTCCGGTCCGTGGGTGGAGATCCAGGCCTCCCGGCGGGCCTCCAGGTAGACATCCCGCTCCGTGCTCCAGTCCAGGGGGCGGTACCAGAGGTTGATGTCTCTGACTGTTTTCGTCTTGTCCTTTCTCCACCAGCCCTGGCGCTTGAGGGTGGAGAGATGGTCCGGAAGGTGGGAGGCGTCGTTTTCAAACACCACCCGGAACTGTCCGTTTTCATACTCCAGACAGGTGACAGCGGTGTTGTCGCTGTGCCCCAGGTCCGGCCAGGACTCCGGTCCCAGACCCTTGATGCAGGCGACGGCCTGGCGGATGGCTGTGCCGTGGCTGAATATCGCCACTGTCTCCCCGGGGTGGTTCTCTGCGATGCGCCGGACGGCTCCGGCCACCCGGTCGCCCACCTGCTGGAAGCTCTCCCCGTTTACCGCCTGCCACTCCGGAGAGCTGGCATTGAAGAGGCTCAGGAGCTCCGGCTGGAAATGCCGGGCCTGCCCCCAGGGGACATCCTCCCAGTCCCCCATGTTCACTTCCCGCAGGTCCGGGTCAATGCGGAGGGGAAGACCCTTGGCTCTGTATACGGAGCGGGCGGTGGCCTCCGTGCGGTAGAGACCGCTGGAGTAGACGGCGTCGATGTGGATGCTGCGGAAGCGCTCTTCCAGGCAGGCGATCTGTGCAAAACCGGTCTCTGTAACAAGGGCGTCATACCAGCCGTGGATGCGGCGGTACAGGTTGCCCTCGGCTTCTGCGTGGCGGATGAGATAGATCGTGGTCATCAGATAGTTCAATCCTCGTTTTTCGGTGTTTCCGCTCTGACCTCCCGGGACTCCCCCCGCATCTCAAAGTGGATGAGCAGGGACAGGAGAGCCCTGAGCAGGATGACGGAGCCCAGTACCGCCAGTTCCTGCAGGTCCCGGACCTGGACGGTCTTGAGGATCTCGGCGGCCATCTTGAACTCCAGACTGGTGGCCAGGCCGTCAGCCAGCTCGAACTTCAGGTTGCCCTTCTTCTTGGTGAAGAAACTGGAGCAGTAGAGCCAGAAGGACTTCACCGCCGTGACTGCAACCACGAAGATGCCCATCAGCTCGCAGGCGGAGATGATGACGGGCAGTACGGTTTCAATGATGTGTTCCAGAAACATGCATATCCCTCCCCTCAGGACTCCCAGGGTTTTACGGCACCGGTGAGTTCGGACACAGAATCCAGACCCAGCTCGGCTGTCAGGGCCTCCAGCTCGTCCCGGATGCGCAGAGGCGCCATGGGGTCGGCGATGAGGGCTGTGCCCACAGCCACGGCGCTGGCGCCGGCCAGCATCATCTGGGCTGCGTCCTCCCCCTTTGAGATGCCGCCCATGCCCAGGATGGGCAGCTTCACGGCGCAGGCTGTCTCCCATACCATGCGCACAGCTACGGGGAGAACGGCGGGTCCTGACAGACCGCCGGTGTTCATTTTCAGTACGGGGCGCCTGGTGCGCACGTCGATGCGCATGCCCCGGATGGTGTTGATCAGACTGAGAGCGTCCGCACCGCCTCTCTCAGCGGCTTTCGCTATGGCGGTGATGTCGGTGACATTGGGGGAGAGCTTCACCATGACAGGGACAGGACCTGCGTGGTCCTTTGCCGTCCGGGTGACCTCCTCGGCCAGATCCGGTCTTGTGCCGTATGCAAGCCCTCCGGCCTTTACATTGGGGCAGGAGATGTTGACCTCTATCATGTCCACTCCTGCCTCTGCCAGCTTCTCGCACATGATTCCGTACTCCTCCGGGGTGTTTCCGGAGATGTTGGCGATGATCCTGGTGTCAAACCGGCGCATGAAAGGCAGCTCACCGGCGATGAAGGCATCCACCCCCGGGTTCTGAAGCCCTACGGAGTTCAGAATGCCCATGGGGGTTTCCGCGATCCTGGGACCGGGGTTTCCCTCCCTGGGATAAAGAGTAAGTCCCTTGGCGCAGACGGCACCCAGTTCCCCCAGGTCATAGAACTGTGCATACTCCCGGCCGAAGCCGAAGGTGCCGGAGGCGGCAGCTACCGGATTCTTCATGGTCATGCCGGCCAGGGTGACAGACATGTCAGGCATTCCAGTCCACCTCCCGGGCGTCAAAGACAGGACCGTCGCTGCACACATGCTTTCTGCTCCCGTCTGCCATGTCGCAGACACAGACCAGACAGGCGCCTACGCCGCAGCCCATCCGCTGCTCCATGGATACCTGACAGGGAATGCCGAAGGATGCAGCGGCCTGTGCCACTCCCTTCAGCATGGGACGGGGACCGCAGGCGAGGACGGCGTCAAATCCGGGATCCTCCGAGAGGAACTGCCGCACTGCGGCGTCCACAAACCCCTGCTGTCCCAGGGAACCGTCATCTGAACAGAGACATACGCTCTCACAGACTGCAGAAAACTCTTCTGTTAAAATGGCCCGCTCCGCAGAGCGGAATCCCAGCACGGCCGCACTGCGGCCCTGTGTCTGCAGAGCACAGCCCAGAAGGGGCGGTACCCCGATGCCGCCGCCGGCCAGGAGGTATCTGCCTTCCGGCTTCATGGAAAAGCCGTTTCCCAGCAGGCCCAGAATATCCAGTGTCTCTCCGGGTCTTCTCTCTGCAAGCCAGGCGGTGCCCTCCCCCCGGACCTCGAAGACGATGGAGAGACGGTCCTCTGCCTCATCTGTACCGCAGGCACAGGTGCACACGGATATGGGGCGGCGAAGCAGAAGACTGTCAGAGCAGCGGATATGTACAAACTGACCGGGGGCCCGGAAGGATGTCCGGACCATGTCCCCCGCCAGCAGGTCCAGCTGGACAGCATGGGCGTTCAGTTCCCGCCGGGCGGTGATCATGCACTTGCGCTGGATTTTCA
>CAYYHY010000273.1:0-3505 GCA_964471855.1 uncultured Oscillospiraceae bacterium | reverse complement strand
GGCTCTGACGGTCTGGTGGCCACCGTGACCTTCCTCACCGAGGAGGAGGCGGACGAGGCCATGGACTCGGCAAGGATTGAAACGGCAGGGGATACGGGACCTGAGGCGGAAGGAGGCGGCCAGAATTGAACGAGACCATCTATCTGCCGCCCCGGCACAGCAGCGGCGGATGCATCCACATCCTGGAGGGACGGGGCAGACTGCAGTCCGTGCGTCTGGGGGACTACCTGGCCATGGGATACAGTCCCCCGCAGTACCCCCGCTGCACTCTGAACTCCAAGTTCGTCTCCGGCAGCCACGGGGAGTTCCGGCGGTCGGGAGGGCAGTTCACCTACCGGGACACGGGCAGCCGCAACGGCACCTGGCTGGGCAGCCGTTTCCTGACACCCATGCAGGACACCCCTCTGCAGGAGGGGGACATCCTGCGGATAGGGGACATGAGCCAGCCGGAGGATGAGCGGAATGTGCTGATCCTCTTCACCGGGGAGGACACCCCGGGTCCCTGGGTTACCTTCACGCCCCCTGTGGATACGGCCTCCTTCGTGGCCGGCCGCCAGGCGGTCAGCCGCGGGGACCTCCGGCTCAGCGGACCGGCCGTCTCCCGCAGCCAGTGCATCATCCGCCGCACGGCCATGGGATGGACGGCGGAGAACCTGGCCTCTGTCAACCCCACCCTGCTGAACGGCAGGCTGCTGGAACGCCCCACCTTCCTCTACCCCCAGGATGTGCTCCGCATGGGGGACACCTGGGTTGTATACGACGGAGTCAGCTTCTATGTGCTCTCCCCGGCGGCAGAGGAAGAGGAAGACAGTGACGGAACCGCCGCCCTGGACGGCAGGGGCAGAAGCCCCGGGAGCATGAGCAGCCAGGAGACCCTGTTCCTGGGCGACGATGAAGAGGAAGAGGAATACATCCGGCGGCAGCCTCCCCGCAGACCGCAGCCGAAGACGCCGCAGCAGCCCCGGGGGATTCAGCAGGTGCAGAGGCGCCAGCCCCAGAAGGACCGGGACAGACGGCTGGACATCCATATCAAACGCCGCACCGCCCGGCAGCGCATGACCTCCGTGGATCTGCTCCGGGACATCGACCTGAGCGTGCACCCCGGGGAACTGGTGCTGATCCTGGGCGGCTCCGGCGCCGGCAAGACCACGTTTCTCAACGCCGTCATGGGCTACGAGAAGGCGGACGGCCAGATCCTCTTCGCGGGGAAGGACGTCTACCGGAACTACGAGCAGATGAAGTACGAGATCGGGTATGTGCCCCAGCAGGACCTGCTGCGCATGGGGGACTCCGTTCTGCAGACCCTGCGCAATGCGGCGCAGATGAAGCTGCCCACGGACACCCCCGCCCAGACCCGGGAGCAGAAGGTGCAGGAGACCCTCTCCGCCTTCGGGCTGGAGCGGGAGATGAACTCCAGAGTATCCAAGCTCTCCGGGGGCCAGCGCAAGCGGCTCTCCATCGCCGTGGAGTTTATCGGCCAGCCCTCCCTCTTCTTCCTGGACGAGCCGGACTCCGGTCTGGACGGTGTCATGGCCAGGGGTCTCATGGAGAACCTGCGCTACATCGCCGATACGAGAAAGATCGTGCTGGTCATCACCCACGGTCCGGACAGGGCCCAGGACCTCTTCGACAAGGTGCTGGTCCTGGCCAAGAGCGAGAAGGACAACTGCGGCCGCATGGCCTTCTACGGGGACGTGCCCGCAGCGAAGAAGTTTTTCCAGACAGAGTCTCTGGAACAGATCGTGCGCCGGGTCAACCGCCGGGATGAGGGCGGAGACGGCCGGGCGGACTATTACATCGGCGCCTTTGAGAAGCTGCAGAAAGGGGTGAGGTGACATGCGGCATGCCGGTTTCCTGAAGCAGATCGGCATCTACCTGGGCAAGTGCTTCCGCATCTTTGTCAGCGAGAAGGGCTGGGTCAGCTTCATCTCCACCTTTGTCATCGTGGTTCTGGTATCCTGCGTCACCGGGGATGACATGTTCGCCGCCGCCGGAGCCACCAGAAACGGTCTCTTCGCCCTGGTGTGCGCCTGCCTCTGGGTGGGCATCTTCAACTCCATCCGCTCCGTATGCTCGGAGCGCGCCATTATCAAGCGGGAACACCGCACAGGTCTGCGCATCTCCTCCTATGTTCTGGCCCATGTGATCTACGAGGCGGTGATCTGCTTCGGCGAGTGCCTCATCATTACCGCTGTGGTTGTAATCCGCAACCGGGACACCATCAGCAGCTACGGCATCCTGCTCCCCACAGCCCTGGAGCTCTTCGTAGACTTCTACCTCCTGACTCTGGCGGCAGACGTGCTGGCCCTCATGGTCTCCTGCATCGTCCATACGGAGAACATGGCCATGACCGTCATGCCCTTCGTGCTGATAGCAGAGATGGTCTTCGGCGGCGTCATCTTCACCCTGGAGGGGGTTGCCGAGACCCTGTCCGCCTTCATGATCAGCCGCTGGGGCATGGCTTCCCTCTGCGTAACCGCCAACATCAACAGCATGAGCATGCTGGTGGAGGAGGGCAACGACTACACCTTTGAGCTGGCAAACCAGCTGGGACACTGGGGCAAGATGGGGCTGTTCATAGTCCTGTTTACAGTTCTGAGCATTTTCTTCTTAAGCGGCGTAGACAGAGACAAGAGGTAGTCTGTCCCCGGGGAGGTGCAGAGATGTACAGCAGAGAGGGATCCGGCAGGGAACCGCTCAGGTTCTCCATATACGGCGACTCCATCAGCACGCTCCACGGGTACCAGCCCCGGGACTATGCCGTCTACTACGAGGGAGGCATCTGCCGGCGCAGCGGCGTATATGCCGTGCAGGATACCTGGTGGGGCATGGTCATCGACCATTTCGGCGGGGAACTGCTGGTCAACGACTCCTGGTCCGGCTGTCTGGTCAGCCGCCAGCCCTTTGCAGACTGTGACTTCCCCTCCGGATGTTCCGTGGAGCGCATCGAGCGGCTTCACAGGGGGGACAGGATGCCGGACGTGATCCTTGTATACATGGGCACCAACGACTGGGGCTTCGGCGCTCCTCTTGCCATAGAGGGACGGGGGAAGTACAGCCCGGATGTGCCCGGACTGGTGGAGGGCTTCAGGGAAGGGGACCAGATCGCCTTCTCCGTGGCCATGCGCCAGATGACCGGCAGGCTCCGCCTGCGGTACCCGGAGGCCCGGATCTTCTGCTGCACCATCTGCGAGACAGTTTCTGACTGCGATCCGGGGTTCCGCTTTCCTTCGAAGCTCTTCGGGTCCAGTGCGGAAGAGTTCAACCAGGTCACCCGTCAGGCTGCCGCGGAGACCGGCTGCGGCGTCATTGAGCTCTTTGACGGAAAGACACGGTATGAGTCCTTCGACGGGATCCACCCCACCAGAAACGGCATGCGGACGATTGCGGAGGCTGCCGTCCGGGAACTGGAGCGGCAGGGTCTCTCCTGCTGACTGCAGGCCGGATGAAAGACGCCATGGGAATATGAGAAGCCCCCGGACCTTATCAGGCTCCGGGGGCTTCC
>CAYYHY010000272.1:0-3523 GCA_964471855.1 uncultured Oscillospiraceae bacterium | reverse complement strand
TCACCACCACCCAGGTGGTCCTGGGCAAGTACCTGGCCCTGCTGGTGGTCTACCTCATCCCTCTGGCTGTCATCAGCATCTACCCCCTGATCTTCCGCCATTACGGCGACGTCTATCTGCTGACAGCCTACGGCTCCCTGGCTGCCTTCTTCCTGCTGGGAGCCGCCCTGATCGCCCTGGGGATGTTCATCTCCTCCCTGACGGAGAGCCAGGCCTTCGCAGCAGGGATCGGCATCGCTGTGATTCTTCTCAACTACTACAGCGTCAGTCTGGCCGAGCAGGTCTCCTCCACCGCCGTCGGCTCCGTGGTGGCCATCTGCGTGGTCATTCTTCTCGCCGGCCTGCTGATAAAGCACATGACCGGAAACGAGAATCTGGCCTACGGCTTCTGCATCGTATCCGTCCTCATTCTCACCGTGGTGTTCTACCTGAAGCCGGAGAGCTTTGAGGGGCTTCTGCCGGCCGTCATGACCAAACTCTCCCTCTTTGAGCGCTTCTACACCTTTGTCAGCGGGGCCTTCGACCTGACCGCTGTGGTGTACTTTGTGACAGTGGCTGTCTTTTTCCTGTTCCTCACTGTCCAGTCCATGGAGAAGAGGAGGTACAACTGATGAAGAAGAAGACTGAGAAACCCGAAAAGGCAAAGGCGGAAAAGACCGGCGGGAAGAAGAGCAGTCTCAGGAGCAGACAGGCCCTGCAGGGAGGCGGGTACTCCCTGATCGTCAGCGTCGTGGTGCTGGCCATCCTGATCGCAGTCAACATCTTTGTCAGCGCCCTGCCCTCCAGCATGACCACGTTCGATATCAGCGCCTCCAAGCTCTACTCCATCACCAGCAACACCAAGGTGGTGGTGAACTCCCTGGAGGAGGACGTCACCATCTACTGGATTGTCCAGGCGGACGAGGAGGACGACATCATCACGAACCTGCTGGACAAGTATGAGAGCCTCTCCGACCACATCCACGTGGAGAAGAGGAACCCGGACGTGTACCCGGGCTTCATGCAGAAGTACCTGGACGACCCGGAGGAGACGGTGGCCAACAACAGCCTGGTGGTGGAGTGCGGGGACCGGTTCCGCTACATCCCCTACACCGACATCTATGTCCAGGAGCCGGACGTCTACTCCTACAGCTACAACACATCCTTTGACGGCGAGGGCGCCGTCACCTCCGCCATCGACTACGTGGTGAACGCAGTGCTCCCCAAGGTGTACATCCTGGAGGGACACGGGGAGGCGGACCTGCCGGCCACCATAGCGGACCAGATCGAGAAGGAGAACATCGAGACGGAGCAGCTCTCCCTGGCTACGGAGGACGAGATCCCGGAGGACGCCGCGGCTGTCATGCTCTATGCCCCCCAGAGCGACATCTCCGATGTGGAGAGGGACCTGCTGGCGGACTACACGGCCGGCGGCGGCAAGCTGCTGGCGGTGGCAGGACCGGTCCAGGACGGGAGCCTGGACAATCTGTACTCCCTGCTGCAGGACTACGGCGTGGAGCCGGTGGAAGGGATTGTCATCGAGGGCGACCAGGAGCACTACTCCTTCGAGGGTCCCTTTGAGCTGATCCCCGAACTGGTCTCCGGCGACATTACAGATTCCCTGATTGACTCCAACTACCGCGTCTGGATGCCTCTGGCCATCGGCCTCAACGTGGAGGGTGCAGACGAGGGCGTCACCTCCCTGATGAATACCACAGAGAGCTCGTACAGCAAGAAGGCCGGCCTGGAGATGACCACCTATGACAAGGAGGAGGGGGACATTGACGGTCCCTTCTCCCTGGGCGTCTCCATTGACTGCGGAAACGGGGGCTCCATCATCTGGTTCACCTCCAGCCATTTCCTGCAGGACATGATCAACGCATACTCCTCCGGCGCCAACGGGGACCTGACCATGAACGCCCTGGCTTCCCTGGTGGGGGAGACGGAGGCCATGGCCATCCGCAGCAAATCCCTCAACTACAACTACCTCACCATCAGCGAATCGGCTTCCACCGTGCTGAAGCTGCTGCTGGTGGGCGTATTCCCCCTGGCGTATCTGGGCATCGGCGTCGTTGTGGTGATGAGAAGGAGGAAGAAGCAGCGTGAACCGGTCTAAGAAAATCCTGATCCTGCTGGGCGTCCTGGTTGTCGTCGGCATTGCCGCATTTGCAGCCACCCAGATGCATGAGAAGCAGGAGCAGATTAAAACAAGCGGAGAAGCGGTGCTGGAGATCGATGCGGACACCGTGGACAAGGTCTCCTGGAAGAATGAGACAGAGAGCCTCTCCTTCCATAAGGACGGAAACTGGATCTATGATGAGGACGAGGCCTTCCCCGTCAGCGGGGAGAAGATGGACGAGATGCTGAACGTATTCTCCTCCTTCGCCGCAGCCTTCACCATTGAGGACCCGGAGGATCTGGGCCAGTACGGACTGGACAGCCCCCTGTGCACCATACAGCTCAGCAGCGGTGATACGGAGTGGGAGATAAAGCTGGGCAGCTTCAGCAGCATGGACTCCCAGCGCTACGTCTCCACCGGGGACGGGAACGTCTACCTGGCGGTCACCGACCCGCTGGACCTGTACAGCGCCGGCCTGAAGGACATGATTGACCACGACGAGGTCCCGGCTTTCGAGAAGGCCCAGTCGATCAAGGTGGAGGGCGATGAGAACTGGGAGGCGCAGTACACCGAGGACAGCACGGAGAGCTACTGCGAGGACGACGTCTGGTTTGTGCAGGGGACCGGAAAGACGCTGCCTCTGGATACAGAACAGGTAGGCAGCTACTTCGCGGACCTTCACTCCATGGCCCTGACCAGCTATGTGACCTACAACGCAACGGACGAGGAACTGAAGACATACGGGCTGGACAGTCCGGACCTCACAATCTCCGTGGACTATGAGGGGGAGGAGGACGAGGAGGACGGAACCTTTGTGCTCCACGTCAGCCGGGACCCCGAAGAGAAGGCTGCGGCCGAGGCCGAAGAGGCGGAGAAGGAAGAGACCGGAGACGGGAGCGGCGATGCCTCGTCAGCGGACTCCTCCGGGGACGATTCCTCTGAAGAAGAGATCACGGCCTTTGCCCGGGTGGGCGACTCCCCCATCATATATCAGATAACCGGCCCCGACTATGTGGCTGTCACCGCCTGCGCCGTGGACGACCTGCGCCACAAGGCCATGTATACAGGCAGCACGGACAGCATCACCGGCGTCGAGGTGCAGCTGGAGGGCGAGACCTATTCCCTCACCTCCGAGGGCAGCGGCGAGGACCGGACCTGGAAGTACGGGGATGAGGAGGCCGTCACTACGGGTCTCTTCTCAAAGCTCTCCGCACTGACAGCGGACAGCTTCACGGAGGAGGAGCCCTCCGGCAAGGAGGAGATCTCCCTGAAGCTCACCCTGGATGATGAAAACCACCCGGAGTTTGCCATTGCTCTTTACCGCTATGACGGTACGGACTGTCTCTGCACTGTAAACGGCGATCCTGTGGCCCTGGTCACCAGAGCTTCTGCAGTGGACCTGATTGAGGCGGTCAATGCCATCGT
>CAYYHY010000271.1:0-3526 GCA_964471855.1 uncultured Oscillospiraceae bacterium | reverse complement strand
TCCTGCTCCGGCAGCCTCTGCCGCTGCAGGCGCGGATCAGGAATGAAACAGACCCGCAGCGTGCGTGCTGCGGGTCTGAAGGCTGTGTGTACGGGGGGAAGGGGAGCAGATTACTTCAGCTCGACCTTGCCGCCTACGTCCTCGATCTTCTTCTTCATGGCCTCGGCGTCGTCCTTGGACAGGGCTTCCTTGATGACGCTGGGGTTCTTCTCCACGGTGGCCTTGGCCTCTGCCAGACCCTGACCGGTGATCTCGCGGACGACCTTGATGACCTTGATCTTGGAAGCGGCATCGAAGCCTACCAGGACCACGTCGAACTCGGTCTTCTCTTCCACGACGGGGGCAGCGGCGCCGGCAGCGGGAGCGGCCATGGCGGCGGCGGAGACGCCGAACTCTTCCTCGAGAGCCTTGACGAGCTCGCTGACTTCCAGAACGGTGAGAGCCTTGAACTGCTCTACCAGGTTGTTGATCTTCTCACTGGCCATGATACGAAACCTCCTGAAATACTGGTTTATTTAAGATAGAGAAGGGTGCCGCGGGTCCGCTCACTCTGCAGCGGGGGCCTCTTCGGCGGAGCCGCCGCCCAGCTTTTCAGCAATCGCTGAGGAGACAGCGGCCAGGCTGGTGATGGGCATGAGCAGCATGCCGAGGAGCTGTGCCATGAGGGCGTCCTTGGAGGGCAGCTCGGCGAGGGCGTACACGTCCTCCAGGGGGAGAACCTTGCCGTCCATGAAGCCGGCCTTGATGTTGAAGCGGTCGTCGCCCATCTTCTTGGCGTGCTTGTTGATGATGCTCATGGGAGCGATGGGGTCGCCCTGGGTGACGGCCAGAGAGGTGCTGCCGTTGAGCACGCCGTCCAGCTCGCTCATGTCCAGGCTGTCCAGAGCGCGGCGCAGGAGCGTGTTCTTTACGACCTTGTACTCCACGCCGTTTTCACGCAGCTCCTTGCGCAGAGCAGTATCCTCTTCTACGGTGATGCCCCTGTAGTCCACGAGAACGCCGGAATGGGCCGACTTCAGCGCTTCGGTCAGGGCGGCCACCTGGGCCTGCTTCTCACTGAGAATCTTCGCGTTGGGCATTGTTTTGGATTCACCTCCGGAAAAATAAAATCCTCCGCGTCAAAAGACAGGAGGACAGCACAGTTCAAAAGAGGGAATATGTTCTTCTGATGTGCACTCTCGGCAGGATTTGCTGCGCCCCGGGGAGGCGCCACCTGCTGTCTTTGAACGCAGATGGTATTATAGCGGGTGCCGGGGAGGCTGTCAACAGAATTTTTGCGGAGGAAAGGGCAGAAATCAGCCTGCCGGGCTGCAAATTCCGGGTCATCCGCTGAATAATGGCAATTGACAAACAGAAAGGGAGAGTATATCATGTAGGGCGGTCAAAAGGGCGATGACCGGGACAGTAGGCCTGTCTGGATGTGCAGAGAGGGAGCGGATGGTGCAAGCTCCTCTGAAGGACCTCCCGCCGAAGCTCACCCGCGAGCAGCCTTCCTGAACAGACGGGGTCTCAGTAGGGAAGGACGGGAACCTCCCGTTACAGGGGCAGTGAGTGCACAGCGGTGCAGACCGCTGTGAAATTAGGTGGTACCACGGAGCTTCCGGCTTCGTCCTAGCAGTTCGCAGGACGGGGCTTTTCTTTTTCCGTTTTCTGACAGAAGCATCAGGAGGTCTTTTCATGAACGGTGCGCAGGCACTTATCCAAAGCTTATTGTGCGAGAAGGTGGATCACATCTTCGGCTATGCCGGGGCGACCATCTGCCCGGCGGCGGACGCCCTGAAGGCGGCCCCGGAGATCCGCTACACCCTGGTGCGCACCGAGCAGAACGCGGGTCACATGGCCTCCGGCTATGCCCGCATCAGCGGCAGGGTCGGGGTGTGCATGGTCACATCAGGACCCGGGGCCACCAACCTGATTACCGGCATCGCCACGGCCTACATGGACTCCATTCCCATAGTGGCCATTACCGGACAGGTGCCCAGCGGCCTGCTGGGCCGGGACATCTTCCAGGAGGTGGACATCACCGGCGCGGTGGCACCCTTCATCAAGCACAGCTACCTGGTGAAGGATGCAAACCAGATCCCCCGGATTGTTAAGGAGTCCTTCCACATCGCGGCTACGGGCCGGCCCGGTCCTGTCCTCATCGACATCCCCATCGATGTTCAGGAGCAGGTGCTGGCAAAGCCCTTTGAATACCCGGAGACAGTGAACATCCGGGGCTACAAGCCCAGCGTGAAGGGCAACGAGCTGCAGATCAAGCGGGTGATCGAGGAGATCTCCAGTGCAAAGCAGCCTCTGATCTGCGCCGGCGGCGGGGTGTGTCTCTCCGGGGCCCGGGAGGAGCTGCTGGAGCTGGCGGAGCGGTGCCAGATCCCGGTGGTGAAGACCATGATGGGCATCTCCCTCATGCCCACCGACCACCCCCTGAATCTGGGTCTCATCGGTGCCCATGGCAACGCCTGCGCCAACAAGGCGCTGGCCAAGGCGGACCTGCTGATCATGGTGGGGGCCAGGGCCGCAGACCGGGCCATCACCTCCCCCATGGAGATCCAGCGCCGCATGCCCATTATCCACATCGACGTGGACCCGGCGGAGATCGGCAAGAACATGGTGGCCAAGATCCCCCTGGTGGGCAACGTCAAAGTGATTCTCCGGCAGATGCTGGACCGGAATCCCCCTGTGACGGATTCAAAGGAGTGGCTGGAGGCCCTCCGGGGCTACCGCACGGCGGAGCTGAACCGGCAGTTCCCCAGACGGGAGGGCTATGTGTTTCCCGGCACCCTGCTGCGGAAGCTGGGGGCGAAGCTGGACAGCGACGCCATCGTCTGCGCAGACGTGGGCCAGAACCAGATCTTCGCCTGCAAGTACCTGCCCCAGAAGAACGGCAGGTTCCTGACCAGCGGCGGCCTGGGCACCATGGGCTACGCCCTGCCTGCGGCCATCGGGGCCAAAGTGGCGGCTCCGGAGCGGCAGGCGGTGGTGATCTGCGGTGACGGCTCCTTCCAGATGTCCATGAACGAGCTGGCGGCTGTCAAGGCGGCAGGCATGGACATCAAGGTGGTTCTGTTTGAGAACCACACCCTGGGTCTGGTGAACCAGATCCAGCGCAGCGCCCCCTACCACGGTCCGTTCGGGGTCGACCTGGAGGGCTCCCCCGATTTCCACACGATCGCTGCCGCCTACGGCATCCCCAGCATGGCTGCGGACGACGAGGAGAACCTGGACCAGGTGCTGGACCAGTTCCTGGCTGAACCCGGCTGCTGCCTGCTGGTGTGCAGGGTGCATCCGGATGTGAAGACGACGGACTGAGGAGGAGGAGCAGCATTGAAACAGACCATATCCGTACTGGTGGAAAACCAGGCCGGTGTCCTCAACCGGATTACCAACCTCTTCTCCCGCCGGGCCTTCAACATTGAGTCTCTGGCCGTGGGCGTCACGGACGACCCCACTGTCTCCCGCATCACCATCATTGTGGACAGCGGCAACAGTGTGGTGGAGCAGGTGGAGAAGCAGCTCAACAAGCTCA
>CAYYHY010000270.1:0-3579 GCA_964471855.1 uncultured Oscillospiraceae bacterium | reverse complement strand
CCAGCCATGTGCTGCTGGCCATCGGCCGGCCCCACGAGGTGGCCCACGGCTCCCTCCGTCTGACCCTGGGACCGGACATCACGGAGGAACAGGTCGACTATACGATTCAGGCTGTGACTGACGTGGTGGCGTATCTGCGTGCCATGTCCCCGGTCTGGGATGAACTGCAGAAAGGAGTTCGCAGCTATGCTTTACAGTGAGAAGGTCATGGACCACTTCCGCAACCCCAGGAATGTGGGAGAGATCGAGGACGCGGACGGTGTCGGTCAGGTGGGCAACGCCAAGTGCGGCGACATCATGCGCATGACCCTGAAGATAGAGGACGGCATCATTGTGGATGCCAAGTTCAACACCTTCGGCTGCGGCTCCGCCATCGCCACCAGCTCCATGGCTACGGAGCTGATCAAGGGCAAGCCGGTAGAGGACGCCCTGAAGCTGTCCAACCAGGCCGTGGTGGAGGCTCTGGACGGTCTGCCCGCCTACAAGCTCCACTGCAGCGTGCTGGCGGAGGAGGCCGTGAAGGCGGCGGTGAAGGACTACTACGACAGGCACGGCATCGAGTACGACCCGGACATGTTCCAGGACTTCGACTGCGAGAGCTGCCACTGATTCTGTCCAGCTTCAACCGGGAACGGCGGTACCGCTGTTCCCGGTTTTCTCATGCGTGTCCGGGCTCAGATTCGGACCAGCACGAACCGGATGCCCCGCAGCTATGGAAGATTATGGAAAATGATACAATTACAGGGAATTCTAACATGTTTTTTGTAAAAAAACCATAAAGCAGTGGGGCAGAAGTGTTTTCAAACTGGGAGTATTGTGGTATCATACATGACAAGCGATGCCCCGCAGACCGGTGCGCAGCCGATCTGCGGGGCGATTTCCTGCATGTATTATTTCTGCTGAGAGGCGATGAGATCCTTGGAGCGTCCAGCCCGCAGGATGTAGCTCTCCACGCCGTGACCCAGCATGTCCCTGACGCTGCGGGTGAGGGCGATCAGCTTGACGATGTCGATGCCGGTCTCGATGCCGGACTCCTCGCACAGGTGCAGCACATCCTCGGTGCATACGTTGCCGGCTGCGCCGGGAACGAAGGGGCAGCCGCCCAGACCGCCGAAGGAGCCGTCGAACTGGGTCATGCCGGCCTCCATGGCAGCCACGATGTTGGCAATGCCCAGACCGCGGGTGTTGTGGAAGTGGAGCCACCAGGAGTTCTCCGGGTACTTCTCCAGCACATGACCGCACATCTCGTTGACCTGGCTGGGGACGCCCATGCCGGAGGTGTCGGAGAGGGAGATCTCGGTGATGCCCACGTTCATGTAGGCCTCGATGATGGAGTCAACCTGCTCCTGGGAGATGCGGCCTTCCCAGGGGGAGCCGAAGGGCATGGAGATGGAGCCGGAGATGGCGATGCCGCTGTCACTGGCGGCCTTCACGCAGTCGGCGAAGCCGGCGACGCTCTCCTCGGGGGTCTTGTTCAGGTTCTTCAGGTTGTGCTCCCGGCTGGCGGAGACATTCAGCTTCACCTTTTTGCAGCCGCAGGCGGCGGCCCGGCTCACGCCCCGGAGGTTGGGGATCAGGGCGCGGAACTCCACGCCGGGGACATCTCCCAGTTCCTCAAAGAGCTTGTCGGTATCGGCCATCTGGGGGACGCGCTTGGGGTGCATGAAGGATCCGACCTCAATGACCTTGAAGCCGGCATCCACCAGACCGCGGAGCAGGGTGAGCTTCTGTTCGGTGGTGAGAAGGGTTTCCTCGTTCTGCAGGCCGTCGCGAAGACCGACCTCGCAGATGGTGATGGAAGAGGGCAGTTTCAGCATGGAATTACCTCCTGATTCAGATCAATGCCGCTCAGGTTCTACCTGGCAGTTTCTGTACTCTTAATAATACGCATACTCCGGCATGTATGCAAATAGTTTCTGCTCATAATTCCGATAGAATATTTCGATGTACCCGGCACGGCACCAGGGGAGGAGGGGAGACTTTGGTTTTCGTTTTTGTGCACAAAACGCAGACCTCATTTTTGTGCAGAATGACGAAATTCGGGGCCCAAACCGGGATCAAATTACGTGTTTGATAGAATCATGAAGAAAAGCCATTGGAATTTTTGGTGGATTTCCAATATAATGATGGCTTGAAGAATGCGCTCTGTTGGCAATTTCAACAGTACAGAGTCAGAGAAGGGAAGCGGAACGTTAATGGCAAGAAAGTATTCACTGGCATATCTGACCATTCCCGGGACACCCCCCGTGGAGCAGATCCGGATTGCCAAGGAGTGCGGGTATGACTATGTCAGCCTGCGCACCATCCCCATGCATTTGCCGAATGAGCCGGAGTTTCTCCTCCACAAGGACCCGGAACTCTTCTCCGCAGTCAAGCGCGCACTGCAGGAATACGACATGAAGCTCATGGACATCGAACTGGCCCGGGTACGCCCCGACCTCGACATCTATGAGTACGAGCCCGCCTTCCAGAAGGCGGCGGAACTGGGCGCCACAGACGTGCTTGGCAGCGTCTGGACCCGCAACGTGAACTACTACACATGGCAGGTGGGCCTGATTGCCGAGATGGCAAAGCAGTACGGTCTGAACTACAACGTGGAGTTTCTCCCCTGGGCCGGCGTCCGGAACCTCCAGGAGGACATCACCCTTGTAGACGCAGTCGGCGCAGACAACCTGTTCATCATGGTGGATACGCTTCATGCCGGACGTGCAGGGGTCACCGCGGCGGAACTGGCCCGTACCGACAAGAAGTACTTCCGCTTCATGCATCTGTGCGACGGCCCCGGCGGCGCAGACGGAGACCCTGTTCTCTGTGATATCCGGGACGAGAAGATGCTCCACGTGGCCCGGGAGGCAAGGCTGTACCCCGGGGCAGGCGTCATGGACGTGGCCAGCATGGTGAAGGCCATTCCCGACGTGCCCCTGTCCATCGAGCTGCCCAACCTCAACCAGATCACCATGCTGGGAGCAAAAGGACACGCCCAAAAGTGCATCGAAACGGCGAAGCGCTACTTTGCCGCCAACGGCATTGAGTAGGAAAGAAGAACAAGCCACCCCAAAATCTAATGAAACGAGGTAATCGCATGAAAGTAGACATCAACACCAAGATGATCACCCTCATCGGCCTGCCCCTGAGCCAGTCCTTCGCAGCCCGCATGCAGAATGCAGGCTATGAGGCCGCCGGCATCAACCAGATCTACTTCTACACGGAAGCGGACAACGAGCATCTGGGAGACATCGTGAACGGCCTGCGCTACATGAACTTCGCCGGCTTTGCTGTGACCAAGCCCAACAAGGTCGCCGTCATGCAGTACCTGGACGAGCTGGATCCCCTGTGCGAGAAGATGGGCTCCAGCAACACCGTGGTGAAGACCGCCGACGGCAAGCTGAAGGGCTACAACACCGACGGTGTCGGCTTCTATACCTCCCTGGTGGAAGAGGGCGGCGTGAACACCCCCGAGTCTACGTTCTTCTGCTTCGGCGCAGGCGGCGCCGGCCGTGCCATGTGCTCCATCCTGGCCTACAACGGAGCCAAGAAGATCTACATCACCGACTTCTTCGAGTCCAGCGCCCAGTCCCT
>CAYYHY010000269.1:0-3598 GCA_964471855.1 uncultured Oscillospiraceae bacterium | reverse complement strand
GTTTGACGCAGTATGCACAGCATGATATAATGCACCGGGAATTGGATGTGTTTAGATGCTGCCGGCAGTGGCATACGGCGGCAGGACCGGGACGGAGGAAACGGCATGGTGCAGTACACAGATTTTGACATACAGGGAAAGGGCCTGCTGGTCAGGTACCGGGGGAAAGCGGAGGACGTGGAACTGCCTTCGCAGGTCAGGACGATCGAAACAGGGGCCTTCAGGGGCTGCACGTCCCTGAAGAAGGTTGTCATTCCCGACTCCTGCACGGAGATAAAGTCCCGTGCCTTTGAAAACTGCATCAGTCTGGAGACCGTCACCATGCCCATTCGGCTGGTCAGGATGGGGGAATCCGTCTTTTCGGGGTGTACCCATCTTGTGGATGTGACACTGCCGCAGTCCCTGCGCATGCTGCCGAAGGGAACCTTTGAGGGCTGCCGGCGCCTGACCGGAATGGGCTACGCCCCCTCGATCCAGGGCATCGGCACGCAGGCCTTCAGCGGCTGTACCTCCCTCACGGAGTTTCATATCGTGGATACCATACAGACCCTGGGCGACAGCATATTTTACGGCTGCAGGAATCTCCGGTTCGTAAGGTTCCATGGGACTCTGGATGTTCTGCCCAAGGGCATCTTTGAGGGGTGCTCCTCCCTGCAGCAGGTCATCTTTCCCAAGGGACTGCGCAGCATAGGGCTGCATGCGTTCCGGGACTGCGTCGCCCTGACGGAGATCGAGATCCCGGCCACAGTGGCATCGGTGGGGGACGGCGCCTTCTCCGGGTGCGGCTCCCTGCGCAGCGTCAGATTTGCCGAGGGCAGCAGGATGAAGAAGAGCTCCCCGAATATATTCCGGGACTGCTCCTCCCTGACGGACATTGTTCTGCCGGAGGAACTCCAGTCGGTGGGGAGGGGCATGTTCAGCGGATGCTCCAGCCTGAAGGTCCTCAATCTCCCCGATACGGTGCAGAACATTGAGGACGATGCATTCGACGGATGCAGATGCCTGGAGGAACTGCAGATCCCGGCCGGGACGCAGAAGATCGGGAACCGGGCCTTCGCCGGGACGACCCTGAAGGAGATCAGTCTGCCGGAGAATGTGAAGACCATCGCCCCCGCCGCATTCCAGGAATGCCCGTGGCTGACCCGGGTGAATGTCAGTCCGGACAACCCCAGATACCACGGCAGCAACGGGATCGTGGTCCAGGCCGGCAGCGGCGCCCTCCTCTTCTGGCCGAAGGACATCTGCGGGGACGTGCAGCTGCCGGAGGGAATCATCAGCCTGAGCAGGGGATGCTTCGCCGGGAACAGAAAGATCACGGGAGTCACCATGCCGGACAGCATAGCCCGGGTGGGGGAGGATGCGTTCCTGAACTGCCGCTCCATCACAGCCATCCGGTTCTCAGACGCCATCAAGGTGCTGGAGAAGCGGGTCTGCCTCAACTGCGGGGCTCTGGCGGAGGTGCACCTGCCGGCCGGTCTGGAAAAGATCAGAAGCAACGCCTTTGAGGGGACAGACCTGAAGAGCGTGGAGTTCCCGGGCTCCCTTAAGGAGATCGGCTACCGGGCCTTCGCATCCTGCGGGAAGCTGGAATCTGTCAGCATTCCGGACACGGTGACCTGGGTGGATGAGGAGGCATTTGCCAAATGCTACTCCCTGCGCAGCATCCGCTTCCCGGCCGGGCACAGGGCACTGGAAAAGAAGGTCTGCTCCGGCTGCACGGCCCTGGCGGAAGTGCAGCTCCCGGAACATCTGGAGAAGATCGGCGACGGCGCCTTCGAGGGGACGTCCATCAGGAAGCTGGTGCTGCCGGAGACGGTAACATACATCGGCCACAGGGCTTTCCGGGGAGCCAGCATCAAGGTGCTGGTCATGCATGTGGGAGTCCGTGTCAACCTGACGCCGGACGCCTTTGACGACGCAGCCGTGGAGATGCTGCGGATCCCCACCGGCAGACTGGGGACCATGCAGCAGTACTACCTGGCAGCCACGGGCATGCGGGGGCTGCAGGCGGTGCAGACACCCTACAAAGAGATCGTGAAGGAGCTCAAAAAGGAGGCCCTCCAGGGCTTCGCCGCCTGGTACCTCTCCGGGGAACCCATGGACCAGAACTACAGAGAGGACTACCTGCGCATCATACGCAGCACCCGCCGGAACCTGTGGAAGGACCAGAACCTGCTTCAGGTCATCCTCCGGGAGAAGTTCATCACGGCAGCGGAGATCGGCACCTACATTGAGAAGGCGGACCAGCTGAAGGACCCGGAGATCTCCGCCGCCCTGCTGGAGTACCAGAGCACCAGCATCACCCAGGAAGAGATGGACCGGGAGATGGAGCGGCAGTTCCAGCGGGAGATGCGCCACATGATGAACGGCACGGTCACCATGGCGGACATGCACAAGATCTGGAACTGGAAGGACCTGGGCGACGGAACCATTGCCATCACCGGCTACAAGGGGACCGAGACCTGGGTGACTGTCCCGGAGAAGATCGGAACGAAGACCGTTGTCCGCATCGAGCAGGGCGCATTCAGCCCCAGAGGCAAGCGCATCACCGCCCAGGTGCGGGCATCCAGAGGCAATATTGAGTTTGTGGAGATCCCGGATACTGTCACGTCCCTGGGAGAGGATGTTTTTTTCAACTGCTCCAGGCTGAAGGGCGTAAGGCTCCCGGAGACGCTTGCGGAGATTCCTGCCCGGACCTTCAGCGACTGTTCAGCGATGGAGGAGTTCAAGCTTCCCAGGGATGTGGAGAAGATCGGGGAGGGAGCATTCTGCTACTGCACTGCACTGAAGAATCTGGATCTGGGCAGACACGTCAGCACCATCCGCGGCTGGGCGTTCTCCAACTGTACGTCCCTGACCTCCATCTGTCTGCCTGACAGTGTTGTCAGGACTGAGTTCGCTGTTTTTGAATCATGCACCTCTCTGAAGAGCGCTTATCTGAGCTCCGGCATGGAGTATATCAGCGAACGGACCTTCTTCGACTGCAAATCCCTGACAGAGGTCATCATGCCGGATTCGATAAAGATTATCGACAGCTACGCCTTCTGCGGGTGCAGCAGTCTGAAGGAGCTGAACCTGCCGGGGAAACTGACAGGGGCAGGAGTTCAGATCATACGCCAGTCGGGCGTAACACACCTCAAAGTGCCGGGAACCCTGGAGTTCATAGGCGATGACACCTTCGCCATGGCCCAGCACCTCGAGTCGGTGGAACTCATGGACGGCGTCAGGTCTCTGGGTGCCAACGTATTCTACGGGTGCTCTGCGCTGAAGGAGATTCACCTTTGCGGGACCATCAGAAAGGTGAACTACCAGTGGCTGGGCGACACCCGCTCCAGGATCGGGAAAACCCTCGCCATTTATGCACCTGCGGGCAGCGCGACAAGAAAGGCACTGGCAAAGGTAAACATCGTCTGGAAGTGACGGCCGCAGGACGCCGGAAGAGCATGCACAGCCTGATGCGGTGCCCGGTCCCCGCCGGGTGCAGAAGGTAAAGGAGCCGCAGTACAGCTGTCCCTTAAACAGGAGACCTGCCCTGGCGGACAGCTGCGGAAGAGCAGACCGGCACCGAGGAAGCCGCAGACCACGGGACCGGGAGCAG
>CAYYHY010000268.1:0-3608 GCA_964471855.1 uncultured Oscillospiraceae bacterium | reverse complement strand
GCTCTGCTGGCGGTGCCGCCGGGGTTCAGCCGGCCGTCGCCGGTACCCTGGATCAGGCCTTCTGCCACAGCCCAGCGGAGGGCGGAATCTGCCCAGCTGCTGACGGAGCCGGCGTCGGAGAACTTGTCCAGTCCGGCCTGGGGCTGTGTATCTGTGCCCTTGAGACCTGCGTAGTTGTACAGAATGACTGCCATCTGCTCCCGGGTGATGGAGTCATCGGGACCGAAGGTGCCGTCGCCGTATCCGTTGACGATGCCGTTGTCGGCAGCCCAGGTGACGGCGTCGGTGTACCACTGGCCCTCTGCAGTATCCTGGAAGTCCGGTGCCCCTGCCTCGGGGTTGTGCTCCAGGTTGTAGAGCAGCATGGCGATGGTGCCTCTGGTGGAGACGGCCGCGGGGCTGAAGGTCTCAGCGGCGGTGCCGTTCATCAGCTCATGGCTGGAGGCGAAGTCTGCAGCCTCTGCAAACCAGTCGCCGGGTTTGATGTCGTTGAAGTCCTTGTGGTTGTCGATGATCTCCAGGCGGGCGCTGCCGTCCAGGCGTGCGGTCACTCTGTCTGTGGCCACATCTGCCACGGAGGTGCGGATCACCTCTCTGGTTCCGTCCTCATGGACCAGAACCGCTACGGTGCTGACATTGACGGAGTCCTGCTTGATCTCGGCCCTGATGCCGCCGGGGATGGAGTCCACCACCTGGCCGCCGGCTCTGATCTCGATGTCTGCGCCATTGCCAGTCTTCTCCACTGTGACGGTCAGGTCGCCGGATGCAGAACCCAGATCCGAAAGGGCGCCGTTGGGGAAGGTGACGTCGGCTGCGGAGGTTTCAACACGCAGGTCCGCTTTGGTTTTGTCCCCCAGTTCCTTGACCACGTTCTCCGGGATGATGACCTCGGTCTCTGTGGTGCCGGGTTCCGTCTGGGGAGCGACGGTGACGGTCTCGCTGCTGTTCTCTTCCGCCTGGCGGAGCAGTTCCCTGCCGGTATCTGCATCCACACGGGCGGATGCCCTGCCGTCCTTCTGGGTGACAGAGGGTCTTACGGTGGTCTCGGTGACTGTCTCACCGCCCTGTGAACTGCTGCCGGTGTTTACGCCGCTGCCGGGCTGCGTGGGTGTGGACGGAGCGGAACTTCCGCCTCCGCCGCCCCCACCTCCACCTCCTCCGCCGCTTCCGCCGCCGCCGGTCTGTGTTGAGACGCGGATGCTGACGGATACGGTTACGGGGATGGTGGTTCCTGCATAGTCGGGGTCAGGATGGCTGACATGGAGCGTAATCTGAAGGGTGGCGGTGCCTGTCCGGACGCCGGTGACCTCAGCGCTCATGCCGCTGCTGCCCTCCAGGAGCGTGCAGACGGAGCCGGCCGGCAGATCCCACTGGGGACGGCCTGCGGCTTCCGTGCCGTCGTTCAGGGTTACGGTCACAGTTCCGGTTGAGCCCGGGCGCAGGTCCAGACTGTTCGCCTGGAAGCCCGGTTCTGCGGCATAGGATACAGGGATCCGGCCGCTTCTGCCGCCGATCTGTGCATAGAGGGTGCCGCTCCCTGTGGAAAGTCCGCTGAGAGTGACGGTGAGTACGCCGCCGGAGCCTGCGGTTCCGGTGCCGGCCGGGGATGTGCTGTCCTGGCTGGGATAGAAGGAGACCACAGTGCCGGCCTCAATGCGGTTCGCTCTGAGATCGACCTTCGCATAGTCGGTGTACGCCCTGCCCTCCGGGTCGAGAGCCCTGTTGGGAAGGTTGTATACGGTAATGGCAGCTGCCGGGAGCACGGTCTGCTCCTGCGTGATCTCTTCCGTGCAGGCGCTGTCCTTGAAGTACTTTCCGCAGCCGCTGCAGTGCCAGTACTCAATGTTGCCGGCTGCCTGGGCAGTGGGTGCCTTGGCTTCCGTCTTCCTGAGACCGGTGTGGGCCGCCGGGTCTACGGTGCTGCCGAGAGGAGCGGTCCCCTTCTCGTCGGAGAACTTCGCGTGGCATTCATCGCACTCCCAGTACTCCACGGTTCCGTCTTTCGTGCAGGTGTGGGGTACGGCTGCGTGATGTGTCAGGGGCTGTTTGTGTACATGATCCCGCGCTGTGACAGTGATTTCTGTCTCTGCAGTGAGGGAGAAGGTGCCTGTCCTGGCAGGATCCGGATGCTTCATGTGTACTGTGACTTTCAGGGTTCCTGTTCCCTTGGATTCGCCGGTCAGGGTGGCAGTCAGGCTGGTGGAGCCGGCTGGCCTTACGGAGAAGGCACTGGACTGCTCCGTCCACTCCACAGATGACACGTCGGAGGCGCTGTGCTCAATGTACACCTGGATGGTCTCTGACGAGCCCTCTTTGACTGTGATCCCGCTGTCCATGGAGATCTTCGGCACAGGCGGGCAGGAGACGGGCGTTACGGTTTTGCTTCCTTTGATGACGGCATACAGGATGCTGCCCTCAGGATCGGTGCCTGTCAGAGTGATCTGCAGGGCGCCGTCTGCGACAGTGCCGGAACCCAGTTCTTTTCCGCCGCTCTCCCTGTCGTAGAAGGTGACGGTCTCGCCGTTCTCCAGCCCTGTGGCTTCCACATCCACGACGGCGTAGGTCTCATCGGGCAGGCTGTATACTTCTGCCTTTACCTCCCGGTCGTCCTCCAGGACCAGTTCGATGTCGCTCCACTGTACTGGCTTCTCCCGGTTCTCGTCCAGGAAGTACTGTCCGCAGTCGGGGCACTGCCAGTAGGGCAGATTCCCTTTCGCTGTGTAGGTGGGCTCCACTCTGGGGTGATGCTGTGCATTGGGATGTGCCGGGGTCACCAGGGCATCTTCCGTCACCTGGTGGGTGCCGGCCTCATCCAGGAAGAGATTGTGGCAGATGGTGCACTGCCAGTGTGCCTTTGTGCCGGTATGCTCGCAGGTGCCGGGGACTTCCGGGACAGCTTCCATGCTGTGTCTCCCGGTGGGGCTGGTGAAGACTTCATCGTCTGTCAGTTCCCGGGTCCCGTCTGCGTCTGCGAACTTCTTTCCGCAGGTGCTGCATTCGTAGTACTCGATGTTGCCCGGCGTGCAGGTGGCCTCTTTTGCCTCGTGGTGGATCAGGTCATGCCGGACAGTGACCTTTGCAGTGGCTGTAGCCGTGAAGGTCGTGCCTTTAGCTGCACGGGCCGGATCCGGATGGGGGAAGGTCAGGGTGACCGTCAGCGTGCCGGAGCCGTGGCCTGCACCTGTGATGGTGCCGGCGCTGCTGTCCACTGTAAACAGACTGCTGCTGCTCGTCTGAAGGGCGGTGGACTTTGCAGCGTAGCTGTCCGGGCTGATGTGGATGACGGGGTGAACGGTCTCTCCGGATGCCATGCTGATGTCATCCACTGTGACCGTGACTTCCGGATCATAGGTCGCAGTTGTGATGGTGCTGGTGCTGTCTGAACTGCGGGAGAGCTTCAGATAGACAGTTCCGCCCTCCGCTTTCAGACCCGTGATTGGGACGTTGAGCGAATCTCCGCTGCTGTATGTGACAGGTTGGCTGACAGGCGTGCTGGTACATTCAGCATCGCTGTAGAAGGCCGCTGTGTCGCCTTTCGTAAGACCGCAGGTGTCTGCCGCAATAACAGCGTCGTCGCTGTCAGTGCCGGGCAGGTTGTATACCTGCAC
>CAYYHY010000267.1:0-3641 GCA_964471855.1 uncultured Oscillospiraceae bacterium | reverse complement strand
CTGGCCCAGCGGATTGTAAAGGGGGACGTGCCCAGTTCCCTGAAGGACAAGACCATCTTCTCCCTGGACATGGGCGCCCTGATTGCAGGGGCCAAGTACAGGGGCGAGTTTGAGGAGCGTCTGAAGGCCGTTCTCAACGAGGTCCGCAAGTCGGAGGGCCGGATCATCCTCTTTATCGACGAGCTGCACACCATCGTTGGCGCGGGGAAGACTGAGGGCTCCATGGATGCCGGCAACCTGCTCAAGCCCATGCTGGCCAGAGGCGAGCTGCACTGCATCGGCGCCACCACCCTCAACGAGTACCGCCAGTACATCGAGAAGGATGCGGCTCTGGAGCGCCGTTTCCAGCCGGTGATGGTCAGCGAGCCCTCTGTGGAGGACGCCGTCGCCATCCTCCGGGGACTGAAGGAGCGCTACGAGGTCTACCACGGGGTCAAGATCACGGACGGCGCCATCATCGCCGCCGCATCCCTGTCCAACCGCTACATCAGTGACCGCTTCCTGCCGGACAAGGCCATCGACCTCATCGATGAGGCCTGCGCCATGATCCGCACGGAGATGGACTCCATGCCCACCGAGCTGGACGTCATCCAGCGGAAGATTATCCAGCTGGAGATTGAGGAGGCCGCTCTGAAGAAGGAGACGGACAAGCTGTCTATGGAGCACCTGCAGGATATCCAGAAGGAGCTGTCCGACCTGCGGGAGGAGTTCAAAGCCAAGAAGGCCCAGTGGGAGAACGAGAAGGGCTCCATCGGCAAGGTGCAGAAACTGAGAGAGCAGCTGGAGGAGGCCTCCGCCCGCCTGGAGCAGGCGCAGCGGGAGTACGACCTGGAGAAGGCCGCAGAGCTGCAGTACGGAACCATCCCCTCCCTGCGCAAGGCTCTGGAAGCGGAGGAGGCCCTGACCGCTGACGGAAAGGCCCGCTCCCTGCTCCGGGACAAGGTGACCGAGGAGGAGATCGCCCGCATCATTGAGCGCTGGACCGGCATCCCCGTGGCGAAGCTCATGGAGGGGGAGCGGGAGAAGCTGCTCCACCTGGAGGACATCCTCCACAAGCGGGTTGTAGGTCAGGACGAGGCGGTACGGCTGGTATCCGAGGCCATCCTCCGCAGCCGTGCGGGGATCGCCGACCCGAAGCGCCCCATCGGCTCCTTCCTGTTCCTGGGCCCCACCGGCGTGGGCAAGACGGAGCTGGCCAAGACCCTGGCGGAGGCTCTGTTTGACAGCGAGAAGAACCTGGTGCGCATCGACATGAGCGAGTACATGGAGAAGTTCTCCGTCTCCCGCCTGATCGGAGCGCCTCCGGGATACGTGGGCTACGAGGAGGGCGGACAGCTCACCGAGGCGGTGCGCCGCAAGCCCTACTCCGTCATCCTCTTCGACGAGGTGGAGAAGGCCCACCCCGATGTGTTCAACATCCTGCTCCAGGTTCTGGACGACGGCCGCATCACCGACAGCCAGGGCCGCACGGTGGACTTCAAGAACACCATCATTATCATGACCTCCAACCTGGGCAGCCAGTATCTGCTGGACGGGATCCAGCCTGACGGCGAGATCTCCGCACAGGCCCGGAGCCAGGTGGACGCCCTGCTGAAGCGGACCTTCCGGCCCGAGTTCCTGAACCGCCTGGATGAGATTGTATACTACAAGCCGCTGACCAGGGAGAACATCACCTCCATCATCGACCTGCTCATGGCGGAGCTGAACGGCCGCCTGGAGGACAGGGACCTCTCCGTGGAACTGAGCCCCGAGGCCAAGGCGCACATCATCGACAGCGCCTACGACCCCGTCTACGGAGCCCGTCCCCTGCGCCGCTACCTGCAGCACACAGTGGAGACGCTGGTCAGCCGCCGCATCATCGAAGGCGACGTGGAGCCCGGCACCGTGCTCCGTGTGGAGCTGAAAAACGGCTCCCTGACCGTTGCCTGACCCGGCAGAACAGATCCCCGGTCCCGGCGGAGACACACAGGTCCCCGCCGGGACCCCTCTTTTTCCGGCCGTTAAGCAAGGAAGACAGCATTCCCGCTCCGGAACCGGGGCATCTTTCAACTGACAGTTCCAGAAATTCAACCAGCAGTTTCGTGACAGCGGGGCGGATGGGGTGTATCCTCTAGAGCAGACAGGGAGAAGAAAGGATGATGTACAGATGAACCTGAAGGAAGCTTTCCGGTTCCAGAACAAGCTGACCGCCTTCCAGGACGAGGCGCAGTCGATTCTCGACCGGGAGGACTGCGTCACCAGAGTGACCATGACCTCCATGCGCTCCAGGATCCTGGCCGGGGAGAAGGACGAGGTCAAGGTCCGGGAGAACCCCTGCGAGTACGCCGACCACATCACCAGCATGGCGGTGTTCCTGGTCTGGCTGCTGACCGAGCGGGAGAAGCTGAGCGCAGCCATTTATGCAGCCAAGCTGAAGCTGGACCTGCCCGCGGGGCTGGACGGCGAGATGAGCCTGAACGCAAAGCGCCAGTCTGCCGCTGAGACACTGCGGAGGATGGCCGGCATCCGCAGCTCCGAGACCCTGGTGCAGGGCGGCGGCACCGGCTACCGGTTCAACAACGACGGCAACCAGGTGACCTACCGCTGCGACCTGAAGACCGTCAAGCAGATCAACTTCGACCGCACAAAGGTCCGCAGGCTCTGCACCAAACTGAGCCAGAAGGCCGATGAGGTGTCTGCATCCCTGGACACGGCCGTGATCACCACGCAGGTGGACTACGAGGCGCCCTTCGATGTGAACGACACCTTCGCGGACGTGTTCGAGAACTTCGCCGGCATCGAGGCGTAGCACGCTCCTGCGTTTCGCTGCTGCGGGTGCGGCGGAAGAAAGAAGAACGGATGCCGGTTCAGGCGCAGACGAACTATAGTGCTGCGCACTTCTGCTTGATATTCATATGGTTGCCTGAAAGCGGCGGATCTTCCCTGCCGCTTTCAGGAGGACGCCCGGCGCTTCGCCAGACATCTCCCGCACATGCATTCACCTGCCCGCACATCCCCGCGTTCCCGCACCCATGCACACAGCGCTTCGTCCAGCACATCAGAAATGCCTCTGCTGACTCACAGTCAGACAGCGTGATGCCGTCGAGTTTGATGGCTTTTCACGCTCTTCCCTGCAGACCGGTCTCTCCGGAGACTGGAAAGCGGGAAGGAAAATGGCTGAAGGGATTTGGACGACCGCCGTACCCGCAGCAGCGAAACAGATGAGACAGCAAAGCGCCCCGCCGAAGCGGGGCGCTTTTTTTATGCGGAGAAAAAAGAAGCAGCAGGGCGTGCTCTGCTGTACCGGAGGGGAAATGTTCTGCTCTGGACCGGGTCCAGGAGCCTGCTGTGCCGGTCTCAGGCGGAGATCAGGATCTCCTCCATTGGGACCTGGAGCAGGGCGCCCAGGGCGTAGAAGTTGTCCAGGTTTGGGAGGCTCTGCCCCCGCTGCCATTTGTAGATGGCCGCCGGCTCCTGGAAGCCGAAGTACTCCTGCATGTCGTGAACGCTCAGACCGCGCTGTTTGCGCAGCCGCTGGATGTTGGCGCCGGTCGCCACCGGATCAATTACGGGGTACACTGCTGTCATCCAACTCGCCTCCATTGCAGATTTCACAGTCCCAAAGTCGAACGCGTACAATCATAACGGTCTGAGGCGGACTG
>CAYYHY010000266.1:0-3685 GCA_964471855.1 uncultured Oscillospiraceae bacterium | reverse complement strand
GGGGCGGGGATCCGGCCGCCCCGGGCGATGAAGTCTGCGGAGGACCAGGGGTGTACCGGCTGAACCGGTGCGGAACCCAGCAGACCCCCGAACTCCACCGTATCTCCAACGCTGCAGCCGGGCGCGGGGATGATGCGCACGGCTGTGGTCTTGGAGTTGATCATGCCGATGGCGGCCTCGTCTGCGATGATGGCGGAGATGGTCTCGGCCGGGGTGTCCCCGGGCACTGCAATCATGTCCAGCCCCACGGAGCAGACACAGGTCATGGCCTCCAGCTTGTCCAGGGTCAGGGCTCCGGCCCGGGCGGCGGCAATCATGCCCTCGTCCTCGCTGACAGGAATGAAGGCGCCGGAGAGGCCGCCTACGCTGGAGGAGGCCATGATGCCCCCCTTCTTGACGGCGTCGTTGAGCAGGGCCAGGGCGGCGGTGGTGCCGTGGGTGCCGCACATCTCCAGCCCCATCTCCTCCAGGATCCGGGCCACGGAGTCCCCCACCGCAGGGGTGGGGGCCAGGGAGAGGTCCACAATGCCGAAGGGGGTGTTCAGGCGCCGGGAGGCCTCCTGGGCCACCAGCTGTCCCGCCCGGGTGATGCGGAAGGCTGTCTTCTTTACTGTCTCCGCCACCACGTCAAAGGGGGCACCCTTGACGCTCTGGAGGGCGTAGTGGACCACGCCGGGTCCGGATACTCCCACGTTGATGACCCGCTCCGGCTCTCCGGCTCCGTGGAAGGCGCCGGCCATGAAGGGGTTGTCCTCCACTGCATTGCAGAAGACCACCAGCTTTGCGCAGCCGAAGCCGCCCCGGTCCGCCGTGCGGGCGGCCAGCTCCTTGACGGTCCGGCCCATGAGGGCCACCGCGTCCATGTCGATCCCCGCCTTGGTGGAGCCCACGTTGACGCTGCCGCAGACGATGTCGGTGGACCCCAGGGCCTCGGGGATGGAGGCGATGAGCTTCCGGTCTGCCTCTGTCATGCCCTTCTGGACCAGTGCGGAGAAGCCGCCGATGAAGTTGACCCCGCAGGTCTTTGCAGCCCGGTCCAGGGTCTCGGCGAAGGGCACGTAGGTGTCCGTCTCCGAGGCGGCGGCCACCATGGACACCGGGGTGACGGAGATGCGCTTGTTTACAATGGGGATCCCGTACTCCCGCTCGATATCCTCCCCGGTGGAGACCAGTTTCTCCGCACTCCGGGTTATCTTGTCGTAGATGCGGGTGCAGGCGGTGCGCACGTCGCTGTGGGCGCAGGAGAGCAGGGAGATGCCCATGGTAATGGTGCGGACATCCAAATGCTGCTGGTCGATCATCTGAATGGTCTGAAGTATTTCGTTCTGGCTGATCATGTGGGGACCTCTCAGATTCTGTGCATGGCGTCGAAGATGTCCTCCCGCTGGATGCGGATGGACAGGTTCCGCTCCTGTCCGGCCCGGGTCAGGATCTCCGACACCTCGCCGAAGCTCTTCTCGCAGGCGGAGAGGTCCACCAGCATGACCATGGTGAGGTACTGCTGGAGGATGGTCTGGCTGATGTCCAGTATGTTGATGTTCTGGCTGGAGAGGAGGGAGCAGACGCCGGCGATGATGCCCACCTGGTCCTTCCCGATGACAGTGACGATGGCTTTCATTTACGTATTCCTTTCCTCGGGACCGGATCCCGCTTCAGTTCAGCTCGTCCAGGGTCAGCTCGAAGCCGTCCAGGAAGTTCTCCATGAAGTATTTGAGGGCGGGGATGGGGTTCTGGCACAGGGCGGCATAGGTCTGTTCCTTTGCCTTCCTGAACTCCGCGTTGCCCGCCTTTACCTCCTCCACGCACTTGATGTAGGCGGAGAGCTTGTCCGCCGCCTTCACCAGGGCCTTCACCGCCGGGTCGGGGATGGTGACGGCCTCCTCGAAGTCCGGCCGCAGGTCCTCCGGGAGCATGGAGAGGAGCTTCTGCTCCGCCACGCTCTCCACCGCCTTGTAGGCGGTCTGGATGTCCGGGTTGTCGTACTTGATGGGGGTGGGCATGTCGCCGGTGAGGATCTCGCTGGCGTCGTGGTAGAGGGCGGCCACCGCCACCTGACCGGGGTCCGCAGTGCCGCCGTAGAAGCGCCGGTCGATCACCGCCAGGGCGTGGGCCAGCACGGCCACCTGGTGGGAGTGCTCCTGGATGTTCTCTTCAAAGGTGTTGCGCATGAGGCCCCAGCGGTATATGTAGCGCATGCGGGCGATCATGGGGAAAAAGTTGCTGGACAAGGCGCTCAAAACCCCCTTATCAAAAGGTCACGACATTGTACCACAAAGAAATATGGCTGGCAACCGGCAGCGGGGGCGGAAACGGGTTGACCCAGGAGGCGGAAATCCGGATAATAGGGGGAGAGAACAAGCTGAGAGGAGAGAGAAAGCCGTGGCCAGGCAGAACAGCAGAAACACCCGCATCCGCATCATAGACGCCGCCTGGCGGCTTTTCTACCGGCAGGGATACGAGGACACCACCGTGGAGGAGATCATCGCCGAGTCCGGCACCTCCCGGGGATCCTTCTATCACTATTTTGCCTCCAAGGAGGCCCTGGTGGGCACCCTGGCCAGCGTCTTTGACGAGAAGTACCAGCAGCTGTCGGAGACCATGGACCCGGAGATGAACCGCTTTGACCAGCTCATGTTCCTCAACCGGGAGCTCTTCTCCATGATCGAGAACTCCATCTCCCTGGAGCTGGTGGCCAGGATGTACGCCTCCCAGCTGATCACCCGGGGGGACCGGAGTCTCCTGGACAGGAACCGGTACTACTACCGGCTTCTGCGCCAGATTGTCCGGGAGGGCCAGGAGCGGGGGGAGCTGCGGCAGGACATTACAGTCAGCGAGATGGTCCGGGTCTACGCCCTCTGCGAGCGGGGGCTGCTGTACGACTGGTGCCTGGCGGACGGGGAGTACTCCCTGACGGAGAGCGGCAGGACCATGATGCCCATGTTCCTGCGGGAGTACCGCACGGACCCCGGAGATGAGGGGAAGGAGAGCTGAATGGACCGGCTGCAGAAAAAGGAGGAGCGGCAGGAGCGGATTCTGGCCCTTCTGCAGGACGGAAAGCGGGTTACCGTGGAGTCCATCGCCACCCTCATGGACATCAGCGCCATTACCATACGCAGGGACCTGACAGAGCTCCAGGACCGGGGCCTGGTGACCCGCAGCTACGGCGGGGTGCGGCTGCGCACCCCGGAGGACGAACCCGCTGCCCGGAAGCCGGGGGTGGAGGAGCGCCTGGGGGAGGCTGCGGCCCGGCTGCTCCCGGAGGAGGGCACCATCTACCTGGACGGATCCGGCCCCTGCCTGGGGCTGATCCCCCGTCTGGAGGGGCGGGGGAACCTGCGGGTGCTGACAGACAGCCTCCGGGGGGCTGAGGAGCTGAGCCGGCTGGGACTCACCGTCTTCTGTACCGGGGGCACCCTCTCCCGGGACACCCTGTGCTTTCAGGGTCCGGAGGCGGAGGACATGGTGCGGCGCTACTGCATCGACGCGGCCTTCTTCGAGCCACTGGTCTTCACCCGCCAGGGGCTGGCCGCAGAGAGCAGCCCGGAGCGGGGTGCCCTCCTGCGCCGGGTGCTGGAGCGGGCGGGGAAGAAATACGCCCTCTGCAGGCGCAGCTGCTTCGGGCAGCACAGCGCCCCCTTCGCCCTGATGGAGACCCGGGACCTGGACGCCCTGGTGTCTGAGACGG
>CAYYHY010000265.1:0-3709 GCA_964471855.1 uncultured Oscillospiraceae bacterium | reverse complement strand
AGGAGTCCAGGGAGGGGCTGTTCCCTGCTGCAGTCACTTCTTTCCTTTCTTCCTGCTGTTCTTCTGCTTCGGGCGGGCCCAGCCTTCTTTGTATACAGGTTTTCCGTGCTTCACTTCCATGGAGCCGCTGTCTTTCCTGTCCTTCTCTGTGGAGCCTGTACCGGCTCTGCTGTGGTTCTTCTTTGCACCCGACGGTGCAGATCTGTCTCTGTTCCGGTCTCCTGCGGTCCGGCTGCTGTTCTGCCTGTCCGGTTTGATGAGGCATTCCTTTCCGTAGCCGATGAGGTCGGTACGGCCGGTCTTCTCCAGGGCTTCCTTGACAAGAGAGCGGTTCTGGGGAAGTCTCCACTGCATCAGCGCCCGCTGCAGAGCCCGGTCATGGGGAGAGCGGGGCACATAAACGCTCTCCATGGTTCTGGGATCCAGCCCTGTATACCACATGCAGGTGGACAGGGTACCTGGCGTGGGGTAGAAGTCCTGCACCTGCTCCGGCATGTGTCCCTGCTTGTTCAGCCACTCTGCCAGTTCCACTGCATTCTCCAGGGTGCAGCCGGGATGGGAGGAGATGAGGTAGGGAACGAGATACTGCTCCTTGCCGTAGCGGCGGTTCAGCTTCTCGTACTTCTCCCGGAACTGTTCATACACCTCGATGTGGGGCTTGCCCATGCAGTCCAGTACGCCGGCTGCGCAGTGTTCCGGCGCCACCTTCAGCTGACCGGAGATGTGGTACTGTACCAAATCGGTGAAGAACTCTCCGTTGGGATCCTTCATCAGGTAGTCAAAGCGGATGCCGGAGCGAATGAACACCTTCTTGACCCCCGGCACTGCCCGCAGCTTCCGGAGGAGCAGCATATAGTCCGTATGGTCTGCATCCAGATTGGGGCAGGCTTCCGGTGCCAGGCAGGCCCGGTTCCGGCACATACCGGATTTCAGCTGCTTCTGGCAGGAGGGACGCCGGAAGGTGGCCGAGGGGCCGCCTACGTCGTGGATATAGCCCTTGAAGCCCGGGTGATGGGTCAGCATCTCCACTTCCCGGACAACGCTCTCATGGCTCCGGGAGGTCACCGTTCTGCCCTGGTGGAAGGCCAGGGCGCAGAAGTTGCAGGCTCCGAAGCAGCCCCGGTTGTGGGTGACGGAGAACCGGACCTCTTCAATAGCAGGGACACCTCCCTGGTCGTCGTACATGGGGTGCGGTTCCCGCACATAGGGCAGTTCTGCCACCCGGTCCAGTTCCTTTGTGGGGAGGGGATATGCAGGGGGATTGCAGATGAGAAGCCGGTTCCCGTGCTTCTGCAGCACCGCCTTGCCGGAATAGGGGTCATGCTCCAGGTACTCTGTCATGTTGGCCCGGGCATAGGCTTCCTTTGAGGCGGAGACCTCCTCGAAGGACGGCACCATCACCATGGGATAGGCACAGGCAGAGGGGTTCTCTGCCGCCACGCAGGTGCCCCGGACATCGGTGATCTCCCGCACCGGCGTGCCGGATGCCAGACGGGAGGCGATCTCCAGGGTAGCCGTCTCTCCCATGCCGTAGGTGAGGATATCCGCCTGGGAGTCGAAGAGGAAGGACCGGCGGACCTTGTCATCCCAGTAGTCATAGTGGGCAAAGCGGCGCAGGCTGGCTTCCAGCCCTCCTGCCACAAGGGGGATATCCCCGAACACCTCCCGGATGCGGTTGCAGTAGACGATCCCCGCCCGGTCCGGACGCAGACCCGCCTTCCTGCCCGGGGAGTAGGCGTCGTCATGGCGGCGCTTCTTTGCCGCCGTGTAGTGGGCTACCATGGAGTCCAGGTTGCCGCAGGAGACAAAGACACCGTACCGGGGTCTGCCCAGAGCAGTAAAGGACTCCGGTCTCTTCCAGTCCGGCTGCGCCAGCACCGCCACCCTGTACCCGGCCGCCTCCAGCAGTCTGCCGATCACCGCCGCCCCGAAGGAGGGGTGGTCCACATAGGCGTCTGCGGTAATCAGCAGGAAGTCACAGTACATCCATCCCCGTTCCCGCATGTCCTCCAGGGATACTGGCAGAAAAAGCGCTCTGTCGAATTCCATGATATCCTCCTCGCTGTGACTGGACGAAACTGCCCGTTTCTGGTAATATTACCATGCAGAGTCTCCCCGCACAACGGGCGGCTGTGAAAAATGCCTGCATTTGCGGGGACCCTGCCCGTCTCTGACAGTACCTGTCAGGATACCTTATCCCGATTGTGCCTGGCGCAGAGGACCTGTCTCTCCGTCTGCAGCAGAGAGGTCCGGCTCCGCCGGAGGCCGCCGTTTTCTCTGCATGCGCAGATCCCTGGCACAGGGCTCAGCAGGAGGTGTCAGAATCATGGAAGACCTGGATGCCATCCTCACCCCGGATGTCCTGTTCTTCTTCCGGGACCACATGGATGCTCTTCCCATCTACGAGGTCCTGGCACCTGAGATCCTCGCCCAGGGACCGGACGTGAAGTTCAAGGTATCCAAGACCCAGATCACCTTCACAGGCCGGTACGGGTTCGCCTTCGTCTCCTTCCTGCCCGCCAGGAAGGCTGCGCTCCGTCCCCCTGTCTGGCTCACGCTCACCTTTGGACTGGGATATGCTGTCACCTCCCCCCGCATTGACGCCGTATCCGAGGCATATCCGGGCCGCTTCACCCATCACATGCTCATTGGCGATCCTTCAGAAATAGATGCTCAGGTAAAGGACTGGCTGCGCCAGGCGTACCAGTTCTCTGCCTCCAAAACGCGCAAGAAAGGACTGAAATAACATGGCGCAGAAGATTCTGCTGCAGATCAGTGTAGAACCCGGCAAGGGCATTCTCGTCGGAGGGGGCTGGATCCCTCTGGGCGGCACCCTCGAGGACGCTGAGAAGGCCCTGGGCAATCAGGAGTCCTGCGTAGGCGGACTTCCTTCCTGGTACGGCGGAAACATCACCATGGACTTCGGCACCCAGGGGCAGCTGGAGTGCATCCGCATCCTGGGTGGAACTTACAACGGTCTGACCATAGATCCTGCCATCGCCAGCTGCCATCTCTTCAACGCCCGGTGCTCCCAGGTCGTCAGATCTCTGCGCCGCAGCGTAGGTCTCCGAACCGGTGTGGCACCGGAGGTAGCTGTCAGCGCCAGGGAGAATGCCCAGGGTCTGGTGTACATCTTCCCCGGAGAGGGTCTCACCCTCTGGCGTGATCTCTCCTGCCGCCCGGACATCCTGGATGGTCTGTCCGCCCCTGTGAACGTGTCGGACATGGGCGGCTCCGCCGAGCCGGCCTACCGGGAGATCGCCTGGCTGGACTCCTACACCGGCGTTGAGATTGCCACCGAGAAGTACACCAGGGTGCACATGAACGAGGCGTCTGCGAAAGCGAAGACCAGCAGAAAGAGGCCAACCGACGCAGCCCTTGTCAGCATGGCCTTTGAGGCTCTCAAGAACGCCTATGTGCCCTACTCCAAGTTCCCGGTAGGCGCAGCCCTCCTCTGCGAAGACGGCAGCATCTACACAGGCTGCAATGTGGAGAACGCCGCCTACGGCAGCACCCTCTGCGCAGAGCGCGGCGCCCTGATGAATGCAGTCAGCAACGGACACACCTCCGGCTTCGTCGCACTGGCCATAGCAGGAAACAGCACAGACTACTGCTGGCCCTGCGGCTCCTGCCGCCAGATGCTCTATGAGTTCGCACCCAATCTCACAGTCCTGGTGGCCCGCAGGGACAGGAACTTTGTGACCATCCC
>CAYYHY010000264.1:0-3716 GCA_964471855.1 uncultured Oscillospiraceae bacterium | reverse complement strand
CCTTGTAGCCGGTCTTCTTCATCATGGGGATGGTGACGGAGCCGGTGGTCACGGTATTGCCGACGGAGGAGCCGGACACCATGCCGCAGAGGGCGGAGGAGATGACGGCCACCTTGGCGGGACCGCCGGCCGAAGAGCCGGCAATGCAGTTGGCCAAATTAATAAAGAACGTGGATATGCCCGTTCGTTCAAGAAAAGCACCGAATATGACAAAGACTACGATGTACTTCTGGCAGACGTTGATGGGGGTGTTCCACAGCCCGGATGCGGTGTAGTACAGGTCGTAGATTGCCTTGACGAAACGCACGTTGGCAAAGGTGTAGATCATCAGGGCGCCTACGACACAGAGAATTGGAATGCCTACGCAGCGGCGGCACAGTTCCATGTAGGCCAGGATGGAGACCACTGCCATGATGCAGAAGATGGGCCGGTCCGTGATCTTGTTGGCCAGTTTCAGCAGAGTTACCGCGTTATATGCGTAGTAGAAGAATGGAATGGAGCCGGCCAGCATAATGACGATGTCATAGATTGGGATATAGTTGACCCGCGTAGTGCCCTTTTTGATGGGGTAGTTCAGGTAACCCAGGATAAGGACAATGCCAAGGAAGATAGGGAGTTTCTGCTGTGCGATCATGGTGCTGAACAGCGTTGACCATATGCAGTAGCAGGAAAATGCAATGAAGAGGATACGGATGACAAGTTTGGGCTTGCCCTCCCAGATACGCACATTGGATTCTCTGTCGTACTTCTTCATCACTTCTTCCACATCGGCTGCCGTACCGGTGGAAGTGTCTATTTCCGGTGCAGGATCTGCTGTTTTGATTTCTTCGGACATATAAAGCTCCTTTCTCCAGATTTCTCACTGCGCCGCAGAGCACATGCCGCCGCACTCACGCTGGAATGCGCCGGGATCTGCCCTGCACATGCAGCTTTCAGAAAGAGCGGCTGCAGCGCTGGCGCCGCAGCCGCTCTGAATGGCTCAGACCTGTAAGACAGGAGGATTACTTGCTGGGGACCTCGATGCCCTGCTCAGCAAAGTACTTGACTGCGCCGGGATGATAGGGGATGTTGGTAATGGAGGTTGCGTGCTCCAGGCTCAGCTCCTTGGCCTTGTCATGGCTCAGGTTGTCCAGGTTGTTGAACACGCCGGCGATGAAGTTGTATACGTCGCCCTCGGAGACACTGTCATTGGCGATAACGACTGCGCTGACAGCAACAGTGGTGCAGTCCTCTTCAGTGCCGTATGCGTCCTTGGAGATGACGTTGGTGCTGTAGTAGGGGGAGTCCTCCTGGAGCTGTGCAATGTGCTCCTCATCCAGGCTGACCAGATAGACATCCTTGGAAGCAGCCAGAGAGGTGACAGCGGGAGTGGGAGCGCCGGCTACCACGAAAGCGGCGTCAATCTGACCGTCCTGCATGGCCTCTGTGGAGTCGCCGAAGGACAGGTACTGAGGCTTGATGTCCTGCTCGGTCAGGCCGTAGGCGCCGAGGACGTCGATAGCGTTGAAGTATGCACCGGAGCCCTGGTCGCCGATGGAGACGCTCTTGCCTTCCAGGTCAGCCACAGTCTTGATGTTCGGATCCAGGGTGATGATCTGGACCTGCTCCATGTACATGGCACCTACAGTGGAAAAGCTCTGTACGGGTGCGCCTTCAAACAGACGGGTGCCGTCATAAGCGTAGGACATGACGTCGGACTGGACAAAGCCCATGTCAGCGTCGCCGGCCTCCATGGCCTGGATATTGGCCTGGGAACCGCCGGAGGTGATGGCTGTGACAGTGGTGTCACTGACCTCGGAGACCTTGGCAGCCATGACGCCGCCGAATGCATAGTAGGTGCCCTGATCGCCGCCGGTGGTGAATGTCAGATCGCCGCCGCCGCCGGTGAGCTTTTCGCCGCTGCTGCTGCCGCCAGAAGCGCTGGAGCCGCCGCCGCTGCCGGAACCGCTGGCGGATGTGCTGGAACCGCCGCCGCTGCTGGTTGCATTGGAGCCACTGCTGCTGCCGCTGTTTCCGCAGGCAGCCAGTGCGAGCACCAGAGCCATTGCTGTGAGTGCTGCAAAGATTCGTTTCATGTTGTCTTCTCCTCGCTTCAGATTTGAACCGGACAAAGCCGGCCCATAAATGAGACACTCGTTCCGCCCGCTGCGGAACTGGGGGAAACTGGATAACCTCTTAGAAAAAGGAAATCCAGTCCACATATTACATGATTTCATGCCAAAATGCAACAGGTTTTTGCAAAGCCGCCCTCCGGCGAAACTGTCATGCCGGACAAGGGGTGCTGGCAGCAGACGGTTGGGTTTGAGTGCTCTGGAGAGGTGCCGGAGGAAGAAAATCACCACCCCGGACTGAGCCGGGATGGTGAGTGATGGGACAGAACTGGTCTGTTTACAGCGCCTGCTTCAGTGCCTTGGCGATCTGGTCGGGGCAGGACGTGGGGCGCATGCCGCAGCGAATGCCCTCCATGCGGCTGATGGCTTCCTCAACCGGCATCCCCTGGATGAGGGAGGAAATGGCCTTCAGGTTGCCGTTGCAGCCGCCGATTACCTCAAGAGACTTAATGATGCCGTCTTCTACCTCGATGTTGTAGAGCTTGGAGCAGACGCCCGTCGGCTGATATGTAATGGTCATGGAAAAAATTACCTCCTGCTGGGTACCTGTTGTCCGCAGAAGAGATGGATTCTGCTGCGGTTGAGTACATTTGACTGTTCTGCCTGCATTATACCACCTGTTTTAAACAGAATGCAAGATGCTTGTTCTGCCTCGCAGACAGTTCAACCCGCTGTCCTGACGCTGGCAGGTGCAGGTCACATCGATGCAGATCAGGGGTCCAGCCAGTACCAGGAAGCCAGCATGCAGAATACCTCCCGGCTGGACAGACAGAAAGACGGCACACCGCCGTTTGACTGGTGCACCGTCTGATGTTCAGAGTCAGAATTACTCCTCGGTCGTCTTCTCTTCGGCAGCCGGGGTCTCCTCAGCAGGAGCCTCTTCGACGGGGGCTTCCTCGGCATTCTCCTCCTCAGCAGGAGCTTCCTCAGCGGGTGTCTCTTCGGCGGCAGGAGCTTCTTCGGGAGCCGGCTCCTCTGCAGGCTCCTCTTCAGCAGCGGGAGCTTCCTCGGCAGCGGCTGCCTCTTCAGCAGCAGCCTCCTCGGCGGCCTCAACGCCCTCCAGGATCTCAGCAGCCTCTTCAGCGGCCTCGGTCAGTTCCGTGCCCACGTCAGCCTCCGGGGAAACCGAAACCTCGGGGTGAGCAGCAAGCTCAGCCTTGAGCTCGTCGATGCGCTCAGTGTTGCCCTCGATGGCGGCTCTGGCAGCGGTGATCTTCTCGCAGGCGGCGGCATAGGCCCCGTCGGGAGCGGTGCCCTGCTCAGCATAGTACAGCTTGCCGATCTCCATGTAGGCCTTCTTGATGATATCCTCTTCGGAGATGTTGGCGCCTTTCAGCTTGGCGATCTCAGCCAGCCGCTTGGACTGGGCTACGCCGTTCTGGGCCAGCTCGGCGGCTTTTTCAGAGAACTGTTTGGCGGCCTTCTTCCAAGTCTCTTTGACTTCCATAATTGCATCAGCCTCCTGATAGTTGCAGGTGATTCCAGTTGGTAGCAACATTTTAACTGAATTATCAGACCTGTGCAAGTGGGGGAGCTGGATTTAATTGAAATTTTAGTGTCATCTTGACAGGTAGACCCCCCGGAAATGGCGGAAGTACAGCCATT
>CAYYHY010000263.1:0-3719 GCA_964471855.1 uncultured Oscillospiraceae bacterium | reverse complement strand
CCGTTGATGGAGATGGGCACCACCCGGTGGTTCTGCCGCGCCGGGTGGTTGACCCGGCCCGCATAGCCCTCGTTCTCAAGGCACAGCTGGCAGCGGGGGTAGCTGGAGGCGGGAAGGCTGCGGGCGGCTGCAATAGCCCTGGGGTCCTTCTCCGGCTTGGACAGGTTGATGGTGATGTCCAGCTCCCCGTACTCCGTGGGGGTCTTCCACTGCATGTCCTTTGCAATCCGGTCCCTGCGGATGTAGTTGGTGTCCTGGCTGAAGCGGTAGTACCAGTCGGTGGCCTTCTTCGGATCCTCCGCCCGGAGGGCCGCAAACCTGGCGGTCACCTGAGCCGGGCGGGGGGTCAGCCGGCCCATGATCTCCGTATCCAGCAGATCCCGGTAGACCACGCTGTTCTGCTCCAGCACCCCCCGGGCCGCGGCGTCGTCCAGCAGCTCCTCCAGAATGGGGGCCAGCTCCAGCTCCCCCGGCTCTGTTCCCGGGTCTGTCCAGGAGTCCAGCTTCAGAACATCCAGCACCTGGTTGACAGCCCACACCCGCTCGCACTCCTCGATGAGCCCGGTGCGCAGGGCATATGTGACAAGTCTGGATACAGCTTCGTCAGTCATGTCCGCACCTCACTGGCCGTAGCCGTCCGGATGGCTCCTGTGCCAGGCCCAGGCGGAGGAGACAATGACTTCCAGGTCCGCATACTCCGGCTTCCAGCCCAGGACCTTCTTCGCCTTCTCGGAGGAGGCCACCAGGCGGGCGGGGTCCCCGGCCCTGCGGGGCACGGTCTCGGCGGGAATGGGATGGCCTGTCACCCTGCGGGCCACGTCGATGACCTCCTTTACAGTGAAGCCGATGCCGTTGCCCAGGTTGAACACGTCGCTCTCTCCCCCGTCCAGCAGCCGGTCCAGGGCCAGGATGTGGGCCTGGGCCAGGTCCGTGACGTGGATGTAGTCCCGGACGCAGGTGCCGTCACTGGTGGGGTAGTCGTCCCCGAATATGGAGATCTTCTCCCGCTTCCCGTTGGGGACCTGGAGGATCAGGGGGATCAGATGGGTCTCCGGGTTGTGTGCCTCGCCGATTTTCCCGGAGGGGTGCGCCCCGCAGGCGTTGAAGTAGCGCAGGGCCACATAGCGCAGACCGTGGGCCCTGGACACCCAGGACATCATCTGCTCCATGGCCAGCTTGGTCTGCCCGTAGCAGTTGGTGGGCACAGTGGGGTCCGTCTCCAGGATGGGCACCCGCTCCGGCTCCCCGTAGGTGGCGGCGGTGGAGGAGAACACAATCCTGTTCACCCCGTGGGCGGTCATGGCCTGCAGCAGCACCATGGTGCCGTACAGGTTGTTGTCGTAGTACTTCAGGGGGTTGCTCATGGACTCCCCCACCTGGGAGGAGGCGGCGAAGTGGATGACGCCGTCGATCTTCTCCGCCTGGAACAGCACGTCCAGGGCGGCCCGGTCCCGGATATCCAGTTTGTAGAAACGGGCTCCGGGGTGGACGGCAGCCCGGAAGCCGGTCTGCAGGTTGTCCGCAACCACTACGTCGCGGCCCGCCTCCACCAGTTCATATACCGTATGGGAGCCGATGTAGCCGGCTCCGCCGAGAACAAGAACAGACATGTTGCTTAACCCTCCATTCTTACAAATCTTACAAAGGCAGGACACAGCCCCCTGCAGGGCGGATGTGGAGAATGTGGCATCTGCCCTCCCCCAGGACCTTCTCCATGCCCCGGCGGAAGAACTCCGTCCTGTCAGCGGGCACAAAGGCCTGGATGGTGCCGGCAAAGCCGCCGCCGTGGACCCGGATGGCGCCCTCCCCGTTCAGAAGGCGGCGCCCCAGGGCCAGGGAGAGTGTGACCGCCTGCATCTGGGGACGGCCGGGGGACCAGACGTTCTGAAGCAGAAGCTCGGAGGACTGTCCCGATTCGTTTACCAGCTGCAGGAAGCGGGGGAAGTCCTGCTCCTTCAGAGCCCCGGCCTCCTGCACCGCCCTGGCGTTCTCCGCAAAGAAGTGCATGGCCCGCAGCACGGCCCGGTCCCCGCAGGTGCGCCGCAGGGCGGGGATGTCATCATAAAACTGCTCCTCGGAGACCTCCCGCAGGAACTGCTTCCCGAAGAAGCGGGCCACAGCCCCCATCTCCCGGGGGATCGAGGCGTAGTCCTCCGTCAGGTCCGCATGGTCGGAGCCGGTGTCCACGATGCAGAGGACATGTCCGCTGCTGCTGAAGCTGTAGTCGATCTTCTCCACCTTCGGATCTGCCGTATCCAGAAAGTCGATGGCCACTGCGCCCCCGACGGCGGAGCCCATCTGGTCCATCAGACCGCAGGGCTTTCCGAAGTACTCGTTCTCCGCAAACTGTCCGGCCCGGGCGTTCTCCGCCGGGGTCAGGGCCCCGCCGCAGCAGAAGCGGCTGAAGATGGTGCCGATGGCAATCTCATAGGCCGCAGAGGAGGAGAGGCCGGATCCGGAGATGACGGTGGAGCAGGCGCAGGCGCTGAATCCCTTCAGCTCAAAGCCCAGATCCTGGATGGCCCGGGCCACGCCGCGAACCAGGGCGGCGGAGGTGCCCTCCTCCTCCGGCCTCCTGTCCAGGTCCCGGAGGTCGACCTCCACAGCCGGGTAGCCCTCGGAGATGACCCGCACCTTCATGTCCCCGCTGGGGGCGGCGCAGGCCAGCATGTCCAGGTCCACGCTGCCGCAGAGGACACACCCGTGCTGGTGGTCGGTGTGGTTGCCGCCGATCTCGGTCCGCCCGGGACCGCTGCAGAGGATGGCGTCCTCCCTGTCCCCGAAGGTGTCCAGGAAGGCCTCTGTCACACGGACAGCCCGGGCCCTGCCTGCGGCCAGGGACTCCTCCCTCCCGTCCAGGGCGCAGAGTTCCTTCAGGACCTCGTCCGCCCCTCCGGCGGTGAGGACCGCAAGAAGCTGTTTTACAGTCAATGTACAGTCACCTCAGCATGCAATGAAGTGGAAGGCCGGCACCCGGGGCGGTCAGAAAACGCACTGTCCGCCTCTGCCGGCTGATGTCTCGTTCTTAAACATACAGCATGCAGTCCCTTCTGTCAATTAGAAGAAGTGACTGCTTTTTGCTGTTTCCTGCGGTCCGGCACACAGTCTGCCATGTTCCGGGGAGCCTGTCCCCCTGCCGCCGGAAAGAGAGGCAGGGAGCCCGGTTCTGCCCCGGACCCCCTGCCCTGTCTGTCAGCTGAGTTTCTTCAGGAACCGCTCCAGGAGAGCGGCTGTCTGCGCACGGTCGGCCTCGCCGCCGGGGGACAGCATTCCGTCTCCGGTTCCGTTCATCAGTCCGCGGGCACAGGCCCACCGCACAGCGGGGAGCGCCCAGTCGTGGATCTCTTCCACATCGCCGAAGGACTCCAGACCGGTTTCCTCCTGGCTGGTGTCCATGCCGTGGAGCTCCGCATAGGCGCAGAGCATCACGGCCAGCTGCTCTCTGGTCACCGCGTCGTCAGGACCGAAGCTTCCGTCCTCGTACCCCTCCGCGATGCCGTTTTCCACCGCCCAGGCAGCTGCGCTGCTGTACCAGGCGCCGTCTTCCACGTCCGGGAAGTCCGCACCGGCGGTCTCCGGGCTGCGGTCCAGGTTGTACAGGAGCTTCACCGCCATGCCCCGGGTCGTTGTCTCTGCGGGGCTGAAGCTGTCCCCGCCGGTCCCGTTCATTGAACTGGCGCAAGGATACCCGGGGACTTGTCCCCGGGAGGAATTGCGCC
>CAYYHY010000262.1:0-3725 GCA_964471855.1 uncultured Oscillospiraceae bacterium | reverse complement strand
GTGGACAGCGGCAACAGTGTGGTGGAGCAGGTGGAGAAGCAGCTCAACAAGCTCATCGACGTCATCAAGGTGCGGACCCTGGACGAGGACCACATGATCGGCCGGGAGCTGATCCTTATAAAGGTGAACGCCACCAGCAAGACCCGCCAGGACATCATGACCATCTGCGAGCTCATGGGGGCGAAGGTGGCGGACATCTCTCCCAGCTCCCTGACGCTGGAGCTGTCTGACACCCCGGACCGCATAGCCGTATTTGAGGACATGCTCCGCCCCTTCTCCATCAAGGCGGAGGCCCGCACGGGACTCATCGCCCTGCAGAAGGGCAGCGGCAACATCTGACCGAACTCCGCACCTGCGTACTGTTAAGGAGAGAAACGCATGAAAATCCGCGCAACCGCAGCCATCATGGAGTGCCTGCTGGAGCAGGAGGTGGATACCGTATTCGGCTATCCCGGCGGCTCCATCCTCAATGTCTATGATGAGCTGTACAACTACAGGGACAGAATCCGCCACATTCTGACCTCCCACGAGCAGGGGGCCGGCCATGCGGCGGACGGGTACGCCCGCTCCACCGGCAGGGTGGGCGTGTGCTTTGCAACCAGCGGACCGGGGGCCACCAACCTGACCACCGCCATCGCTACCGCCTACATGGACTCCTCCCCCGTGGTGTTCCTCACCTGCAACGTGGCGGAGCCCTACCTGGGCAAGGACTCCTTCCAGGAGGTCGACATCACCGGCATCGCCATGCCCATCACCAAGGCCACCTACCTGGTGCGGGACGCCCAGACCATCCCCGACGTGATGCGGGAGGCCTTCGCCGTGGCGGCTACCGGCCGGCCGGGACCGGTGCTCATCGACTTTCTGAAGAACGTCACCGCCCCCAGCGTCATGATTGACTACGAGTTTGTCCACTGGAGCCAGAACAGGGGGCTGGGCAGCATCCAGGCTCTGGCTACCGCCCACGACCTGAAGGCGCCGGAGCCGGACATGGGCGACATCGACACCCTGGTGGAGATGATTGACAGATCGGAGAAGCCCCTGCTCATCTGCGGCGGCGGCGTGGTCCGGGGCCGGGCCCACGAGGAGTTCCGTACCTTTGCGGAGAAGCTGGATGCCCCGGTGGCCATCACCGTCATGGGCGGCGGCGGATTCCCCGGAGGGCACCCCCTGACCACAGGCATGATCGGCATGCACGGCTCCCAGGCCTCCAATGTGGCCTGCAACGAGTGCGACCTGCTCATCGCCGTAGGGTGCCGGTTCTCGGACCGGGTGGCTCTCCAGCCGGAGACCTTTGCCAGCCAGGCGAAGATCGTCCAGATTGATATTGACCGTTCGGAGATTGACAAGAACGTCATCACGGACCACCATATTGTGGGCAGCGCCCAGCGGGTGCTGCAGCTGCTCAACGAAAAGGTGGGGCAGTACAGCCACAAGGAGTGGAAGGATCATATCCTGCCTCTCCGGGTTCCCTCCACCCCCAGACAGAGCGAGACGCTGACCCCCAAGCAGGCCCTGGAGACCATCCGCCAGATGGCGCCCTGGGACACCATTGTGGCCACCGACGTGGGCCAGCACCAGATGTGGACCATCCAGCACTTCCACTTCGACTATCCAGGCCAGCTGCTCACCTCCGGCGGGTTCGGGACCATGGGCTTCGGACTGGGGGCCGCCATCGGGGCCAAGATCGGCAATCCCGACAAGCTGGTGATTCATACCACCGGCGACGGCTGCTTCCGCATGAACTGCCATGAGCTGGCCACCGTGGAGCACTACCACCTGCCCATCATCACCATCGTGTTCAACAACGGCACCCTGGGCATGGTGCGGCAGTGGCAGCACCTCATTTATAATGAGCGCTACTCCGAGACCACCCTGGACCGGGGTCCGGACTTTGTGAAGCTGGCGGAGGCCTACGGTCTCAAGGGCTGGCGGGTAAGGACCCAGGCGGAGATGGAGAAGGCCTTCGGGGAGGCCATGGAGGCCGGCTGCGGCTGCGTCATCGACTGCATGCTGGACATCGACGAGATGGTCAGACCCATGGTTCCGGGCGGCGCCCACATCACCGATTTCCTGCTGCACTGAGAGAGGGGGAGGACTGCATGAAGAACGATTTTGATACGACTGTACGGCCCCACACCCTCTCCATCCTGGTCCGGGACGTTCCCGGTGTCCTGAGCCAGGTGGCGCGGCTCTTTTCCCGCAAGGGGTACAACATTGAGTCCATCGTCTCGGGGGAGACGGACAGGCCGGGGGTTACCCGCATCACCATCGTGGTGCAGGGGGACGAGCTCATGATCACCCAGCTGGCGGCCCAGTGCCGGAAGCTGATCCCGGTTCTGGCCGTAAAGCTGCTGGACGAGGAGACCTCCATCCAGCGGGAGTTTGCACTTGTAAAGGTGCAGGCCGCCGACCGCAACGTCCGGGACGAGGTCATCCAGATGGCCAATATCTTCCGGGCCAACATCATCGATGTGAGCAGGGAGACCCTGACGGTGGCCATCTTCGGAGACCGGGAGAAGACCTCCGCCCTCATCCGCCTGCTGGAGGACTACGGGGTCCTGGAGATCGCAAAGACGGGTACTATCGCCATCGAAAGAGGGCGCAGCACTATATACGACAACAACAAAATCAAGGAGGAGTACAACTATGGCAAAAATGTACTATGAGAAGGACTGTGATATCAGCTACCTGGACGGCAAGAAGATTGCCATCATCGGCTACGGCTCCCAGGGTCATGCCCACGCTCTGAACCTGAAGGACTCCGGCTGCGACGTCTGCGTCGGCCTGCGTTCCGGCTCCAAGAACTGGGCCAAGGCTGAGGAGGCCGGCCTCAAGGTCATGACCGTCCCCGAGGCCGCCAAGTGGGGCGACATCGTCATGATGCTCATCAACGATGAGGTCCAGGCTGACGTATACAAGAAGGACATCGCCCCCAACCTCGCTGAGGGCAACGCGCTGGCCTTCGCCCACGGCTTCAATATCCGCTATCAGCAGATCGTGCCCCCCGCGGGCGTGGACGTCTTCATGGCAGCCCCCAAGGGCCCCGGCCACACCGTCCGCTCCACCTTCGTAAACGGCAAGGGCGTGCCCTGCCTGGTGGCTGTTGAGCAGAACGCTACCGGTGACGCCTACAAGATCGCCCTGGCCTACATCGCCGGCATCGGCGGCGCCCGCGCCGGCGTCATGGAGACCACCTTCCACGACGAGACCGAGACCGACCTGTTCGGTGAGCAGGCTGTCCTGTGCGGCGGCGTCGTAGAGCTCATGAAGTGCGGCTTCGAGACCCTGGTGGAGGCCGGCTACGAGCCCGAGAACGCCTACTTCGAGTGCATCCACGAGATGAAGCTGATCATCGACCTGATCAACAAGGGCGGCATCGCAGCCATGAACTACTCCATCTCCGACACCGCCGAGTTCGGCGAGTACCTCTCCGGCCCCCGTGTCCTGCCCTATGAGCAGACCAAGGCCAACATGCGCCAGGTCCTGAAGGAGATCCAGGACGGCACCTTCGCCGGCCGCTGGATCGCCGAGAACAAGAGCATGGGCCGCACCTTCTTCAACTCCAAGCGGGCTGAGCTGGCCAAACACCCCATGGAGATCGTGGGCGCCGAGCTGCGCCGCAACATGATCTGGGGCGACGACACCGACCTGGACACCGCCTCCAAGTAATCCTGCGCTGAGCCTTCTGCGGGACCGGAGCCTTTGCTGCGGCCCCGCTTTCTCTG
>CAYYHY010000261.1:0-3745 GCA_964471855.1 uncultured Oscillospiraceae bacterium | reverse complement strand
CCGCCAGTCCGCTCTCCCCGACCGCTTTCTCATCTTTGGATGAGGAACCGGGCGGACTGGTCTGGAAATTTCTGTCATTTTAGAGAGTTCTTCCTGCCCGTCCCGGGGAGCGGCGCAGGATGCACTGCAAGGAGCGTGCAACATGCCAGACTATGAGAAACTGATTCCTGCCCTGGAAAAACGGGGCTTTGCCGTCAGACACTTCGCCACGGCGGCGGAGGCGGCGGACTTTCTGGACGCAGAGATTGACGGGACCACGGTAGGCTTCGGGGGTTCCCTGACAGCGGAGCAGATGGACCTGTACCCCCGCCTCTCCAGGCACAACACCTGCTTCTGGCACTGGAAGGGAAATACCCGGGAGGAGGCAGCCGAAGCTGAGGTGTACATCTCCTCGGTCAACGGCCTGGCGGAGACAGGGGAACTCATCAACATCGACGGCACCGGCAACCGGGTGGCGGCCACCCTCAGCGGTCACCGGGAGGTCTACCTGGTCGCCGGCTCCAACAAGATCGCCCCGGACTTCGAGGGCGCCCTCTGGCGGGCCCGGAACATCGCCGCCCCGAAGAACGCCCAGCGCCTGGGGGCAAAAACCCCCTGCGCCCTGCGGGGGGACCGGTGCTACGACTGCGACAGCCCGGGCCGGATCTGCAGGGGGCTGGTGGTCCTCTGGTGCCGGCCCAGGGGCATTGACAGGATGACCGTAGTCCTGGTGGACGAGGAACTGGGACTCTGAGGCTTCCTCAGCCGTCTGGCAATTCTGCACAGCTTCCAGCCGGAAAAGTGCCTTTTTCCTGTCATTTCCGACAAAATTTAAGCCGCATCTGACATCCGTCCGGTGCGGCGTATTTTCCAGTTTCCGGTTTTATTTAACTTTATGCGGCAGAAAAGGGCGGATTCCGCCGAATTGCCGGTCTTTTCCGCCCGCCGGTCCCTTCTGCTCCGGAACTGGTCCGGACCTCCGGAACCGGCGGTCCTCTGTTCAAAGTATATTAACAAATTCCCTGGCAGATAGTATAATCACCCGTGCGGTACAGCACAATGATACACCGGCTGACCGCAGTACGGAGGCGAAAGCATGAAATTCGTCCCTCTCAAATCCCCTGCGGAGGACATGGACGCCCTGTCATCCGACTACCGGAGCGGGCACGGGATAGGGGTCCTCACTCTGGGGGACAGATGCCTCTTCTTCAAGAGGAGGTTCACCGTCTACTACATCTTCTATCAGGAGGCGGACCGCTTCTTCCGCCGGGTGCAGATGGTCCCGGCCAGACTGTGCTGCGGCCGGGGCGACTTCCAGGTTGAGAATCTGGTGATCTGCAGCGAAGGAAAGGAGCTGGCCATGGTCCAGCTGCCGGGTACCCGGGCTGCAGAGGCCGCCATGGAGGAACTGAAGGAGAAGGCCCCGGACTGCAGTTTCGGCAAGCCGGATCCGGCCCCGGCTCCCGCCGCGGCGGAAGCCTGATCTGCGCCCCGTCTGCCACAGGAGGGAAACGCTTTGACTATGGAAGAGGCGCTGGACAGGCTCCTGCGCTCCTATGAAGCATACTACAACGTCAACAGGGAGACCCCTGTGCCGCCCTTTGCGGCGGAGGCCGTCTTCCATTCCCACGAGGAAGGGTTTTTCCTCGTCAAGAGCGCAAAGCTGACAGAAGCAGAGTCCTTTGAGTATGTCTTCTTTGCCCTTGAACCGGCCCTGACCCTGGACCGTCTGAAGGACCTGGCGGAGAAGGCCTGGAACGCAGGCATCTCCCGGGTGCAGCCCCACTCCTCCCACCAGAGCAGCGACGTGGTGCTGGCCGTCCTGGCAGACCAGATCGAACCGGAGGCCTTCGAGGCCTGCCGGAAGCTGAAGTACTACAAGAGCTACTGCTTCAGCCTGCAGGGGTGGAGCCATTTCCGTCTGTATGCTGTGGAAGTCTCCTCCGGCCGCACGGTCTGCAACCGCCAGGGCCGCCGGCTGAAGTCCATCTTCCAAAGCATAGTTCCTGCACAGCAAAAGTAAGAGGAGGAATATCAATCCATGACAGCATTGCTCATCATCATTGCTGCTATCGTACTGCTGGTAATCGGCTACGTGACCTACGGCAGCTGGCTGGCCAAGCAGTGGGGCATTGACCCCAAGCGGCCGACACCTGCGGTCACCATGGCGGACGGCGTTGACTACGTGGCAGCAAAACCGGCAGTTCTGATGGGCCACCACTTCTCGTCCATCGCCGGTGCCGGCCCCATCAACGGACCTATCCAGGCCTCCGTGTTCGGCTGGGTGCCTGTGTTCCTTTGGTGCATCATCGGCGGCATCTTCTTCGGCGGGCTTCAGGATTTCGGCTCCCTGTTTGCATCCATCCGGCATGGCGGCAAATCCGTCGGCGAGATTATCCGTGACTCCATGGGACGCAGAGCCCAGAAGCTGTTCACCATCTTCGCGCTGCTGGTTCTGATCCTGGTCATCGCATCCTTCGTCAACGTAGTGGCCGGCACCTTCTTCACAGCTGAAGGAGAGGCCATGGGTCTCATTGTAGGCGGACCCACCGGCAACCAGACGACAGCCATGATCTCCGTCCTGTTCATTGTCCTGGCCGTTATCTACGGACTGGTTACCAACCGGCTGGGTGTCGGCACGCTTCCCGCCACCATCGGCGGCATCGTCTGCATCTGCCTCATGCTGGTCTTCGGTCTGAACGTCGGTCTCGCTCTGAACCGGACCGCATGGATCGTGCTCATCTGCGTCTATATCACAGTGGCATCCCTGGCACCTGTCTGGATTCTGCTGCAGCCCCGTGACTACCTGTCCAGCTTCCTGCTGTACGGCATGATGATCCTGGCGGTGGGCGGCATCGCTCTCTCTGCCTTTACCGGCTCTGCAACCTTCCAGCTTCCCGCCTTCACCGGCTGGAAGACCAGCATCGGCACCCTCTTCCCCGCCCTGTTCATCACAGTGGCCTGCGGCGCCTGCTCCGGCTTCCACTCCCTGATCTCTACCGGCACCACTTCCAAGCAGCTGGCCAGTGAGGCCGACGCAAAGCCCATCGGCTACGGCTCCATGCTCATCGAGTCCGCTCTGGGCATCATCTCCCTGATCGCTGTCGGCATGGTGTTCAGCAAGTACACCGCCGGCGAGTTCGGTTCCCCCTCCGCGGCATTTGCCTCCGGCATTGCCACCATGTTCGGCGGCGAGGGTTCCACCACCTACAACACCATCTACGCTCTTCTGACTCTGGCTGTCTCAGTCTTCGCCCTCACCAGCCTGGACACCGGCACCCGTCTGAGCCGCTTCATGTTCTCCGAGCTGTTCCTGAAGGACGACGAAGCCACCTGGCAGGACGCCACCGGCATCCGCAAGTTCCTGGCACACCCCCTGGTAGGTACCCTGAGCATGGTCATCATCGGCGGCGTGCTGGGCGGTCTGAGCCTCTCCCAGATCTGGGGTCTGTTCGGCGCTGCCAACCAGCTGCTGGCCGGTCTGGCCCTCATGGCTGTCTGCTCCTGGCTGGGCGAAGTCGGAAAGAACAACAAGATGTTCTACTTCCCCATGGCCTTCATGCTGGTGGCCACTATCACCAGCCTCTGCCTGACCGTCAAGAGCAAGATTGTCATGATCATTGCCAACGAAGCCGCCTGGGGCGACTGGTTCCAGCTCTGCTTCGCAGCAGCCATGGTCGTCCTGGCTGTCATCCTCGTCATCGAGGCGATCCAGACTCTCTCCAAGCAGAGAGCCATGGCCAAGTCCCGCAAATAATCCTCATGA
>CAYYHY010000260.1:0-3763 GCA_964471855.1 uncultured Oscillospiraceae bacterium | reverse complement strand
GTGCTCCGGGCTCTGGGGGCTGCACGGGGAGCCGGTCTCCGGTCATCCACGGGTCTCTCCTGGCGGACAGGTCCCTGCCGCCGGGGCGGACCGCTCTGCCGGGCCTCTTCCTCGCGGACTTCCCGGATAATGTCGTCTACATTGTAGTCCATGGACGGACAGGCCTCCTTTCAGGGGGGATCTGCACCCGCCTGCCGGTTCTCAGAAGTTGAAGTACAGGAACGGGTCGTAGCTGTCCCCCACCAGGGACAGGGTGGAGAGCACCAGGAGCACGGCAGGCACCATGGCGTCAAAGAGGTGATATACAAAGGATACAAACCGGTTTCTCCGGGACAGCTCCGTCAGCTTCTCATGGAGGATGTGCCCCAGAGGGGTGCAGGCGACAAGGCAGACAATCATGAAGAACAGGTTGCTGGACAGAACGGTCATGGCCTGCAGGTTGGTGGCACCCCGGTTGCCGATGCCGAACATGCCTTTGAAGACGGCCGCCGCCTCGTTCAGGTCCGGGTAGCGGAAGATGACCCAGCTGAAGTGGACCACCAGCATGGAGTAGAGATTGCCGATCAGCCGCGGAAGCCGGTCCTTCAGGATGTAGCGGTCAATGAGAAGGAACACCAGGAAGTACAGACCCCAGAGGACGTAGTTCCAGCTGGCCCCGTGCCAGAGACCGGTGAGGAACCACACCACGAACATGTTGCGGATCTGGCAGAGAGTGCTGCAGCGGCTGCCCCCCAGTGGAATGTACACATAGTCCCGGAAGAAGGTGCTCAGGGAGATGTGCCAGCGGCGCCAGAAGTCCTGCACGGAGCGGGCCACGTAGGGATAGTTGAAGTTCTCCAGGTAGTGGAACCCCGCCATCCGGCCCATGCCGATGGCCATGTCGGAGTAGGCGGAGAAGTCCAGGTACACCTGCATGGCATAGAAGAACACCCCCAGCCACATGCCGGCCGGGGACTGGGTCTGGAGCGCCTCCACGCCCTCCGGCAGCAGATCCCTTACGCAGGCTGCACAGCCGTTGGCCAGGATGGCCTTCTTGGCAAGTCCGACGGAGAAGCGGCGCACGCCGTAGAACACATCCGCCGTGGTGGCGTGCCGGTTGTCTATCTCATCCGCCACGGTGGCGTAGCGGACAATGGGTCCGGCGATGCACTGGTGGAAGAGGCTGGAGTACAGCAGCAGCTTCAGGAAGGAGCGCTGGGCCGGCACCTCGTCCCGGTATACGTCGATGACATAGGAGAGAAGCTGGAATGTATAGAAGGAGATGCCGATGGGCAGGACGATCTGGGGCACGTTCTCCGGCATGCCGGTCAGCGCCTTGAGGGTGCCCAGCACGAAGCCCAGGTACTTGAAGATGCCCAGAAGCCCCAGCATGACCACGCACTCCAGGACCATGTAGAACTTTCTCTTCCTGCGGCCTGCGCCGGAGTACAGGGGCTGCCGGTCGATCATTCCGGCTGTAAACCAGCTGACCGCCGTCTCCCCCACCAGCAGCAGGAGATACCGGGGGCCGCCCCAGGAGTAGAACACAAGGGAGAACAGCAGCTGTACCATGTTCCGGTACTTCGGTCCCGCCAGCCAGCAGAAGAGCAGATTGAGCGCCAGGAACAGGTAGATGAAAAGCAGACTGGAGAATACCATTTACATCCCCCGCAGAGAAACAGAATGCCGTCCCCGCTTCCGGCCGGGCAGGCAAAAATGTGCATAAAAAGGATGGACAGTTCAGCACCAGGCCGGTCCCTCTAATCGGTCCGCCGCTTCACCATCCATCCCAGCAGTCATTATAAGCCCCTCAGCCCCGTATGGCAAGAAGTTTTTTCTGTCAGGAACCCTTTTTTTCTAAAATATCAGGTGCGGATGCCAGCATCAGGAAGCCTTCCCGTTTTCTTCCATTTTAAAATCCGCCGCTGCTGAACCGTTCCTGAGCACCAGCATAATTTTCTTGCATTGTCTGCCCCTGCGGGGTATACTTCCTGTGCGTGCTCCGGTCCGGCCGGGTGCGCACACAGCCAAGGCAAAGGAGCTCACTGACATGCTGGAAATCAGAGACCTCACCTACCAGGTGGAGGAAGACAGCAAAGAGATCGACATCCTCAACCATGTAAACCTGACAGTCCCGGACAGCACCTTCCTGGTCGTCACCGGCCCCAACGGGGGCGGCAAGACCACCCTGGCCAGGGCTGTGATGGGTCTGGTCATGCCCACCGGCGGACAGATCTTCTGGAACGGCACCGACATTACCGGCCTGTCCGTCACGGAGCGGGCCCGTCTGGGCATCAGCTACGGGTTCCAGCAGCCGCCCCGCTTCAAGGGTCTCCGGGTCCGGGATCTGCTCTGCCTGGCCTCCGGCAATGAGAAGCTCACCACCTCCGAGTGCTGCCAGTACCTCACCCGGGTGGGTCTGTGCGCCGAGGACTATGTGGACCGGGAAGTGGACTCCTCCCTCTCCGGCGGGGAAGTGAAGCGCATCGAGATCGCCACCATCCTCTGCCGGAAGTCCGACCTCATGATCTTTGACGAGCCCGAGGCCGGCATCGACCTGTGGTCCTTTGCCAAGCTGACAGAGACCTTCCGGGACCTGCACAGGCGCAGGGAGAGCACCATCATCGTCATCTCCCACCAGGAGCGGATCATCGACCTGGCAGACGAGATCGTCATGGTGGACCGGGGCGAGATCATGCACCACGGCACCAGGGAAGAGGTCCTGCCCAAGATCCTGGGCAGCACCATCCCCGGCTGCAGCTTCATGCCGTAAGGAGGGAAGGGAACCTTGACCGACATCGACTGGAAACTCCTCCGGGAAATCGCCCAGCTGGAGCAGACCCCCATGGGGGCCTACAACATCCGCAAGAACGGAAAGCTGGAGGGCCGGGCCAGCACGGACAGCATCGTCATTGACACCAAGCAGGACAAGCCCGGCATTGACATCCACATCAAGGACGGCACCAGAAACCAGTCCCTCCATATCCCCGTGATTCTCACCGAGACCGGCATGAACGACCTGGTCTACAATGACTTCTTCGTAGGCGAGAACTGCAGCGTGGACATCGTCGCCGGGTGCGGCATCCACAACGCCGGCTGCGAAACCTCCCAGCACGACGGCATCCACACCTTCCATGTGGGAAAGAACTCCAAAGTCCGCTATTACGAGCGCCACTACGGGGAAGGAGAGGGAACAGGAGCCCGGATCCTGAACCCCCAGACGGTTGTCTATCTGGAAGAGGGAGCCGTCATGGAGATGGAGACCACCCAGATCCGGGGCGTGGACTCCACAAAGCGCTATACAAAGATTGTCGCCGGTCCCGGCGCCGAGGCCGTCATTACCGAGAAGCTCCTGACCCACGGCGTCCAGACCGCCGAGTCGGAGATGGACATCATCCTGGCAGGTGAAGACTCCCACGGCCGGGTCATCTCCCGCTCCGTGGCACAGGACAGGTCCCAGCAGACCTTCTACCCAAGAATGAAGGGCGAGGCCCGCTGCTTCGGTCACGTCCAGTGCGACTCCATCATCATGGGCGAAGCGAAGATCAAGAGCATCCCCGCCATCATCGCCGAAGATACGGACGCCCAGCTGATCCACGAGGCCGCCATCGGCCGCATCGCCGGGGACCAGATCCTCAAGCTCCAGACCCTGGGTCTTACCCGGGAAGAAGCAGAAGAGAAGATCCTCGAGGGCTTCCTCCGCTGATATCACGCCTCTCTGTTCCAGTGACAGGGAGGCGTTTTCCTGTCCGCCTCTGCACCCGCCGGTGTGCCCCCGCACTGC
>CAYYHY010000259.1:0-3777 GCA_964471855.1 uncultured Oscillospiraceae bacterium | reverse complement strand
CAACTTTAATCTCGAGTAAAGCCGCTGTAAACACCCTGCAGGTACAATTTCCCCAAAAACCAGTTGCTGGAATTCAGCCGGTCTGCATGATACAGGAAGCAGAAACCGGCCTGAAGGGGGATCTGTATGGATATTACACTGGAGCAGGTAGAAGAGCTCCGTTCCAAGGCGGATGTCAGCTGGAGCAGAGCAAAGGAGGTCCTGGAGCGCACCGGCGGGAATGTGCTGGATGCGCTGATTCTTCTGGAGAAGGAGGGGGACCTCTCCCAGCAGGGCAGACCCGGACCTTCCCATGATGAACAGCCCGCACCGGCGCCTGTAAGTCTTGACAAACCGGAGGCTCCGAAGCAGCCAGATGCGGACGGCACTGTTGTGCACGGAGAAACGCCCCCGCATGCAGACACTGTGATACCGGACGGACCGCCCTCTGATCACTGGAGATCCGTGCCGAACTCCGGCACTGTTCCGCCGGAGCCATCCCAGCCCCCGGAGCCCAATACTCTGTTCCGGCCGGTTCCACCTGAGGCTTCCAACTATGCGCAGACAAACACCCCCGGGTGGCTTCTGCCCCTCTGCATCTTTGTGGCCCTGGTTCTTTTCTTCTTCGTTCTCCTGGGTTTCCTGGCTGACTGATGCAGCGCAGGAGAAGAATGAAAGGCCTGTGTGACTGCGGAAGCAGACCGGAAAGGGGGCTGTCTGTATGGAAATAACGCTGGAGCAGGTGGAGCAGCTCCGCTCAAAGGCTGACATCAGCTATACCCGGGCCAAAGAGGCTCTGAGCCGGTCAGGCGGCAACCTTCTGGATGCGCTGATCTTCCTGGAGGATTCGGGGGACATTCCCCGTCCCGAGGAGACAAGGTACTCCACCAGACCTTCCCTGCCGTCCGCTTCCCCGCCTCCTGAACCCGAGGCCGCCGAACCCGGTGAGAAACCGGGACTGCTCACCTGGCTGCGCCGGATCCTGCTGGACAACGAGCTGGAAATCTGGCACCGGGACGATCCCGTCACTGCACTTCCCGTCCTTATTGTAATCCTGCTGATTCTCTTCCTTCCCCTTGTGTCCATCCCGCTGCTGGTGCTGGGTCTCTTCTTCGGATTCCGGTACCGCTTTGCCGGTCCTGAACTGGACCGGGAGGACATCAACGAGGCCATGTTTGCCGCGGCGGATACCGCAGCAGGTTTCAGCCGGAAGATTGCAGACGAGGTACGCACACATCAGACACAGACAAAGACCGGTCAGCAGAAGGCGAAGGCAAAGACAAAGTCCGAGCCCGGCCAGGCTGCCGGTGAGGAGGAAAAAACCGCCAATGGCTGAACGCATTCTTCTGGTTGAGGACGAGGAGAAGCTCGCCCGCATGCTGGAGATGGAACTGACCTACGAGGGATATGAGGTGGAGAAGGTCTACGACGGCCGCACCGGTCTGGAGCGGGCCCGCTCCGGGGAGTTTGACCTGCTCCTGCTGGATATCATGCTCCCCAACATGTCCGGCATGGAGGTGCTGCGCCGGCTCCGGAAGGACAGCAGACTTCCTGTCATCATGCTCACCGCCCGGGACAGCGTCCTGGACAAGGTGGCAGGGCTGGATTCCGGCGCCGATGACTATGTCACCAAACCCTTCGCCATCGAGGAACTCCTGGCCCGCATCCGGGCAGCCCTGCGCAACCGCTCCGGCAACGACAGCCGGCAGCTCACCGCCGGTCCTCTGCTCCTGGACGTGGACCGCCACCAGGTGATGGTGGGAGACCAGGAGGTGGAACTGACCAAGAAGGAGTTCGACCTGCTCCGGCACCTGCTGGAGAACAAGGGCCGGGTCCTCTCCCGGGAGTCCCTGCTGGACAGCGTCTGGGGCTACGACTTCGTCGGCGAGACCAACTCCGTAGACGTGTACATCCGCTTCCTGCGCAGCAAGATCGACGAGGTCTTCGGCATCAAGCTCATCCATACGGTCCGGGGCGTCGGCTATGTCATCCGGGAACCGGCCGAAACCTGAGCTTTCCTCTCCTCAGACTTCATTCCGAAAGGAGTTTTTCATATGGTCATCGTCTACCGGTCCCACACCGGCTTTACGAAACAGTACGCCGAGATGCTGGGTCAGTCCACGAAGATGGAGGTCTACAGCTTCGAATCCGCCCCTCTGGACTTCGGGGCAGAGATCCTGTACATGGGTCCCGTGGAGGCCGGCCACATTGTGGGTCTCAACCGGGCCTACAAGAAGTACCGCCTGGCCGCCGTCGTCGGCGTGGGCATGTCCCCCATGACGAAGGGGGCTGCGGAGCGCCTGCAGAAGAGCAACTACGTCCGCAACACGCCCCTGTTCTACCTCCAGGGCGGCTGGGCCCCGAAGCAGGTCCACTGGGTGCAGCGCAGCATGGTGAATCTGGTCACCTCCGGCGTCCGCAGGGAGCTTCAGGCGAAGGGCAGCCACCGCACGCCGGAGGAGCAGTCCTATCTGGAGATGCTGACAGACGGCGGCAGCTGCGTGTCCTTTGAGAACCTGGACGAGATCCGCAGCTGGCTCAAGACCCGGGAGGAGACCGTCACCCTCTGAGCTCTCTCAGATTTCCCTGACAGTGTCCCGCAGGAAGGAGGGGGCAGCATCCCATGGCAAAACGCAGCCAGCGGTTCCAGCATCCGCCGGAGGACCCCAGAAAGGCCAGAGACTCCTCTCTGGTCTTCCGGCTTAATCTCGACTTTTTCTTCCGGCAGCTGTTCAGCTTTGCCTTCATCGACCTCCTCATCCTGCTCCTGGTCCTCTTCGGCAAGGCCATCGCGGAGCGGCTCTCCGCCCCCATCTACATGCTTGGGGTCATCGTGCTGGCGGTACAGGTCCTCATCCTCATGGCCACCCTCTTTGCAGGGGACCGCACCGTAAGGAAGCTGCTCCGTCCCATCCAGGACCTGAGCGCGGCGGCCAGCCGGCTCAGCGCCCGCTCCCATGCGTCACGGCAGGAACTGCGGGACCTGGCCAGCAAGCTGGACCAGATAGGCGTAAACAAGCTGGACAGCCGGGTCGACGTCTCCGCCACCCAGAAGGAGCTGCAGATGCTGGCCCAGGCCATCAACGACCTGCTGGACCGTGTTGACCGGGCCTACAGCGCCCAGATGCGTTTCGTCTCCGACGCCAGCCATGAGCTGAGAACTCCCATAGCAGTCATACAGGGCTATGCCGCCCTGCTGGACCGCTGGGGCAAGACCAACCCGGACGCCCTTCAGGAGTCCATCGACGCCATCCGCTCCGAGTCGCAGGCCATGGAGCAGCTGGTAGAGCAGCTTCTCTTCCTGGCCAGAGGGGACAACGACTCCCAGCCCTGGCATCCCCAGCACTTCAATATCTCCGCCCTGGCGGGGGCCGTGCTCCGGGAGGAGGAACTGATCCACCCCGAGCGCACATTCGTCCCCGGCTGGGGCGAGGAGCCGGTCATTATCGTGGCCGACCCCGGGCTTGTAAAGCAGCTGATGCGCATCCTGCTGGACAACGCCATCAAGTACAGTCCCCCGGAGGGACGCATCTACCTGCGCATCGCCTGCGGTGAGACCTATGCCAGAGTGACCGTCCAGGACGAGGGCATCGGCATACCGCCAGAGAGTCTCCCTCATATCTTCGAACGCTTCTACCGCTCAGACAGCTCCAGAGACCGGAAAACCGGCGGCACCGGGCTGGGCCTCGCCATTGCAAAGTGGATCGTGGACCGCCACGCCGGCTGGTTTGAGATCATCTCCCGCCAGGGCGCAGGCAGCCGCTTCACCTTTGTGCTCCCCGTCAACGGACCTCCCGG
>CAYYHY010000258.1:0-3782 GCA_964471855.1 uncultured Oscillospiraceae bacterium | reverse complement strand
AGACGGACCGGAGAGCAGTTCTGCCCTGAGCCCGGAGTTTTGACGTGCCAGAATGTTCTTTAATCTGTTTCATGCCATGTCCTGATTGGGTCTTGTTTCTCATTGACAGAATGAACCGGTCTGTGGTACATTGCAGCCTGCACGCCCTCTCCGTCCGGTCCATGTGCACCGGAACAGGAGCAGGGATGTGAGCAGAAAACCGGGGAAGACCCTCTTCCGCATTCCACACAGCAGGAAGATGCAGACACAAGCGCAGCACAGGACAGTTGGAGGGATGTATTAAGGATGAAGTGCCAGGGACCGTTCACCAATAAGGATATCGACAAGTCTTTGGATGCCAGCATGCCGGAGCTGAGCAGGAGTGCGGAGCAGGAGATCAGGGCGGTGCTCAGGAACCAGGCGGACGGCAAGGCCGGCATCGACCTCAAGTCCGCCAAATGCTGCTGCCTCTTCGGGCTGCCGGAGAAGCCCGGCAACCGGAAGCAGATCAGCGCGGTATTCGGGTCTGACCAGTACGAGATCCAGGTCAGGCTCTGGGGCAGGCTCAAAGTTTCCAAACATGCTCAGGATTCTCTGGAGGATGTGGTCAGCCGCACGAAGGCCAGTATCCGGGCATCGTTTCCGGACCTGAGCAAGACGATTGTCGGCGCCGCCATCGAGGCCGCTTCCAGCAGGCAGGATGCAGACGGACCGAACTTTGAGGTCCGGGTCACCCGCATCCCGGACTGGGGCGGCAGGTCCCTGCGCCAGGTGGTCAGGTCCGCTGCTGCGGCGGCTGCAGACGAGACAGTGACCCGGGCGGAAGAAGCGCTGAAGGCGCATCTGCAGGCGGGGGTGGCAGCCCTGCCCTCTGTGCCCGGGTGGGCTGTTCCCGGGACGGACGTCAGCTGCCAGATCCGGCTCAAGTTCGACAGCACATCCTGCATGACGCTCACCTGCACAGCCGACATTCTGTACGGCCGCACGGTATCTGTGTCTGTCAGCAGGGCAGGAACGCCCCTGCTTGAGCAGGCGGGGGCTCTGGATCTGGAGCCTCTGACGGAACTGATCCAGCAGCAGTACCGCAGCCTGGCAGACGGGGCATTTGCCGAACTGCAGGCCTGCCTGCCGGCCTGCATCGTTCCGCCCCCTGCCGAAGGGGAGCAGGAGGGAACAGCAGAGGGGGAGGGGTTCCCCGCTCCTCTCTGGGATCTTCTGCTGACGGGGCAGACAGAGGTGGGCCCTTTGACGGCAGTTTCCGATCTGCTCAGAACCCCTGAGGAAAACTGCAGGGCACCCGGCGGGAAGACGGACATCCCCCTGCTGTGCTGTCTGGACAGCAGCGGCGGCCTGTATCTTTCTTCCCATGCTCTCAGCAGGAAGAGAAGGACCGTCTCGATCCCTGCGGGCTGGACTGCAGGTTCCGGCCCCGTACAGGCAGATTCCCTGCAGGGCGCCTGGCTCCTGCTGCAGAGCCTTGCGGAGCAGTATGAGGCGGAAGACTTCGGCGAACTGGAGAAGCCTTCCGTCACAGTGGGCCTCGCAGGCTGCCGGATTGATTCGGTGACTCTCAGCACCGAAGGACTCCACGCAAAGGTGCCGGACACCGGGGACCTGCTTACGGAGGACAGAATCGCCGCCTGGACCGGCACCCTCATCCGGGACATCTGGCAGAGGGTGTGGAATCTGGCCCACGAGGCGGAGATACAGACCAGGATCCTCTCTGAGCAGAACCCTGCTGTGCTGGCCATCATCCGGCATGCCTATGCAAAGGGCAGGACAAATCTCAGCGATCTGAACAGCAGCATCGGCGACAGCATGCAGACTGCCAGGGCCTCCACGGAATACTATCTCCTCCAGGCGACGCAGCTGCAGCTGCCCAGCAGGGGCACGATGATGCCGGCTCTGAACAGGGTGCTTGTGGACGGCACATACCAGAAGTACTACGGGTACTACCCCAGCTGCAAGATCAGCGACGGGGTGCTCGAGTCTGTGGAACCCGCCCCCTTTACTCTGGAGGATCTTCCCCGGCTGAAGCCTGCCAGCCGTGACAGGTGGCTGGTGGAGCAGGCCGGGGCTGCGGATACGGCGGAGAAGCAGCAGGAGGTTCTCGGCGCCCTGAAGGAGGGCATCCCCCGTACCGTAGCTGCCGACTTCTGCAGGTCCGCAGAGGGGCAGGCATTCCTGGGGCGCCTGACCGGAGCGGAGGCGGATGCGGCGCGGGAGGTTCTCAAGACGCTCCCCGGCTGCAGACGGGCTGCGGAAACTGTAGGGCAGGCCGTCTCCTCAGAGGGGGACTCCGGACAGACGGCTCAGACGGCATTCCTGACCCGCAGACCCGCCATCGCCCGGGTCAAGGTGAAGGACTATCTGGCATCCTACACGCTGGCGCACCTGATCGAGGCCGGGCGGAAGCTGGAGCGGAAGTTTGTCATCCACTGCGGCCCCACCAACAGCGGCAAGACCTACCAGGCTCTGCAGGTGCTGCGGGGTGCCAGCTGCGGCGTATACCTGGGTCCTCTCCGCCTTCTGGCCCTGGAGGTCTTCGACACCCTCAACGGCGACGGCTGCCCCTGCACCCTTCTTACAGGGGAGGAACTGCAGCAGACGGAAGGAGCCCGCGTCACGGCTTCCACCATCGAGATGGCAGACTACGGCACCTGGTACGATGTGGCTGTTATCGACGAGTGCCAGATGCTTGAGGATCCGGAGCGGGGATGCCACTGGCTGAAGGCCGTCGCTCTGCTGGCCGCCTCAGAGATCCACCTCTGCACGGCGCCGCAGGGACTGCAGATACTCGAGAATCTTCTCGACAGGCTGGGTGCGTCCTGGACCGTTCAGCAGCACCAGCGGCTTGCGCCTCTGTCCTGGGCGGGGGATTTCCGGAGCCTGGAGGATGTGGAGCCGGGGGACGCCCTCATCACCTTCTCCCGCAGGTCCGTGCTGGGCATAGCTGCGGAGCTGGAACACCTGGGTGTATCCGCCAGTGTGATATACGGCGCTCTGCCGCCCCAGTCCCGCCGGGAGGAAGTGCGGCGCTTCAGGGACGGGGAGACCACCGCCGTCGTGGCCACCGACGCCATAGGCATGGGGATCTCCCTCCCCATCCGCCGCATCATCTTCTGCCAGGCGAAAAAGTTCAACGGGGAGTATGTCCGCCCCCTGCTGGACTCCGAGATCCAGCAGATCGCCGGCCGGGCCGGGCGATACGGCATCTATCCCGAGGGCTTTGTTCTCTCCATGGAGGACCCGTCCATGATCAGAAACGGCATCAGGGCAGAACCTGTCTCCATCCGCAAGGTGATTCTTCCCTTCCCGGAGGAGGCGCTGGATACCAAGTACAAGCTGTCCACCATGCTCCGGGCCTGGAACGACATGCCTGTGGAAACCGGGGTGGAGCGGGCGGACATGTCCAACGCCAGATGTCTTCTGAGGTACCTGGAGTCCAGCCTTCCCAAGGATCTCACGCCGGACCGCCGGCAGATGTATTCGCTCATTACCTGCCCCGTGGACAGCCAGAACAGGGATCTGAGGGAGTACTGGTACGAGTGCTGCTGTGCCATCCTGCGCGGCCGGCCTGTTCCCAAGCCGGACTTCCCGGAGGAGACTCTGGCGGAGTGCGAGGAGAAGTACAGGGCGCTGGACATTCAGCACCAGATGGGACGCAGAGGCGGCGTGGAGATCGACAATATGAAGGAAAAGAACGCCCTGTCGGAAAAGATCAACACCTTCCTCAGGGCACAGAAGTTCCAGTTCCAGCGCCGCTGCTCCTCCTGCGGCAGGCTTCTGCCCATCAATACGAT
>CAYYHY010000257.1:0-3791 GCA_964471855.1 uncultured Oscillospiraceae bacterium | reverse complement strand
TCAGCGGAGGAAGAGGCGGATCAGGCGGGACCCGGTGCCGGTGTAGGGCTGATACCGCATGGGAAGATCCAGCCAGGTCTTTTTGTCCACAATGCTCTTCCGGTGGGAGAAGCAGTCGAAGCCGGCTTTCCCGTGGTAGGAGCCCATGCCGCTCTCCCCGAAGCCGCCGAAGGGCATGGCGCTGGTGGCCAGGTGGATGATGACATCGTTGATGCAGCCGCCTCCGAAGGAGCGGCGGGCCATGACCTGGTCTGCCAGCGTATGGTTTCTGGTGAAGAAGTAAAAGGCCAGGGGGTGGGGGCGGCGCTCCACCTCGTCCAGTGTGGCATCCAGATCCGAATAGGTGAGGACAGGGAGCACGGGTCCGAAGATCTCCTCTCCCATTACCGGGTCGTCCCAGGTGACGTTTACCATGACCGCCGGGGCGATGCGCAGGGAGTCCCGGTCGGATTCCCCGCCGCAGACCAGCCTGTCCCGGTCGATGAGGCCCAGGATGCGGTCGAAGTGCTTCTCATTGACAATCCTGCCGTATGCGGGGTTCAGCAGGGGGTCCTCCCCGTACTGCTTCCGGATCTCCTGGAGGATGCAGGCAATGAGGGGTTCCTTAATGGCCTCGTCACAGAGGATGTAGTCCGGAGCCACGCAGGTCTGGCCGCAGTTGAGGAGCTTGCCGAAGACGATTCTCCTGGCTGCCAGGGGCAGGTTTGCAGAGCGCTCCACGATGCAGGGGGACTTGCCTCCCAGTTCCAGGGTAACAGGGGTGAGGTTCCGGGACGCCTTTGCCATCACTTCCCGTCCTACCGTCTGAGAGCCGGTGAAGAAGATGAAGTCGAACTTCTGGTCCAGCAGGGCGGTGTTCTCCGCCCGTCCTCCTGTAACCACAGAGACATACTCCGGAGGGCAGAGGGAGGAGAGCATGCGGGCCAGCAGGGCGCTGGTATGGGGGGAGTAGGCGCTGGGCTTTACGATGGCGGTGTTGCCGGCAGCCAGGGCGTCTGCCAGGGGCTCCACGGACAGAAGGAAGGGATAGTTCCAGGGGCTCATGATGAGGGTGACGCCGTAGGGGGAGGGCTGGACCCGGCTGCTGGCGGGGAACTGGGCCAGGGGCGTGTGCACCCGCTTCGGGGCGGCGAGACCGCTCAGGTGGCGGATGAGCCAGGAGATCTCGCTGAGGGCCATGCCGATTTCGCACATGTAGCTCTCCGTGGCGCTCTTCCCCAGGTCCTGGGACAGGGCCAGGACGATCTCCTTCTCGCTGAGCCGGATCAGGTCCCGGAGCTTCTTCAGGACCGTCAGCCGGGTGCTGACGTTCTGGGTTACCCCGGTACGGTAGTAGTCTCTCTGCTGCTGTACAAGGGCACTGATTTGTTCTGCGTTCACAGACGGTCACCTCCGTTGCTGATCATGCGGATGCGCTCCCGCAGGGGAAGAATCTGCTCCGGGGAGACGGAGAACTCCCGGAGCCCCATGCGGAGCAGTTCTTCTGCCGCTTCCCTGTCTGCAGCCAGTTCTCCGCACATGGCGGCGGGGATCCCGTGGCGGCTGGCCGCCTCCAGGGTCTCCCGGACAAGCCGCAGGACCGCCGGGTGGCGGGGATTCCACAGCCCCGGGAGAGCTGCGTTCTGCCGGTCGGCCGCCAGGGTGTACTGGGTCAGGTCGTTGGTGCCCAGACTGAAGAAGTCCGCTTCCCGGGCCAGCTCGTCCGCTGTCAGGGCGGCGGCAGGGGTCTCAATCATGATGCCGGCGGGGAGAGGTCCGGTCCGGATCCCCTCCTGTTCCAGTTCCTGTCTGCATTCCTCCAGCAGGGCTCTGGCCCGGCGCAGTTCCTCCAGAGAGGTGATGAGCGGGAACATGACGGAGCAGTTCCCGTGGGTGCTGGCCCGCAGGACCGCCCGGAGCTGGGTGCGGAACACATCCTCCCGGGCCAGGGAGAAACGGACGGCCCGCAGGCCCAGGGCTGGATTCTCCTCCGGCGGGAGCCCGAAATACTCCGCCCGCTTGTCTGCACCGGCGTCCAGGGTGCGGATGACAACGGGGCGGTCCCCCATGATCTCCAGCACCTTTATATATATCTGTGTCTGCTCCTCCTCGGAGGGCCAGTCTGTCCGGTCCAGGAAGAGCATCTCCGTACGGAAGAGTCCCACGCCGTCCGCTCCGTTCCGGACAGCAGCCTCCGCATCCGAAGGTCCGGAGATGTTGGCATATACCTTCACCGGGCTTCCGTCCGGTGCCCGGGAGGACAGAGTGCGGTACTGGGAAAGCCGCTCCTTCTCTGCCGTCTCCTCTTCCATGTTTCTGCGGTATTCCAGGAGAGCAGTCTCATCCGGGTCGATGCAGAGAGTTCCCTTGCGGGCGTCCAGGATGCAGGGGTGCCCCTCCAGAGACGGGTCCGGGGAGATGCCGAAGACGGCGGGCAGCCCCATGGAGCGGGCCAGGATGGCGGTATGGCACAGGGGAGAGCCCTCTCTCACTGCGATTCCCTTTACCAGGGTCCGGTCAAGCTGCAGGAGCTCTCCCGGGGAGAGGGTTTCGGTACAGAGGATGCAGGGACTGTCCGGCATGCTGCTGCTGTCTCTTCTGTCCTCCAGTATATCGGCGATCCTTCCTGCCAGGTCCCGCACGTCGTCCGCCCGGGCCTGGAGGTAGGGGTCATCCAGGGCAAGAAACCGTCTGGCAAAGAGCTCTCCCGCCTGGCGTGCGGCTGCCTGCGCCGTGAGCCCCTTCTCTGTGATTCCATCTCTCATGGCATCCAGGAAGCTGTCATCCTCCAGCATGAGCTGCTGGATCTCCAGGATGGAGGCCCCGTCCTCTCCGGACACCTCCAGAGCGGTGCGGCGGAGGGCTTCTGTCTGTTCAGCGGCTGCCTTCAGGGCATCCTCCAGACGGACCAGTTCCTCCCCGGGGGTGCGGGAGGAGAGCGTGCCGGCGGAACCGGTGTCAGTCACTCTGACATGCAGGGGTGCTGCAGCGGCGCCGGGAGAGGCGGAAGTACCCGGCAGTATGATCAAGGGAAGACCCCCTTTCCGGACGGATCACAGGTTGTCCTTGAAGAACTTCTCCATGGCGGCAAGAGAGGCCTCCTCGTCCCCGCCGGTGACTCTGACGGTGACGGTGTCCCCCTTCCTGGCCCCCAGGGTCATGAGGGAGAGGATCTGGCCGGCCGGCGCTGTCCTGCCGGCAAACTCCAGGGAGACCTCGCTGCTGACTTCTCTGGCCGCCTTCACCAGCAGGGTGGCGGGGCGGCCGTGGAGACCGGCATCGACGGTGAGCGTATGCTGAAACTGCTTCATGCTGCTTGCCTTCTTCCTGACAGGAACGGCATGTTCCTGTGAGTGCACAATTGTCAGGAAGATTAGCAGAGGAGACCTGCGTTTTCAATCCCTGATTTTACCAAACTTTTCCGGCCGGAGGAAGAGAAACTTGCGGCGGCGCGGGAAAATGGCGGAGATGATGCAGTTTTCCGATTCGGCGAAATGACCAAAGGGCAGTCTCCAGCACGCGGAAACGAACGCCATGGAGATTCCCCCGGCCGGGACAGGACCGTGGCGGCCGGCATCCGGGGGTGCATTTTGAGCGCTTTCTCTCTTGACAAGGTATCCCCCCTCTGCTAATATACCGCTTGTGATTTCTGCCCCGGTATCCGGGCGGGATGCTGCATATATGCTAGTGTAGCTCAGTCGGTAGAGCAGCTGATTCGTAATCAGCAGGTCAGGTGTTCGAGTCACCCCACTAGCTCCATTTCGCCGCAGGTCAGCCTGCGGCGCTTTCTTTTTGCCCGCCAGTACAGCAGG
>CAYYHY010000256.1:0-3805 GCA_964471855.1 uncultured Oscillospiraceae bacterium | reverse complement strand
CGGCTGTTTGAGCTCCGAGGGTGTACAAAACGGGGCTGGAGTGGTATCATAGAGACATCCTTGTGACGGCGTCTGAAAGGGGAATTACCATGATTCAGGTTCTCATAGCTGTGGCAGCCTTTTCCCTCCAGATTTCAGGAGCGGTGCTCCTCCTGGTGTGGTATCTGGCCGGCGCCCACGACAAGATCATCAGGATGAGCGCCGGAGACAGCAGGAGCGTCTTCTGGGGCGCAGCAGTGGCGGACACCCGGAACGGCATCCTGCCGAAGGAGGTTCTCCAGAAGAACGCCTCCGTATACTACCGCAACGCCATGGCCGTTGCAGACATCATCGTCGGCCTTGTGTGCGCCATCTTTGTGAACGCAGCCAGCACATCCCCCTACATGGTCTTTACCTTCACCTGCTTTGCCACCCTGGCCATCCTGGCAGGAGAGTATACCGGCGCCAGGTACCTGGCGAAGCTGAGATACCCCGGTGACATGTCCATCAAAGGAACAGCGTATGCGCAGAAGCAGACATACGCCCAGCCAGTCCAGCGGAAGACATCTCCCCAGCCGGCGGCAGAGCCCCAGGCTGCACCTCAGCTTCTGGAGGAGCCGGAACAGCAGGATGACGGCTATGTTCCCGCAGACGGGGAACTGGAGGAGATGGAAGGGACCGGCGGAATGCAGCAGGGACCGGTCCTGGTGCAGTCACAGAATCAGAACCAGACGCCGGCGGCCATATCCCGCTGGCACAAGATGTCGGCTTCCGGCTGACGCAGATGCAGCGCCAGTCTGCGCCGTACAGATGCAGAGTTCATTCCTGACCCGCTGTCCTCCCCGGCAGCGGGTCAGGTCAGTATCGGCTCAAGGGCGGCCGGTCTCCGGGGAGGAAGTCAGAAAGCAGAGGATCACCGAACGAACAGGAGGAAACATGAGGCAGTTTACAAAGCAGACAGGCATGCGGGCATCGGCACTTTTCCTGGTGCTGGCCATGCTGATTTCTCTCGCCGCCTGCGGGAACAGCAGCGGGAGCAGCGGAACCGGAAGCAGTTCAACATCCCAGTCCCAGCAGGGCTCCGGGACTTCCGGGAGCAGTTCACAGCCAGAGGGAGGCGGTTCTGCGTCCTCCGGATCTTCCTCAGGTCAGAGCAGCAGCACGCCGGGCTCCAGTTCTGCGTCCGGCAGCAGGATTCTGATTGCATTCTTCTCCCACACCGGAGAGAACCATAACGTTGGCGTGATCGAGAAGGGGAACACCCACATCATTGCTGACATGATCGCAGAGGAAACCGGTGCGGACATGTTTGAGATCCAGACCGTGGAGCCGTACCCGGAGACCTACGACGAGTGCACGGATGTGGCCAAGCAGGAGCAGAACGACAATGCTCGCCCGGAAATTGTGGATCCGCCGGAGAATCTGGACGGGTACGACACCATCTTCCTGGGCTATCCGATCTGGTGGGGGGACCTGCCCATGGCGGTCTACACATTCCTGGAGGGTCTCGACTTCTCCGGCAGGACGGTCATCCCCTTCTGCACCCATGAGGGCAGCGGGCTGTCGGGGACGGAGAACAGCATCAAGGATACCTGCCAGGGGGCGGAGGTCCTGGACGGCCTTGCCATCCGCGGCAGCACGGCACAGAACGAACAGGAGGAGGCCAGAGCCAGCGTCCTGGAGTGGCTCGGCGGTCTCGGCATCGATTACTGACAGGATATGGCCGGTGCAGTTTCGCTGTATCGGCCTTTGCACAGCGGGAGGCGGGAAGAGATGAGCGGGAAACGGATTCTGCAGTCCGCCGTGGATGCTGCGATGGCGGTTCTTCTTCCTCTGCTCATGGCTTACAGCCTGATCGGAGAGGAGATCCATGAGTGGCTGGGTACTGCGATGCTGCTCCTGTTCCTTCTCCACCATGCGCTGAACTGGCGCTGGTACGGGTCGCTGTTCAGGGGGCGGTACAGTCCGGTCCGCATTCTGAATACAGCCGTGGACTTCCTTCTGCTGGCGGACATGCTGGCGATGGGCATAAGCGGGATTGTGATGTCCTCCCATGTGTTCCAGTTCCTGAACATCTCGAATGGAGCCTCTGCGGCGCGGGCGGTGCACCTGCCGGGTGCATTCTGGGGATTCCTTCTCATGTCCTTCCACATCGGTCTGCACTGGCAGACTGTGCTGAGCCGCATCCGGGCGGTGAGACCGGGATGGCCAGGGGGAAAAGCCGGCACAGTGATGCGCCTGTCTGTCATCCTGGTGTCTGCATACGGAATTTTCGCATTTTTCAAGCGCCGCTTCCCGGACTATCTGTTCCTGCGGTCCAGCTTCATGTTTTTCAATTTTGACGAGCCGGCTGTGTTTTACGTGCTGGACATGGCTGCCGTCATGGTGGCGTTTGCCGCCCTCGGCTTCTGCTGCACCAGGCTGCTGGCGGATGCGGGGAAAAGACGAAGGAAAGACGGACCGCAGTGAGGCGCACATGCCAGGACCGGTCCTGCGCCGGCGGACGGTGTATCTGTCCGCCTGGGGACCGGGCTGCGTCCTGAAGACGTGAAAACCATACAAACGGAGGCGGAACAATGAGAACGCTGTATCTGGACTGCGGAATGGGCGCAGCGGGCGACATGCTCACAGGTGCGCTGCTGGAACTCCTGCCGGAACCCGGCAGATTCATGGAGAAGCTCAACGCCCTTGGGATACCCGGGGTTGTATACCTCAGTGAAAAGTCGGTCAAGTGCGGGATCACGGGCACCCATGTGACTGTACTTGTCCACGGAGAGGAAGAGGATGCGGCTGACCACTACCACGGCCACGCACCTGCCCCCCAGCATGGACACCATGAGCACGGTCATGACCACAGGCACGGGCACCAGCATCACAGCATGCACGACATCGAACACATCGTTTCGGATCTCAAACTGCCGGCTGCCGTGGAGAAGGATGTCCTTGCCGTATACAGCCTGATCGCCGAGGCGGAGAGCCATGTGCACGGAGTGCCCGTCACCGACATCCACTTCCATGAGGTGGGCACCATGGATGCGGTGGCAGATGTCACGGCCGTGTGCCTCCTGATGAACGAACTTGCACCGGACGAGGTGGTCTGCTCCCCTGTCCACGTCGGAAGCGGTCAGGTCATATGCGCCCACGGCACTCTGCCGGTACCCGCCCCGGCCGCCGCATATATTCTGCAGGGGATTCCCACATACGGCGGCAGCATCAGAGGGGAACTCTGCACCCCCACCGGGGCTGCGCTGCTGAAGCACTTCGTCACGCGGTTTGGCAGCATGCCCCTGATGAAGACACAGGCGATCGGCTACGGCATGGGAAAGAAGGACTTTGAGGCAGCCAACTGTGTCCGCGCCATGCTGGGAGAGAGCGCAGACAGTACGGACGAGGTGCTGGAGCTGTCCTGCAATGTGGACGACATGACGGCGGAGGAGATCGGGTTTGCCATGGACCGGCTCTTTGAGGGCGGCGCCCTGGAGGTCTTCACCCTCCCGGCCGGCATGAAGAAGTCCCGTCCCGGTACGCTCATCTGCGTCCTGTGCAGAGCGCAGGACCGGGAGGGCATCCTGAACCTGCTGTTCCGGCATACGTCCACCATCGGCGTGCGGGAGACCGCTGTGCACCGCTATGTTCTGGACCGCAGGACAGAGAAGGTGGAGACCCCCTGCGGGGAGGTCCGCCGCAAGATCTCCTCCGGCTACGGGGTGTCCCGCTCAAAGTACGAGTATGAGGACCTTGCCGGGATTGCCCGGGAAAAGAACCTCAGCCTGGAAGAAGTAAAGAAGCTTCTGGAAGAAGCATAGGAAGAACAACAGGGAGGGTC
>CAYYHY010000255.1:0-3818 GCA_964471855.1 uncultured Oscillospiraceae bacterium | reverse complement strand
GTGAAGCTGATGGCGGGCGCCGGTCTCTTCCTGGGCTGGCAGGAAACCCTGCTGGCCCTCTTCGCAGGCTGCATCATCTGCCTGCCCGTTCACCTTGTGCGCATGCACCGGGGTGCAGGACGGAAGCTCGCCTTCGGTCCCTGGCTGGCAGCCGGCATCTGGCTGTCCGCCCTCTTCGGAGAGTCCCTTCTCTCCGCCTACTTCGCTCTCTTCGGTCTCTGAGACCGGAATCCAGCCCCGTGTGAGGGATGCATCCATGAACAGAAACAAGAAACTGTCCGGCCGGGCTCTCGTCATCCAGCCCGGCAGCGGGGAGATCCGGATCGCCAGCATGCGGCTTGGCTCGGCCTCCCCGAAAATCAAATACAGCGCAGCCGTTCCCTGCCCGGAGGGGGCGGTTGAGGACGGCATGGTCCAGAACCCCGCCGGGGTCCGCACCGCCCTCCAGGAGGCCCTGAAGCGGAAGGAGTTCCGGCACGTGCGCAGGGCGGTGCTCTGCCTGTGCAGCACCCGGGTGCTCTCCGAGACCGCGGAGGTGGCCGCCGTGGGCAGCAGAATGCAGGACCGGATGATAGAGACCAACAGCGACCTCTACTTCCCCGTCAGCACGGAGGGCTGCCGCATCGTATGGACCCCCGCCGGGACCCGGAAGGACGACTCCGGCACCCAGATGCTGAAGGTCCAGCTGTGGGCGGTGCCGGAGGACCTGCTCCGCTCCTGGTACGAGCTGGCTTCCGAGTGCAATCTCTACGTGGAAGCCGTGGCCTGGTGCGGGGATTGCTTCGCCCTGGCTGTGAACGAGAGCTGGGCGCCCCCCGCCGCGCCGAAAAAGGTCAGAAAGAGCGGAGGGAAGAAGGCAGAGAAGACAGCCGAACTGCCGGGAGAACAGGAGCAGGGGGAAGAGGATGACGCCCTTCTGTACCTGATGGCGGACCAGGACTTTCTGCTTCTGACCTTTGTCAGGAACGGTCAGATCCGCCTGCAGCGCCTCCTCCGGGGCGGCTCCCTGGCGGAGCAGCTGGACGAGGCCAGAATCCTGATGGAGGTCTGCACCACGGTGGAGAACCTCCAGGGCATGCCGAAAACCGTGCTCTGCGGAACCCTGGCGGAGGATGAAACCTGCCAGGGGCTGGCGGAACAGGCTCTGGGAGTCTCTGTGGAGGTGCTGGACGGGAAGTACATATCCCCCTGGCTTCTGTGCATGGGTGCATCCCGCACCGTGCTGGACTTCGGCGTGCGCACCATGAACCGGAAGGGCCGGTCCGGTGCAAGACGCCATATCTGGCAGTATGCCATGATCGGAGCGGGAGTCATGGCCGTGGCAGGTTCAATAGGACTTTCCGTCGCCACCCGGAACAGCCGGGAGGCGCAGATCTCCGCCCTGGAGTCCACCCGGGACGCCCTCTCGCAGACACTGGCACCCATTGCGGACTATGCAAGCAACTGGGACAGCTACGAGAGCAGCTATGCCGCCTACCAGACCGACTGGAACAGCCTTCTTGGCACCGTGGGGGAGGACGGCGTCTACACCCCGGGCATGCTGCAGACCTACAACGACAATCTCTCCTATATGCTGGAGGAGCTGGAGCAGAAGCTGCCCACCAGCTGCAGCGTGACCCAGATCGGCATCGCCCAGGAGGGTCTCGGTCTCCAGATCGCCTGCCAGAGCAAGGAGGAGGCCGCGTATGTCATCATGACCCTCCGCTACGGTCTGGAATACGGCACCCTCAGCGGCGTGTCGGACCTGACCAGAGGTTCAGGGGTGGATGCCTCCTCCATGCTCCCCTCCCTTGATGAGGAGGAGCAGAGGCGACAGGAGGAAGAGCAGCAGAACGCAGAGGAGGAGCCCCCGCCTGAAGAGGAGGACCTGGAGCTGCCCGGGGAAGAGCCTCCCCCTGAGGGCAGCGCCGGTGACATGGACATCCTGGACCTTGTGGAGTCCGCAGGTCTGAAGGACATGTCCGTGGACGACATGCTGGCCCTGGCGGATGTCCTGGCGCGCATTACCCCGGAGGACGCCGGCTTCCTTCTGGAGGCACTGGCCCACTACCAGAACGACACCCTCACTTCGGAAGAGGCGCAGAGAGTGGTAAAGGTGCTCATGGCCATGACCCCGGAGGACCGCCGGCAGCTGGCCGGCATCATCGACTTGGACGTGAGCTCCGGCTGGACCCTGGAAGAACTGTCCGGTCAGTCCACGAAGGAGCAGCGGCGGCTTGCCCTGGCAGACATGCTCCAGAATCCCTATGCCGCCTGCGAGTTTGGACTACTTGCAGGAAAGGACTACGACGGAGAATGGATCTTTTGGCAGACTGTCGCAGACGACCTCCTCGACGAGAATGCCAGCGGGAATTTGAGTTCTGATGACTTCGCAGACGGTTCGGTATCTCCGGAGGTCATGCAGCTGATGATGGAACTGCCGGTCAGAGATACGGAGAACTCCGAAGGAGCTGTAGCTCTTATCCGCACGGACGGAACCATGAGCAGGCTGTATGCATACTACCTCACTTTGGAGCTGGGGCTGAGTCCGGAGCGGACACCGCAGGGTGGCGGGGGACAGTCCTCCGGCACCCAGTCCACGGGAACGCAGAACCCCGGCACGGACATCCCCGGAATCCAGGCCCCGGTCCCGCAGGAGCCGGACAGCCAGTCCCCCGGAACCCAGGAGCCGGGCATGCAGCAGCCGGGTGACGAGCCTGAGGGCGGGAACCCGCTCGGCACATGGATGGAGTTGCTGAAGCGTCTGGCTGAAATGAAAGGAATCGATGTCAGTGATGTCCTGGGCAGGATCCTTCCGTTCCTCTCCGGTGCCGGAGCGGAACAGGATTCGGAGCTGTCTCTGGACGACCTGATGGGTCTTTTTGAAATGGTCGCTGGAGAAGACGCTGAGAATCCCGGCGAAGAGGATACAGGGGAGAACGGCGGTGGAGAAGACGCGGAGACATCTGGCGGCGAACAGCAGCAAGAGGACAACCGCTACTACGTCACGGTCTCCATTGCATACAGACCGGACCTGATTCAGGCGGAGATGGAGCGCAAGGGGCTGTCCCGGAGCGACATCGTGGGCGAACTGGAGGAACCGCAGTGAAGAAGTTTCTGAGCCGCTGGTGGAGGCTGCTGACGGCTGCCCTGCTTGCCGCCGCGGCCGTCGCAGTCCTGTATTTCGGCTGCGTGAAGACGGAGATGCAGTTCCGGACGGAGCAGGACGACCTCAGCATGGAGATAGGCGCCCTCCAGTCGCAGATTGAGCTGAACCAGCAGTATGCGGACGTGCAGGAGCAGATCACCGCCGCCAGCCAGGCCATCCAGGACAGCCGCTCGGCCCTGTACCGCCACTTCCCCGCCGACCTGCTGCAGGAGGACCAGATCCTGTACGTCCTCTACTTGGAGCAGCTGTTCAGACCGGAGCAGGACAAGATCGAGTTCGGGACAGTAGAGCCGGCCTTCGAACTGAGCGACAAAGCGTCGCTGGGTCATGTTGAGCTAACAGTAGAATACACGACAACCTATCAGCAGTTCAAGGATCTGATCAGCTTCCTGGCCACGGACGACCACATCACGTCCATCCCGTACTGCACACTGGAACACAACGAAGATGGCACTGTAACGGGTGACCTCACGATCTGGTGCTACACCCTGAATGCGAACCCTTACACGGCACCGGACGTGCCGAAGCCGAACACCGGCAAGCCGTCCATCTTTGACTGAGGGGAGATCGGCAGTGAAAAGACGTTCTTCAGGAGCGGGGTTTACCCTGATTGAGGCGGTTGTCTCCATAGCAGTGCTGGGCATCATCGCAGGTCCCCTGGGTTCCATCC
>CAYYHY010000254.1:0-3833 GCA_964471855.1 uncultured Oscillospiraceae bacterium | reverse complement strand
CCCTGCCGGAAGGGGGGCGGCGCCGGTCTCTGCCCTCCCCCGGGCATCTGATTCCAGCCTCCACCCTGGGTTCCGGGCGCGGGGGGTACCCGCTGCCAGCTTCCTCCGCCGGCTGCAGCCGGTCCCCGGTTCTCTGCCCCGGGCACGACCTTCGCACCGCAGTAAATGCAGAAGGATGCGCCCTGCAGCAGCTCCCTTCCGCAGACCTGGCAGAGGGGAACAGAGGGCTGCAGCTGCGCGCCGCACTGGCCGCAGAATCTGGCTCCGGCATTGACTCTGGCTCCGCAGTTCGGACAGAATCTGCTCATGGTATCTCTCCTTTCGAAAGTCCCGCCGGCCGCGGCCGCAGCGGGACGCATGTTTTGCTTTCTGTTCCAGATTCTACCACAGGCCCTGCCGGAAAGCAAGCTTGCACCATTTTTGCCCCTGTTTTCAGCATTTTCCGGCGAAATGCACCCCTTCCGGGACAGACAGCGCCGGTCCGTCCGGAATTCCCCCTCCGCTGTTGCCGCCCCGGGGGAAATACAGTATAATGTGGTCCCGAGAGGAGGCGGAGCTGCCGTGGAACCTGCCGCTGCTGAAACCCTCACCTGCACTGTGGAGCGGATCACATACAAAAACGAGGTGAACGGCTATGCCGTCATCAAGGCAAAGGTCAGGGGATATGCTGACGTTGTCCCCATAGTCGGCATCCTGGCCTCCGTCAAGCCCGGCGCCGTGCTGCTGGCCAAAGGCCGGTGGGAGACGAACGAGAAGTACGGGCGCCAGTTCCGGGCCTTCTCCTACCAGGAGCAGACCCCCTCCGACGTGGCGGGGATCGAGAAGTACCTGGGCAGCGGGCTGATCAAGGGGATCGGTCCCAAGTTTGCAAAGCGCATTGTGGCCGTCTTCGGGGCGGACACCCTGAAGGTCATAGACGAGACCCCCCAGCGGCTCACCGAGGTGAAGGGTCTGGGGAAGCGGAAGGCGGACAGCATCATAAAGAGCTGGGACGAGCAGAGGGAAGTGCGGAACATCATGCTCTTCCTCCAGTCCTACGACGTCTCCCCCTCCTATGCCCACAGGATCTACAAAACCTACGGCAACGACAGCATCGCCGCCGTGAAGGAGAACCCCTTCCGCCTGGCGGACGACATCTGGGGCATCGGGTTCAAGACCGCCGACGGCATCGCCCGGAAGATGGGCTTCGGCACGGAGGACTATGTCCGCATCCGCAGCGGCATCCTGTACACCCTCAACAGGCTGGCCGGCGACGAAGGGCACGTCTATGCAGACCGCACCCTCCTCGTCCGCTCCGGCACCGAGCTGCTGGGCGCCTCCGGGGAGTGCATCTCCGCCGCCCTGGACCAGATGATCCAGGCCAAGGATGTCACCCTGGAGGACGGGGCCATCTACCTCCCTGTCTTCTTTAACGCCGAGCGGGGCACCGCCCGCCGCCTGGCGGCCGTCATCTTCACCCCCGCCTCTCAGATCCCCGGGAACCTGGTGGAGGACGCCATCCGGAACTCCCCCATGCAGTACGACCGGATCCAGGCGGACGCCATCCGCACCGCCTCCCGCTCCAAGGTGATGGTGCTCACCGGGGGTCCCGGCACCGGCAAGACCACCACCACCCAGGGCATCATTGCCATGTACCGCTCCTGCGGTCTGGACGTGCGGCTGGCCGCACCCACCGGCCGGGCCGCCCGGCGGATGAGCGAGGCCACGGGGCTGGAGGCGAAGACCATACACCGCCTGCTGGAGTACTCCCCCATGGAGGGCTGCAAGCGCAACGAGAACAACCCCCTGGAGGGGGATGCCCTCATCGTGGACGAGTGCTCCATGATCGACCTCATGCTCATGAAGGACCTGGTCAAGGCCGTCCCCCTCACCATGCGCCTGGTGCTGGTGGGGGACGTGGACCAGCTCCCCTCCGTGGGAGCCGGCAGCGTGCTGCGGGACATCATCGACTCCGGGGTCTGCCCGGTGGTGCGTCTGCAGCGGATCTTCCGCCAGGCCCAGAACAGCATGATCGTCACCAACGCCCACCGGGTGAACCGGGGCCAGTGGCCGGACGTCTCCCGCCGCCCCGGGGCGGACTTCTTCTTCCTGAAGACAGAGAGCGACGAGGAGGCGGCGGACACCATCACCGACCTGGTAAAGAACCGCCTGCCCAGGGCGTACCACATGAAGCCCGGCACCATCCAGGTGCTCACCCCCATCCGCAGGGGGGTGTGCGGCTCCTCCAATCTCAACTCCCTTCTGCAGACGGCGCTGAATCCCGCCGGCCCTTCCCTGAAGCGGTCCGGGGTGGAATACCGCCTCTACGACAAGGTGATGCAGATCCGGAACAACTACGAGAAGGACGTCTTCAACGGGGACCTGGGGCGGATCACCGCCGTGGACGAGGAGGCCCAGACCCTGACTGTCACCTTTGACGGCCGGCCCGTGGAGTACGAGACCGCAGATCTGGACGAGCTGGTCCTGTCCTACGCCGCCACCATCCACAAGTCCCAGGGCAGCGAGTACCCCTACGTCATTATTCCGGTGCTCACCTCCCACTACAAGATGCTCCAGCGCAACCTCCTCTACACCGGCATCACCCGGGCGAAAAAGCTCCTGATCCTGGTGGGCACGGACAGGGCCCTGGGCATCTGCATCCGCACCGTTTCCTCCATCAAACGGAACACCCGCCTGGCGGAGCGGCTCAGGGAGGCGTCGGAGCCCTATCTGCGGTCCCGCCAGTCTTCTTCCTCCGGACAGGAGAACCCCGCCGGGTCCTGAAGCAGCAGTCCCGTCTGACACGACGATACGAAAAGAGGCCCTCTTCCCATGAAACGCACCTGGCCGGCTGTCATCGCCGCCCTGCTGGCGGCGGTGTTCTACGCCTGCAATGTTCCCTTCTCAAAGATCCTCCTCGCCGGCATCCCGCCCACATTCCTGGCGTCCTTCCTCTACCTGGGGGCGGGTATCGGAGTGGGCATCATGTACGCATTCCACTGGAAGAACGAGAGGAAGGAGGAGCGCCTGACCCGGGGGGATCTGCCTTACGTCATCGGGATGATCGTCCTGGACATCGCAGCCCCCATCTGCCTGATGACCGGCATCCGCATGAGCAGCGCCTCCAGTGCCTCCCTGCTCAGCAATTTCGAGATTGTCGCCACCACCCTCATTGCCCTGCTCCTCTTCCACGAGAAGGTGTCCGGTCTCCTGTGGGCGGCTGTGTTCCTCACCACGGCCGCCAGTGCGGTGCTCTCCTTCGAAGGCGCCGGGAGCTTCCGCTTCTCCGCCGGCTCCCTGCTGGTTCTGCTGGCCACCGTCTGCTGGGGGCTGGAGAACAACTGCACCCGGAAGATCTCTGACCGGAGCACCTGGCAGATCGTGGTTCTGAAGGGCTTCTTCTCCGGGGGCAGCGCCTTTTTCATCGCCCTCCTGTCCGGCGAGAAGCTGCCCTCCGCTTCCCTCACTGTGAAGGCTCTGCTGCTGGGCTATGTGGCATACGGGCTGAGCATCTTCCTGTACGTCCGGGCCCAGCGGGACCTGGGGGCGGCAAAGACCAGCGCATACTACTCCGTGGCTCCTTTTGTGGGTGCCTTCCTCTCCTTCCTCTTCCTCCGGGAGCCCCTGACCTCCCGGTTCCTCCTGGCTTTCGTCATCATGGCGGCCGGCACCGTCCTGGTGGTTCTGGATACCGTGGGCGTCCGCCACACGCACCAGCATGAGCATGTCTTCACCCATACCCATGACGGAACCACCCACACCCATGTGATCGTCCACTGCCACGAGCACGTCCACTTCGGCGATGAATCCCGGCACAGCCACCATCACAGCCTGGCGGAGCTGGAGAGGTCCCT
>CAYYHY010000253.1:0-3853 GCA_964471855.1 uncultured Oscillospiraceae bacterium | reverse complement strand
TCCTGGGCTGGGTCATGTCCTTCCTGCAGATCCCCCAGGCGGTCTCCGCCGCCCTCCTGGGACTCACCAGCAGCCCGGTGATCATCCTGCTTATCATGAACGCCATCCTCCTCATCTCCGGCACCTTCATGGACGTAACCCCGGCCATCCTCATCTTCACCCCCCTCTTTCTTCCCATCGTAAAGACCTTCGGCATGAACCCCGTCCAGTTCGGCCTCATTCTGGTATACAACCTCTGCATCGGCAACATCACCCCGCCGGTGGGCAACACCCTGTTCGTAGCCATCAAGGTGGGGCAGACATCCCTGGCCCGGACGATCCCCTACATGCTCTGGTACTATCTGGCGATCCTTGTGGGGCTGATGCTGGTCACCTACGTGCCCTTCCTCAGCCTCGGTCTCCCAACCGCCGCAGGACTGATATAAGGAGGGACAGTCAGTGAAAAGCTCTTTCCGCTGGTACGGGGAAAGCGACCCCGTCACCCTGGAGCACATCCGGCAGATCCCCGGCATGCGCTCCGTTGTCACCGCAGTATACGACGTGAAGCCGGGGGAAGTGTGGCCCGAGGAGTCCATCCGCCGCCTGGCGGATGCCTGCGCCGCCCGGGGTCTCGTCTTCGACGTGGTGGAGTCCATCCCCGTCACCGAGGAGATCAAGCTGGGGCTTCCCCAGCGGGACCGGCATATCGACAATTACTGCGAGTCCATCCGCCGCTGCGCGAAGTACGGGGTGAAGTGCATCACCTACAACTTCATGCCCGTCTTCGACTGGACCCGGACCCAGCTGGACCGGGCGGCCCCCGACGGCTCCACCAGTCTGGTGATGTACTGGGAGCAGCTGAAGGGACTGGACCCCCTCCGGGACGACATCCACCTCCCCGGGTGGGACTCCAGCTACACCCAGGACCAGGTCCGGGACCTGATCCGCGCCTACGGGGAACTGGGGGAGGAGGGTCTGTGGGAGAACATCCGGTACTTCCTCCAGCGGGTGATCCCCGCCGCCGAGGAGTGCGGCGTCTTCATGGCCCTCCACCCGGACGATCCCCCGTACCCCATCTTCGGCCTTCCCCGGGTGATCACCGGGGAGGCGGCCCTGGACCGCTTTCTCGGTCTGGTGGACAGCCCCAGCAATACCCTCTGCCTCTGCACCGGCTCCCTGGGCTGCTCCCCCGCCAACGACATCCCCGCCCTGGTGCGGAAGTACTCCGCCCGCCGGCGCATCAGCTTCATGCACCTTCGCAATGTGAAGATCCTGCCGGACACCTCCTTCGAGGAGTGCGCCCACCTCTCCCAGAAGGGCTCCCTGGACATGAACGCCATCGTCAGGGCCCTGGTGGAGACGGGATTTGACGGCTGGTTCCGCCCCGACCACGGCCGCATGATCTGGGGGGAGACCGGCAAGCCGGGCTACGGCCTCTATGACCGGGCCCTGGGCAGCGCCTACCTCGCCGGCCTCATCGAGGCCAGCGGCGGCACCATCGAGGAACCCTGATCTGACCTGACTGGAAAGGAGTCTGATACTGTCATGGAAACCCTTCCCCTGAACATCGACTTTACCGGAAAGACCGTGGTCATCACCGGAGCCGGAGGCGTCCTCTGCGGCACCATGGCCCGGGCCTTCGCCCTGGCGGGTGCGAAGGTGGCCGCCCTGGACCTGAACGGGGACGCGGTCACAGAGCTGGCGCGGGAGCTGCAGGAGAACGGCCTCATCTGCAGAGGGTACAGGGCAGACGTCCTGGACCCGGCATCCCTGGAGCAGGTGCACCGGCAGGTGCTGGCCGACCTGGGTCCCTGCGACATCCTCATCAACGGCGCCGGAGGCAACAGCCCCAGAGCCACCACGGACAACGAATACCACCACGAGGCCCTGGAGGGCCAGAAGACCTTCTTCGATCTGGACGCCGGGGGCGTGGACTTCGTCTTCCGCCTCAACTTCCAGGGCACCCTCCTGCCGTCCCAGGTCTTCGCCAGGGACATGGTGGAGCGGAAGTCCGGATGCATCCTCAACATCTCCTCCATGAACGCCTGCCTCCCCCTTACCAAGATCCCCGCCTACTCCGCGGCCAAGGCCGCCGTCAGCAACTTCACCCAGTGGCTGGCCACCCACTTTGCCGGCACCGGGATCCGCTGCAACGCCATCGCCCCCGGCTTCCTGGTCAGCAGCCAGAACCGCAGCCTCCTCTTCAATCCGGACGGCACCCCCACAGCCAGGACCAGGAAGATCCTGGCGGGGACGCCCATGAACCGCTTCGTGGAGAGCGAGGAGCTGCTGGGGGGCGTCTTCTTCCTCTGCGACGACCGGGCCGCCGGCGCCATTACCGGGGTGGTGCTCCCCATCGACGGGGGCTTCTCCGTGTACTCCGGCGTCTGAGAACGGAAGGAGAATGACATGAAACCCTTCATGGACAGGGACTTCCTCCTGAATACCGAGACCGCCCGGCATCTGTACCACGATATCGCCGCCCCTCTTCCCCTGGTGGACTATCACTGCCATATCCCGCCCCGGGAGATCTGCGAAGACCGGCGCTTCCACAATCTGACCGAGCTGTGGCTGGGAGGCCGCAGCCCGGACGGGTCCCTCTCCGGGGACCACTACAAGTGGCGCCTCATGCGCTCCAACGGAGTGCCCGAGGAGTACATCACCGGCACCATGCCCCCCTTTGAGCGCTTCCTCCGGTTTGCGGAGGCCCTGGAGATGGCCCCCGGCAATCCCATGTACCACTGGTGCCATCTGGAGCTGCGCCAGTTCTTCGGCTGGGAGAAGCCCCTGAGCGGGAAGACGGCAGCAGAGTGCTGGGACTTCACCTGCCGCCGCCTGCAGCAGGACCCGGAGCTCTCGGTCCGGGGCATCCTCCGCCGGGCCCGGGTGGCCATGATCGGCACCACCGACGACCCCGCGGACTCCCTGGAGTGGCACCGGCGCATCGGGGAGGATCCGGGCATCGGGGTGAAGGTGTACCCCTCCTTCCGCCCGGACCGGGCTCTGAATCTGGACAGCCCCGGCTTTGCATCGTACATGCATCAGCTTGCCTCTGCCGCCGGCATGGGGGAACTCCGCAGCGCTGACGACGTGCGCCAGGTCCTTACGAAACGGCTGGAGTTCTTCGCCTCCCTGGGCTGCCGGGCCAGCGACCACGGCCTGACCGGTGTTCCCTGGCGCCCCTGCCCTGACTCTGTCCTGAATGACGCCTTCCGCCGGGCCATGTCCGGCGGGTCGGTGACGCCGGAGGAGACGGAGGGCTGGCAGACCGCCATGCTCCTCCACCTGGGACGGGAGTACCAGAGGCTGGACATCGTCATGCAGGTCCACTGCTCCTGCCTGCGCAACGTGAACACCCGCATGCACGCACAGCTGGGACCGGACTCCGGCTTCGACATGATCGCCCAGTCCCCCTGCGGCGCCAGCCTGGCCGCCTTCCTCTCCGCCCTGGATGAGACGGACCAGCTGCCCCGGACCATCCTCTATTCCCTGAACCCCGCGGACAACGCCATGCTGGGAACCCTCCTCGGCTGCTTCCAGACCGGCGGGATCCCCGGGAAGATCCAGCAGGGCAGCGCCTGGTGGTTCAATGACACAAAGCGGGGCATGGAGGAGCAGATGCGGTCTCTGGCTGACCTGGGACTGCTGGGGAACTTCGTGGGCATGCTCACCGACTCCCGCTCCTTCCTCAGCTATGCCCGCCACGACTACTTCCGCCGCATCCTCTGCAGCCTGCTGGGGAACTGGGTGGAGAACGGCGAGTACCCGGACGATGAGGACAGCCTCAGGAAGATCGTCGAGGGCATCTGCTTCCGCAACGCCGTCCGCTTCTTCCGCCTGGACCTCTGAGCCCCCTGCAGCTTCGCTGCCTGAC
>CAYYHY010000252.1:0-3867 GCA_964471855.1 uncultured Oscillospiraceae bacterium | reverse complement strand
CGGAGACCCTGGTGAAGCTGGAGGACGGGGTGCTCCACACCTTCCCCCTGGCGGGGACCCGGCCCCGGGGGAAGACCCCCCGGGAGGACCTGGCCCTGGAGCAGGAGCTGCTCTCCGACGAGAAGGAGCTGGCGGAGCACAACATGCTGGTGGACCTGGGGCGCAACGACCTGGGGAAGATCAGCCGCTTCGGCACAGTGGAGGTGGAGAAGTATTTAAGCATCGAGCGCTTCTCCCACGTGATGCACATCGGCAGCACCGTGCGGGGGCTGATCCGGGAGGACAGGGACGCCGTGGATGCGGTGGATGCCATCCTGCCGGCGGGCACCCTCTCCGGGGCCCCCAAGCTGCGGGCCTGCCAGATCATAAACGAACTGGAGAACTGCAAGCGGGGGGTGTACGGGGGAGCCGTGGGCTACCTGGACTTCGCCGGCAACCTGGACACCTGCATCGCCATCCGCCTGGCCTTCGTCAAGAACGGCAGGGTCTTCGTCCGGGCGGGGGCCGGCATTGTGGCGGACTCCGTGCCGGAGAACGAGTACCAGGAGTGCCTGAACAAGGCCATGGCCGTGGTCAGGGCCCTGGAGACCGCAGGAAGGGGGGAGGACCTGTGATTCTCCTCATAGACAACTACGACAGCTTCTCCTACAACCTGTTCCAGCTGGTGGGGGGACTGAATCCGGACATCCGGGTGGTCCGAAACGACCAGCTCTCTGTGGAGGAGATCCGGGCTCTGCACCCCTCCCACCTGATTCTCTCCCCGGGACCCGGCAGGCCGGCGGATGCCGGGATCTGCGAGGAGGCCGCCCGGGAGCTGGCGGGGGAGATCCCCGTCCTGGGGGTGTGCCTGGGGCACCAGGCCATCTGCGAGGCCTTCGGCGGCACGGTCACCTATGCAAAGCGCCTCATGCACGGCAAGACCTCGGCGGTGCTGCTGGATACGGGCTGCCCTCTCTTCCGGGGACTGCCTGAACGGGTGCAGGGGGGACGCTACCACTCCCTGGCGGCGCCGGAGGCGCTGCTGCCGGACTGCCTGCAGGTGACAGCCCGGACGGAGGACGGGGAGGTCATGGGGGTGCGCCACCGGGACTTCCCTGTCTTCGGACTGCAGTTCCACCCTGAATCCATACTGACCCCGGAGGGGCCGGCCATGCTGAAAAACTTTCTGGAGGTAACATGCAATGATTAAGGAAGCCATCATCAAGATCGTCACCAAGCAGGACCTGACCTATGACGAGGCCTACGCCGTCATGAACGAGATCATGAGCGGGGAGACCACGCCCACCCAGAACGCCGCATTCCTGGCGGCCCTGTCCACCAAGAGCGCCCGCATGGAGACCCGGGACGAGATCGCCGGCTGTGCGGCGGCCATGCGGGACCATGCCACCAGAGTGGATACGGGCATGCCGGTCTTTGAGATCGTAGGCACCGGCGGGGACGGGGCCCGCAGCTTCAACATCTCCACCACCTCCGCCCTGGTGGCCGCCGCCGGAGGCATGAAGGTGGCCAAGCACGGCAACCGGGCCGCCTCCTCCCAGTGCGGCACCGCGGACTGCCTGGAGGCCCTGGGAGTCAACATCAGCCAGAGCCCGCAGCGCTGCATCGAGCTGCTCAACGAGGCCGGCATGTGCTTCTTCTTCGCCCAGAAGTACCACACCTCCATGAAGTACGTGGGGGCCATCCGCAAGGAGCTGGGATTCCGCACCGTATTCAACATCCTGGGCCCCCTGACCAACCCCGGCAGCCCCAAGGTTCAGCTTCTGGGTGTGTACGACGAGTATCTGGTGGAGCCCCTGGCCCACGTGCTCATCAGCCTGGGTGTGGAGCGGGGCATGGTGGTCTACGGTCAGGACCGGCTGGACGAGATCTCCGCCAGCGCCCCCACCACGGTCTGCGAGTTCCGGGACGGCTGGTTCAAGACCTATGCCCTCACCCCCGAAGAGGTCGGCCTGCCCCGCTGCGCCAAGTCGGATCTGACAGGGGGCACCCCGGCGGAGAACGCGCAGATTGTCCGGGACATCCTGGGAGGCGCCCGGGGCCCGAAGCGGGACGCGGTGCTCATGAACGCTGGGGCCGCCCTCTACCTGGGAGGAAAGGCCGCCGATATCCCGGAGGGCGTGAAGCTGGCCGGAGAGATCATCGACAGCGGAAAGGCTGCGGAGACGCTGAACAGGCTGATCGAGGTCTCCAACCGGCCGGAGGGCTGAGCCCGTGACCATTCTCGACCAGCTGGCGGACCACGCCCGGGAGCGGGTCCGCCAGCATAAACAGGAACTGCCTCTGGATGCCCTCCAGGAACAGGTATCCGCCATGCCCCCCGGGGAGGGCCGTTTTCTTCAGGCCCTCCGCAGACCGGGTCTGTCCTTTATCTGCGAGATCAAGCGGGCCTCCCCCTCCAGGGGGATCATCGCCCGGGACTTCCCGTTCATGGAGATTGCGGCGGAGTATGAGCGGGCGGGGGCAGACGCCATCTCCTGCCTGACGGAGCCGAAGTGGTTCCTGGGCTCCGACGGGATTTTCAGCCAGATCCGGGCCAGGTGCACACTCCCCATGCTGCGCAAGGACTTCATCGTGGACGAGTATCAGATCTGGCAGTCCAGAGCCATGGGGGCCGATGCGGTGCTCCTCATCTGTGCCCTGCTGGATACCCCGGTGCTGGCCGGGTATCTGGAGCTGTGCCGCACCCTGGGGCTTCCGGCCCTGGTGGAGACCCACAGCGAAGAGGAGATTGAATCCGCCGTCTCCGCCGGGGCGGAGATCATCGGGGTTAACAACCGGAACCTGAAGGACTTCTCCGTGGACTTCTCCAATGCAGCCAGGCTCAGGGACAGGATCCCCCCGGAGGCTGTGTACGTGGCGGAGAGCGGGGTCAGATCCCCGGAGGACGTGGCTGCCCTGAAGAGGATCGGGGCGGACGCGGTGCTCATGGGGGAGGTCATGATGCGGGCCCCGGACAAAACGGCCCTGCTGGCGCAGATGCGGGAGGCGGCACAGTGACAAGGATCAAGATATGCGGTCTCATGGAGCCGGAGGACATAGAGGCCGTGAATGCGGCGGAGCCGGACTGGTGCGGCTTTGTCATCGGCTTTCCGAAGAGCCACAGAAACCGGACCCCGGAGCAGGTGCGGGCTCTGCGGCGGAACCTGTCCCCGGGGATCCCCGCCGCGGGGGTCACGGTAAACCTGCCGGTGGAGGAGGTGGCCGCCCTGCTGCGCAGCGGCACCGTGGACATCGCCCAGCTCCACGGGCAGGAGGACGAGGACTACATCGCCCGCCTGCGGGCCCTGGTCCCCGGCTGTACCGTATGGAAGGCCTTCCGGGTCCGCTCCGCTGCGGACCTGGAGGCGGCGGAGCGCTCCTCCGCGGACATGGTGATTCTGGACAACGGGTACGGCACCGGGAAGTGCTTTGACTGGTCCCTGGCGGGGGGCGTGAAGCGGCCCTTCCTGCTGGCCGGCGGTCTGACGCCGGAGAACATCCCGGAGGCCGCGGCTCTGCTCCACCCGTACGGGGTGGACATCTCCAGCGGGGTGGAGACGGACAGGCGCAAGGACCCGGCAAAAATACAGGCGGCTGTGGCCGCGGCACGAAAGGAATGAGCACAGTGTCCAAGGGACGCTTCGGCATCCACGGGGGGCAGTACATGCCTGAGACCCTGATGAATGCGGTCATCGAGCTGGAGGAGGCCTATGAGCACTTCAGGAACGACCCGGACTTCAACCGGGAGCTGACGGAGCTGTTCAACGAGTACGCCGGCCGGCCCTCCAGGCTCTACTATGCGAGGCGCATGACGGAGGACCTGGGGGGTGCGAAGATCTACCTCAAGCGGGAGGACCTGAACCACACCGGCGCCCACAAGATCAACAA
>CAYYHY010000251.1:0-3932 GCA_964471855.1 uncultured Oscillospiraceae bacterium | reverse complement strand
TGGGGGACAGTCTGATGCGGCGGGGGAGAGAAGGTCCCGGCCGGTTCCGCCCGCTCTGAAGAGGCCGAAAAAAAGTTCAAAATTTTCGTCCGGAACCGGAATACTTTTGGCGCCTCCGCATAGTACTTGTTTTGGAAGGAGGACAGACTGTCTGTTTGCAGGGTTTCCCGGAACAGACACAGGAAAGACCGTCAGGGTGCGTGCCGCGGCTGACCTTTTCATCAGGATATGTCACCATGCCGTTCTGCAGACGGTGCCGGGGGCAGTTCCTGTGCGGGCCGGCTGTACACCCGGATGGACCCGGCTGAGGCTTCAAACAGCCGGGAGGCGAAACCTGTCATCAGGTATCCGTTCAGCAGCCGGAGCCCCCGGGGTTTTCAGCTGCGGGACGGAAGGAGTACAGCGGAAGCATCGGGACAGACTGGAACTCTGTGCCGCGGCGCAGGCCGGCGGAAGCCGCTGCAGCGGCATCTCATGGCACTGCAGCCCTCACGGGGGGCGTTCGTCCAGATGCTGTTTCCGGGATGCAGACTCTGCCGGGTCTGCAGGAGTTCTCCGGTTCCGGCATCCGCCGGGACGGGGCGCCCCTGTCCGCTGGTGCTCCGCGGTCCGTTCACAGAAACGGGAAAGCCCTGTCCCTGGGGCCGGCTCCTCTGTGTGCGTTCCGGCTGTCTGCCCCGTCGCGGAGAGCGGCGGGAGTTCAGCAGCATGGACGCCATGGATTTCAGCCAGCTGTGCCGCTCCGGCCTGCTGCCTGCAGCTGGTGCGAATCTGTCTGTCTGCGCCCCCTCACAGGGGCTGCAGCTGTGTTCCCTGCGGAGATTCGTCAGCCGGTCTCCCCCGGCCGGGAGCGGATGCGGATATTTCCGTTGATGCTCTCCGCTGGATTGAGTTCCGGGAAGGTCCCCCGCTCCGGAAGCCGGAGGTTGAGGCCCTGCCTCTCCCGGGAGAACCGCAGATCCAGCCGCCCTGCGGCGGCACAGGGAAAGCGCACACCCCAGCAGAGCTGACCTGAGTGAACGGCAGCGGTGCTGCAGACCTGATCCGGCAGATCTCTGCAGTTCAGATGCGGTACATCAGTCCCGCGGTCATCCGTGACCCGGGATACCGGTGGCGGAACTTGTCCCGCCGCTTCCGGATGGTGCATCTGCATCTGAGACCCCATGCCCCCTCCTTCGGCCTCCGGCCGGAAGGGGGATGGAACTGGATGCGGCCGGGGTCCGGCCCCTGAAATGCCGCTCCTCCGGTGCGTACCGCCCTGACAGCAGTGTCAGGCCGGGACTGCTGCGCACCGGTCTGCAATGCCGGCACGGTCCTGACGTGCAGGATCCCTCTCCGGAGGGCTTGGCCGGCAGAAACAGGGCTGTCCGCAGGCGGCTGCCGGGCGGTTTCGTCCGGCAGTCCGGGACAGTGTCTGTCCACCACATCCGGCATCGGAGAGAAGCGCGGATTCCCGCCTGCAGAACCTCTCCGTCCCGGAGCACACGGGAACCTGAGACCCCCGGCACAGCCGGGACGCAGACGCACATCCCAGCAGTCCGGTTCCCGCCCTGCCGCATGCCGCGGCAGGATGTCAGAAAGGAGAAAACTTATGAAAACAGTGAAACGCACCCTTCTTGCAGCCCTCATGGCCGCAGCCGTCCTGATCATCACCGCATGCAGCGCCGGCTCCGCATCCTCTTCTTCCTCCTCTTCCTCCGAGGACGGTGACAGCAGCGCCCTGCCCCCCTCCGTAACCGAGACCGCCTCCCTCTCCTGCACTCTCCTGCCTCTGCCCGACGACGGAAGCGGAGCGGACGGAGATGAGAACCCCTGGTACCGCATGACCACTTCCGAGGACGGCGTCTGCTATGCGGTGCAGCCGGAGGGGCAGCCCCTCATGCTCCTGCCGGTGGAGGACACCGTCATCTACACCATCAGCGCCGGGGAGTGCACCCTGAAGGATGTCACTCTGTCAGTGGAACAGGACGGCAGTACAGAGGTGATCCGGCAGTACCAGCTCTATGTCCTGGCTGATGCCGGCGGCGGAGAGGAGGCTGTTTCCTGACTGCAGTCTCTCTTCCCTGCAGGCAGGTGTCTCTGATCAGCCGCTCCGTCCGCCTTCCGCCGTCTCTGACACGGCTGGAACCGGCCCCGCGCCCCAGGCACGGACAGAACAGGTCTTTTCAGTCGCAGACCCGGGGGATGCACCCTCCGCTGCCTGCACCTCACATCCCCTGACATTCTTCTGCCGGGGAATACAGGCAGAGTCCGCCTCCGGGAGCCATCCGGGGGCGGTTCTGTCTTTAAACAGAGGACATCCGGCCGGTACCAGCCACCTTGTCCCTCCCGCCTGCTTTTTCAGCACTTCTCCTGCACAGTCTGTACGGCGGATCCTTCTCCAGTCCTGCCCGGACCGTGCTGCAGCACGTCACCGCCCGCAGAGGAAAACAGCCCCGGTCGCCCCTCCCGGGGCGCCGGAGCTGCTGGAACATCAGTATATGCGCTGCCTGACAGCGGTGATGAACTCCTGGTCAATCCCGGACACCGGGAAGCCCTTCAGGGTGGTATACGCAAACTCAAAGCTCAGATCCTGCTCCCAGCCGGGGATGGAGACCGGCACGGATACGGCGTTGTACTTGTTCTGGCCGTCGAAGTTGTAGATCCCGGCACTGTAGAAGTCTGTCTCCGATATGAGCGTCAGAACAGCGCTCCTGGCTGTCACATGGACGATGCGGGAGGGCGTAACCCCGGCGGCTGAAAACAGGTCCTCCAGCAGGTCGTCGTACTGACCCAGGTAGCGGATGAATCCATACCCCGAGAGGGTCTGAAGATTCACCGGCAGACCCTGGACCAGCAGGGGGTGGTTCTTTGACAGCACGATGTGGGGCTCAACGGAGGCCAGAACGGAGTAGGTGAGTCCCCTGGATGTCATCTCCCTCACCGCTCTGTCGTGCTGGTTCCGCAGGATCTGGAATACGCCCACATCGCTGCGGCCGGAGAGCACGTCCTCAATCACATCATCTGTCGTGCCCTCGTAAAGCCGGTGCTCAAAGGACGGGTCCCCGCTGTGGGCCTTGACCACCTCCACGAAGCTCTCCAGGATGTGGGAGAACCGGGTCATGGAGACCGAGAGGTTCTGTGCGGATTCCCGCTCCCGGAAAGGCTGCAGCTGGATGCTGTCCATCTTGTCCAGGATGTTGACAGCCAGTTCCAGCACCTTCCTGCCCTCCGGCGTCAGGGTCACACCCCGGGTGCTGCGGCTGAAGAGGGGAGCCCCGAACCAGTCCTCCATCTCGCGGATAATCTTCCCCAGGTGGGGCTGGGAGATGTAGAGCGCCTGGGCCGCCTTGTTGATGGAACCGATCTTTGCCGTCTGCACAAAGTACTCCAGGTGTCTCAGATTCAGGTCGCTTCTCACATGGCATCGTTCCCTTCCTTCAGGACTGTATCGTCAGAAGTATACCATATCAGAGCACCGATTTCCATGTCGAATACAGACGTCCTTCTCCTGCAGACAGGTACGGATACCTCCCCTGCTGCATCTTCCAGCCGTCTTCCGGTCAGGAAGGCGGCTTTTTCGTCTCCGAAACCGCATGCATCTGCCGGAGCGAAACAGCTGTGCCGGTCCCGCCGTACTCCGCCGGTTTCCCGGAGCCTGAGCCCGTCTGTGCTCTCTGCGTTGCGTTTCGTCTTTGCGTGCGGTATTATAAGGTACAGTATCTGAGACAGTTCTGATGGCATCTCCACAGCGGACCCCCGTTGCAGTAGCAAGTCCCGTCATGATTCCATGGGATACCTTTGTGACGGTCAGGTCGTGCAACCCCCAGTATCTGCACGGCAAGAGGCAGAGGTCAGATTCCGCATCTTTCTCCCAGGACTGGCACCAGCTGCGGAAAACCAGTACAGCCGGTAACCCCTGCTGCTGTTGCAAGCCCAGCCGCTATTCCTTG
>CAYYHY010000250.1:0-3944 GCA_964471855.1 uncultured Oscillospiraceae bacterium | reverse complement strand
CTGGTCAAGGTCTCCCAGGAAGAAAACGTGCCGCTCAATCTGGGTGCCAGAACTTCTGCAGCACCCGTTGAGACACCCTGCGGCTGACACATGATTTTGTCTGTGCTGGAGGAAGCTCCGTTGGTAAGCAGGGCATCAGGCACGCCGGCATGTGTCCTCCGCTGCTGCCGGAACAGAAATTTCGGAGGAAATGATGAACCAGGAGCAGACTGGGAGCGGGGCTGGCCGAAGAGACGAATTCTCTGCAGTCCCGGATATCAGAAACAGTGATTGAAACAGCCTCCCGGGCAGTCCTCTGTCCGGGAGGCTGATTTCAACGGTTTGCAGCAAACTCAGGAGCAGAATCTGCTGCTGTGCAGGTGACAGTTTATCCCGGCAGGATACATGCGCTGGACCGGGAGAACCTGCCCCAGGGCATCAGAGGTCCAGCAGATACTCCCTGAGCAGTTCGGCAAGATGCAGAGGCAGGGGAAGCTTCGTGTCCCTGTCATACTGGATGGAAAGGCGGCGCAGGGAGTGCGCCAGATATGCAAACTCCTCCGGGTCGTCCCCTTTCTGCAGCTGCAGAGGAAAGATCTCCAGCGGATTTGTTCTGGCGTAGTCTCTGTCCGGATGCCTGGACCGGAACTGCTTTCCGGCAAAGTTGTACCGCCTGTCGTTGGGTTTCTCCCCAAGGGACCAGAAGACATCCTCGAAGCGGAAGAGACCGTGTGTAAGGATCCGGGCGCTCGTGGTGCCGTCCTCAGCCATCTTCTTCCCCTCAGGTGTGAAGTAGTCTGGTGCATGTCCGTCGCGGATCCGAAGAACCCGGACGCCTGTACCCAGAAGGGGAACGCGGATGCCGCCGGAGGCTTCCCCTCTGTCAATGAGCAGACCGTCAGACTGGAATCCCGCGGCGGGGTTCCACTGCGCCAGGATGCCGCCGTCGGTCAGCCCGGACCAGAGACGGTACATGGGCTGGGAGGATTTCACCAGGAGGATGGTGCCGCTGTCCGGACTGCCATAGCGGATCCTCAGATCATCAAGGAGGTTCCGTACTGCTCCCTGGCAGGCACTTTTGTAAAGTTCCTGCAGCTTACCTGCGGATGCCAGGCTCAGCTTTGCTGTCTCCAGACAGGCCTCCCTGTAGGAGATCTTTCTGCCGGTGCCGGAAAATGCGGGACAGTCAGCCTCCACAGTGCGGGTGCCGAAATTGACAGAAACAGATACGGGGAACCGATACGGGCGGCTGCCGCGGCCTCCGGCTCCCAGGGTCAGCACTGTCAACCCTGTGCAGGGGAAAGTGAACAGATTCGGCAGTCCGCCACCTTCACCCGGGAAGGAGATCACTCCCAGCTGGCGGAACAGGTCCATTACAGCGCTGCTGATGCGGTGAGGAAGGGTCTCTGCGCCCTCAGACGACTGCTTTGATGGAGGAACCAGAAACTGGGATACAATTCCCTGGCGGGCCAGAGCGCTGCGGACAGCGGCTTTCGGATCTGCAGGACTGTATATGTCTGGGCTGTATTCCAGGAGAACGAGAGCACCCCGGATGCAGCCCGGCTCTGAATGCTCGATCTCCGAAGTGAGCTCATCGCTGCGGTCGACAGCAGCCTTTCTGCACAGCTGCGGAGTGGGGCTGCCGCCGGGCAGATCCAAAGGCCGCGTAAGCTTCCTGCGGTCCAGACGGCGGATGTGTACGTGGAGGGGAGCGTCTGCCGTCTCCGGTCCGGTAAAGAGACGGATCTGCTCCTCTGTCTGATCAAGGACTGCCTGCTCAACGGGATCATCCAGGAGACCGTACAGGTCGATGAAGAGAGTATCTGTGCCGAGCCATCCTGCTGCACTGCTGGAAAAGAGCGGCTGAATCTGTTCCGCTTCGTCGGGTCTGAGCTGGTGGCTGAGAGCCCGTCTGGGACCTCCCCGGTGGCTGCAGCGCAGAGCCGGCCCGGCAGGGGTGCCGATGTCAGTCAGTTCTGCGGCGGCGTCGGGGAAGAGGAGCGAAGTGTCGAGAACAGACATGCCGGTGCCTGCTTCCGGGGTCCGGAACCCGGCCCTGCCGTTCTTCCAGGGGAGGAGAATCTGCACGGTGTCTGCGCTCTGCTGCAGCCAGGTCCGGGGACTGCTCAGCAGTGCATCCCTGGATGGGAAAGACCTGCTGCTGCAGAAGACTTCACTGCAGATGCTGAAGCTCTCCAGAGCAGGGAGCAGTTCCCTGGAACGGGGAGGCTTTTTGTCCGGTCCAATGGTGACAGTGCAGAAGCGTCCCGGAACGGTTTCGATTTTCGCGCCGATCTCGCTGGTCAGACAGGGGGGCTTTTCTGACCCCTTTTCGCCTTCTGCCGCTGTACTGCCCCAGGTGTCGGATATCCAGCGTCTGACGGAGAAACCGATCTGCAGCATGGAGCGGCAGTGCGGGGGCAGGGTTTCCAGGGAGAGGGCAACTCCCAGCGAGTACCAGTCCTTTCCGCCTCTTACGGGACGGGGGTCGCTGATGAGCTCCACGCCGGAACCGCTGCAGCAGATGTGCAGCCTGTATCCGTCTGCTCCGCCCAGGACTTTTCCATCCAGCCTGAGGGCTGCCAGGAAGGGGATGAGGGTGAAGGCGTCCTCTTCCGGGACGCCGCCGCTGCCGATGAGGCGGATGTGCTCCGCCTCCCGGTGCTGCTGAACAGCCTCACGGATCTCTCTGTCGAAAATGTCCGCAATTCTGCCTGAGTCCCCGTCTTTGAACAGGTTCCGGATGGCGGCCAGAGACCTGGTCAGCCAGATCCGGTGTATTATGCACAGGCGGTCCACCATGTCCTCCGAAAAGGGAACAGTGCTGTACAGCCATCTGTCCAGTTCGGCAGGGCGTTCGCCGGCCGGGGGCTGGAGATTGAACGCCCTGGCGCAGACGGGCGACGGCATGAAGCCGAAGAGCTGGTCCCTGAGAAGACCTGCTGCCGGGCGGCAGGCACGCTGATTTTCACTGCCTGTTCTCTGGTCCCTGCTCAAGCAGGCCGCCAGTTCCTTTCTGCAGCCCTCGGGGTAGGGGAGCACGAAGAAGTCATGGGCAAGGTCCCCTTTCGGGACGACTGCCGCCGGGTAAATCTCAGAAGCTGCCACAGAGCTTCGCCTCCTTGTAAGCCTTGATGAATGGCCCGTACAGGGCCTGCGCAGCGGCGGACGTGCCGCTTCCGTGCAGGAGGGAGTCCAGATACCGGTCCAGCTCCTCCAGAAAGTCGAAACCGCCGGGGTCTCCGTCCCGCCGCCTGAAGGCGCCGTCGGCGAAGAAGATCTTCGGAGGGACAGGTTTCACAGGGGAATCACTGAGGACGGCCTCATCGGAGACGCGGGCCGCCCGGCCGTAGATCTGGAGGATCTGGATAAACATGGTGGCGACCAGGTCCCTGCGCTCCTGCTCATTCAGCTGAGCAAGACTCTGGGGGCGGTCCTCATTCAAAATCCGCCAGTATTTTGATGCCTCTGCGCGGAGCCTGCGGCTGTATTCCAGGGCGGACTCTCCCTGTTCCCTGACGACATTTGCCTCAATGTATCCGGCCGTCCTGCAGCCGCTGTCCTGTATCTCGCCGGGTACCCGCATGGGTCTTGCCAGGAAGAAGACAGCTGCCAGCACAGAGTGACCGTGTTCGTCCACAATGTTGTGGCCGCGGTCGATGGCCATGGCCGGGGCGATGAGAATCTTCGCTTTTCTGTCAGCAAAGGACTCAACATCGCCTCGTTCGATGAACTCCAGTCCCTCGATCTTCAGTTCTGTTCCGTCCGGCCCTGTACCGTCCCGGACCATTGCACAGATTCCGGGAGACTGCCCCCTGCCCTGCAGCAGCTGGTGAAGGTATCCGGCTGCGGTTTCGGTCTCATCATAGCTGTTAGCCACCAGAAGGACCTTGCGGTTCCCGTCGCGGCATTCCCTCAGGATGTGATCCAGAACGCTGTCCACAACCTGCTTCAGGGATTTGTCC
>CAYYHY010000249.1:0-3956 GCA_964471855.1 uncultured Oscillospiraceae bacterium | reverse complement strand
CTGACAGTCAGGGCATCGGAATCTGACGGAACAGCCTCTGCACTGCAAAGCCACGATATGCCCGGCACTGCCGAACTCTGAAGATGCAGACAAAAAAAGAACCGCAGACCAGCATATGCAGCTGGTCTGCGGCTCCCGACTGTGAGCAGTCTGTCTGCCTGGTACTGTGGAATGTCTGCCCTGAGACGGCTTCCTCCGGGGAGCGTTCAGGGGCTATGCTTCTGACCGGGGAATGACCCGGATGGACCGGACAGAAAACACGCTCAGCACTCTGGAAATCATGGACCTATCTTGTGTACTCCTGCAGGTTTGCAAGGCTGATGCTGCTGTTCTCTGCGAAGAAGAAGATGGGCTTGCCGGTTACACCATACAGCCGGACAACCAGGGAGGCCTGGTCGTCGAGGTAGAAGATGCCGACGGAACCATCCTGGACGTAGGTGAAGGAATGTGTCCTGCCAGAATCAATGTCTGCGTGTGTCTCAGCAATCACAGCAGCTCCGCCGCTGAAGGACAGACTGATTTTGTCTTCTGCAGGGTCGACAGTAATGAGTTTGTACTGCTCCTCCGTGCCGTCGAAGTCAAAGGCAAGTCCGAAGGAACCTGTATCGGTGCAGGTGAACTCTCCGCTGAGTACGAAGCTTTCACTGCTTGCAAATGCCTCCCTGTAGACGCGGTCCGAATCGGATGTCAGTGTGAACTCCGTACCGGATGCAGGCTCAACCCTGCTGGTAAAGCTGGCAACGATGGCATCTGCAGGCACAAGGGCGAGTTTTCCGTCACTCTGCTGGAGAACCTTCTGAACGACGATGTTGCCGCCCCAGCCGGAGACCTCCTGAGTCGAGGATGCAGAATTTGACCGTCTCGCCCAGCCGACCATGTAGGTGTTCTGACCGTCGCTGACATGCTTGGCTGCATAGAACAGTCTGCCGTCCAGCCGGACAGGATCCGAATAGGGACCAAATCTGGAATCCGCTGATGCATACCACAGCGTGTCCTCCTGACCGGAGTAGGTCAGATACCATTTGCTGCCGATCTGGAACGTGTCGCTGCACTCAAGGTTGTAGTATGCGCCGGTTGGATCGGTGAAGATGATTCCGTCGTACGTCACATCCTGCAGACTGCTTCCCAGCGTGTACTTCAGGATTCTTGCGGTGCCGCCCTGTGAGGCAGTTACGGTCAGGGAAATGGTCTGAGAATCCGGATCGTAGTAGGCCTGGGGATCGCGGAAGTCGGTCTTCTGCCCAAGCTCATCGGGCGGTGTGATCTCCCATCCGCTGACCTTTTCGAAAGCAGTGGGACTGCTTCCTCTGGCCACCATGATCTTCTCTCTGTATTCGTGGGTTGCGGAGGTTGTATACCCGGTGTAGAAGAAATAGTACGTGCTGTCAACCTTGACAACGGACCCCGTTCCGATCCAGCTGTCCTGAACATCCTCTCTGGAGGCGCTCAGTACCGGGCTGTCCAGCTCCGTGTAGCTGACAAAGTCGGTTGTCGTAGCCAGGTAGACAGAATGGTTGTAGGCGTCTCCGCCCTCTTTGAGGTAGTAGATGTAGTACACTCCGTCCTCGTAGTACGGCATGGTGTCGCCTGCATAGGGCTGGGACTCGCCGTCGATTTCAGGCAGGAAGAAGGTGCTGTATTCATGGGCCTTTTCCTGTGCCTCCGGTGTCGGGGACGCGTAGATCGCCGCCGTGTTGGTTTCTGCGATGTACTCAACCCCGTAGCCGAGCAGGCTGTTGAGATCACGGAGACGGAAGTAGTTGCTGCCGCCGATGGTGTACGCCTTGATTTTGACAGGGCTGCCGTTGATGAGCAGAGTCTGGGTGTTCCTGAAGCAGGTGCCGGCCTGATCTTCGCCGACTGTCAGTTCTCCGCCGACGGCAGAATAGGGCCTGCCTGTTGTAAGGGATACCTGACCGTTCTGCCTGTTGTATCTGACCACAAATTCAGCGTTCGTGTCGTTCAGCAGCATGGCCAGGTCACGGAGCTTGAAGTAGTTGTAGCCGTTGATGCAGTAGATGTCAGGTGTGGCGGGGGTGCCGTTTACAGTCACATTCTGCTGGGAGCGCATGACCTGAAGCGATTCAGCGGGAACTGTGACTTTGATGTCAGAGACTTCGACATCTGCACTGCCGAGAGCCTTGTTTTCCGCAGAACCGAACTCCCATTTGAGGTCATATGCACCGCCTGCAGCCAGCCGCTCTTTCGTTGTGAAGGAGTAAGCCGCAGCTTCAGGTGTCAGCTTGAAGGACTCGCTGATTGCAGCGTCCTCGCTGCCTGCGGGTTTGAGCAGGAACAGCCCGTCCAGATTTTTGTCTGCTTTCGCAGTGAACGTGACCGTGTACAGCTCGTTTGGAAGAAGATCGGCCCCGGCCGTCTTGAACGCATTGTCTGCGGGCTCGGAGGAGATCTTCGTCATGCTGCTGATCAGCTTTCCGTCTTTGACGTCCACGGTTCCGGCTGCCGTCTCAGGATTGAACCAGGATGCGACGACTGTGTCGGCGGGAACCTTCCCGCTGCCGCCGGCGCCAAAACTGAGTTCCTGGACGGTCACGCCGCTGACTGTGAAGTCGTTTTTCACACCGCCGCCGACTGAGAACTGGAGGACCAGCTCGCCCGCATCTGTCATGGAGGCGGGTACGGATATCTGCCTGTCCAGTGAAACTGTGCTGCCGGCATCGATGTTCTGACCGTAGAGGGCATCATAGCCCTTCTCGGTCTCCTCGTTGTTGAAGCAGACCTCATAGGTCTGTCCGCTGGACGCATTCAGGTCCGCGTGCACCAGGTATGTCCTGCCGGCGGAGAGATATGCGCCTGTGTGAATCATCAGCTTGACTTTCCAGACCTCGGCGCCGGATGCCGGTGCGTCCGTGATATGAACGGCTGCTCCGGCGGCTGTGGTTTCCAGCGTGGCCGCATAGTCCTCCGTGGTGGAGAGTCCAACTGTGCCGTCTGCTGTGTAGGAGAAATCCTCCGGCATGCTGTTGAGGTATGCAAAGGAGACCTCTTCCACTGTGATTCCGCTGACTGTAACGGCGTTGGGCTCCAGCGCTCTGCCGAGATTGAACTGGAGCATCAGGTTCGCTGCGTCAGTCTTGTCCGCAGGGACAGAGATGATCTGTTCCGCTGTCTGGGGCTGACCGGCCGCCAGATGCAGACCCGGCTGGGAGGCATAGCCCATTTCCGTTCCGCCGCTGTTGTAGCAGATCTCGTAGTCCTGTGCCTTCTCTGCCGTGAGGTTTGAGGAAACCCTGTAGTGCCTGCCGGGTTCCAGTACCACGCCGGTATCGATGAAGAGCTTGATCTTCCAGGGTTCGGCGCCGGCTGCAGGTACGGACTCGATGTTTGCTGTTACAGCATCTTCGGTGCTGTCAAATGAGACCTGATAGTCCTCATGGGCCCAGGAGGTGACGGCACCGGGAACCTCATACGCCGGCTCCTTCGGCATCGCGCTCTTCCCGTTGTAGGAATATGAGATGCGCTCCACCTGGACATTGCTGACCGTGAAGACAGTCCCTGCCGGGACCATTCCCAGGGACAGCTGAATGTTGAGCCTGCCGGATTCTTCCGCTGTAAAGACCTTTTCAACTCTCTTGACGGTGCCGGCGGCTGCATGGAGACCGTAAACCGCATCGAATCCCTTCTCGGTGTCGCCGCGGTTGTAGCAGGTCTCGAAGTCCATGTCCTGCTTCGCTGCGACATCGAACATGACCCGGTAGGATTCGCCCCTGCCAGGATCCACGCCGGTGTCGATGAACACCTTGTTCTTCCAGGCTTCGGCCCCCTCGGCCGGTGTTTCGGTGATGTTTACGGTTACGGAGTCTTCTTCCCTGGTGAGGTCGTTGTGATAGCCCTTCTGGGTGGTGGAATCAGCAGTGCCTCTTATTCCTGCTTCGAGCACTGTCGGGACCAGGTCCACTTCCTCAACCTGCACATCGCTGATTGTGAACGTGCTT